>CANHIY010000082.1 GCA_947461175.1 Bacteriovoracaceae bacterium
TGGTTTTTTTGGCCACTCCCCCGAGGGTATCACCGGAGGGAGTGGGTCTAATGAAAGCATTGGGGTCAATAGCAAGTTCATTCATTCTGGTTTTATCTCCCAGAATGGATCCACCACTTACCTGTGAAGTGGGGTCCACGGTGAGGACAGCGACTTTTTTATTTTGAGCAGTTAAAAGTTTTCCAAAAATTTCAATGAAAGTAGATTTACCAACTCCTGGTGTTCCAGAGATTCCAATTCTTCTTGCCCCACCAGTTTGAGGGAGAAGAGTTTTTAAAAGTTCAGAGGAGAGTTTTTGATGTTGAGGAAGTGAGGACTCAACAAGGGTGATGGCCCTTGCTAGGATGGTTCTATCCTGATTTTTAAATCCTTCCAGGTAATCGGTGAGGGTGAGGTTTTTTCTCATTGGTGTCCCAAAACGTGACTAAGTTTTTTTAAGAGATCCTTGGCGGCGTCAGGGATGACTGTTCCCGGGCCAAAAATTCCCGCCACACCCATTTGATAGAGCTTATCATAGTCCTGAGGAGGAATAACTCCACCAATGGTGACAAGAATATCTTCACGGTTTAATTTTTTAAGTTCTTTCTTAAGCTCCGGCACTAAAGTGAGGTGCCCGGCCGCAAGGGAAGAGACCCCAATCACATGGACATCGTTTTCAACCGCCTGTTTTGCTGTCTCCTCTGGTGTTTGAAAAAGTGGCCCTACGTCCACATCAAAGCCCAGATCAGCAAAGGCCGTAGCAATCACCTTCTGACCCCGGTCATGTCCATCCTGTCCCATTTTTGCCACTAAGATCCTTGGGCGGCGGCCTTCGTATTTTTGAAACTCTTCAATTAACTTTTTTAACTCTCCCACATTAACCTTACCTTCTTTGACCTCTTTTAAGTACACACCCTGAATGGTTTTAATTTCGGCCTGATGGCGTCCAAAAACTTTTTCCATGGATAGACTCATCTCTCCCACAGTGGCATGGGCCCTGGCGGCCTCAACTGCTAGAGCGAGAAGATTTCCTGAACCACTCTGACAAGCCTCGGTCATGGCATTCAGTTTTTCTAAAACTAGGGAGTCATTTCGCTCTTTTTTTAGCTTTTCTAGTCTTTGGATCTGAGAAGACCTTACTTCAGAGTTTTCCACCTGAAGAATTTTTGGCACATCATCTTTTTCTCTTTTATAAAGGTTCACCCCAATAATAGGCTGAACCCCTGAATCAATCCTTCCCTGGGTTCTGGCCGCTGCTTCCTCGATGCGCATTTTGGGAATTCCCTTGGCCATGGCCTTGGACATGCCTCCCAAGGACTCAACCTCTTCTATATGGGAGTAAGCCTTGAGAGCGAGTTCCTGAGTGAGGGATTCGACAAAATAACTTCCACCCCAAGGGTCTATCACTTCACAAGTATCCGTTTCAGTCTGGATAAAGAGCTGAGTGTTTCTTGCAATACGGGCCGAAAATTCTGAGGGAAGGGCCAGGGCCTCATCTAAGGAATTGGTATGAAGGCTTTGAGTGTGGCCATGGGCCGCGGCCAGGGCCTCAATTCCAGTTCGGGTTACATTATTAAAAACATCCTGGGCCGTTAAGCTCCAGCCAGAGGTTTGGGAGTGGGTTCTGAGGGCAAGGGACTTAGGATTTTTAGGTTGAAACTCTGAAACAATCTTACTCCAAAGTAACCGGGCGGCCCTGAGTTTTGCCACCTCCATAAAGTAATTCATTCCGATGGCCCAGAAAAAGGAGAGCCTTGGTGCAAAATCATCCACCGAAAGCCCAGCTTTTATTCCCGTGCGAAGGTACTCAAGTCCATCGGCG
Organism: Bacteriovoracaceae bacterium; assembly: GCA_947461175.1. Lineage (GTDB taxonomy): Bacteria > Bdellovibrionota > Bacteriovoracia > Bacteriovoracales > Bacteriovoracaceae > Peredibacter. Next base: position 1,802 of record CANHIY010000082.1, read on the forward strand.
AGGGTATACCCAAGTTCTAAATCAGCAGTCGCCCCAGCTTCCTGCATATGGTAGCCAGAAATAGAGATAGAGTTAAATTTAGGCATAAACGTGGAGGTGTAGCTAAAAATATCTGCAATAATTCTCATGGAAGGTTCTGGCGGATAAATATAAGTATTTCTCACCATAAATTCTTTTAAGATGTCATTCTGGATCGTGCCGGTGAGCTTCTCTTGACTCACCCCCTGCTCTTCGGCCGCCACAATAAATAAAGCAAGGATAGGGATCACAGCTCCGTTCATGGTCATAGAAACAGACATCTGATCCAGGGGAATTCCTTCAAAAAGAATCCTCATATCAAGAATGGAATCAATCGCCACTCCGGCCATTCCCACATCACCCTTCACTCTCGGGTGGTCTGAATCATAACCCCGGTGGGTGGCAAGATCGAAGGCAATGGAGAGACCCTTCTGTCCCTTAGAAAGGTTATCCCTATAGAAGCGGTTTGATTCCTCGGCCGTTGAAAACCCCGCATACTGACGGATGGTCCAGGGTCTTACAGTGTACATGGAGGCGTAGGGGCCCCTTAGGAAGGGAGCACTGCCAGGAAGAGTTTTGGTTAACTCTTTAAACTTAAGATCAGAGGCATCGTAGGCATTTTTAAGCCCAATACCTTCCGGCATGGTAAAAATATTTTTTTTCACTGACCCCATCATCCTCGGGGATTTCCAGGGAACTTTTGTAAAATCCATCAGACTCTCCCTCTTTCCAAGGCCTCTACTAACTCGGATAGGACCTCATACACATTCTGACCAGCATAGAGGTTTTTGTACCCACTTACCTCAAATTTACCGGCAATAAATTTGTGAGGTGAATTCACGGTGAGAGAATGAGGCATGATTTTTAGGTAATCTTCATCTAAAGCGCAAAGGACGGTAACCTCTTCCATTCTCTCGGACAAATTTTTTCTAAAAGAGTCCTGGTCCTTTTCAGAACGGTTCGTATCCTGAACCTCAAGACCCAGGAGTTCAAAATAGTTTTTCACAAAACTTAAACGCAGATTAAGGGCCCCATAATCACCAAACACAGCGATAAAGACCTTGGGTTTTCTGACCTTTTCCATTCTCAAACGGAGCTCTTCAAAGATCCTTGGGTAACGAAAAAAAGGGGATGATTTTAAGCTTATGTTGAGAGTTTCCTTAGGATCAGGAAAATCATTCACCCCTGAGACAATGAGCTTTCTCGTTTTCATCATCAAAAGCTTCTTCTCCCTAACCTCAGAAATCTCTTGAGAAATGTCCTCATTTAATAAAAGCCTCTGCATGAGGGCCCAGGACTTTTCACACAGAGTCTGGGTAAGGTTTTCTAAATGATAACTTCCATAGCTTGGATCCTGAACGACTCCCAAGAGGCTCTCGAGGGCAAGGATATGGGTGGTGTTTCTTCCCATCCTCTGGGAGCGCTCAAAATGTTCATCAAAAAGATCTTCACCACTTTCAAGCTCTAATAAAATATTATGCCCACAGGACTGCACGTGATCCGCTCCCCCCATGTAGGCCGAGGCCACGGCCGTTTCGTTCCGAAGGATGTTGGTGTAGCGGTCATACAAAGTCCAATTCTCAAAACTTGTAAGGGCAACTATTTTTAGTTTGGATTTTCTCCCCGAGTCCTCAAGAATTTTTAAAAGCATTAACCGGCAGGCCCTAAGCTTAGCGATGTTATGAAAGAATAAAGAATCAACATACACACCAACAAAAACTTCATCTTCATCTGTTTCAATGATTTTCTTAGAAATTAAAGCAAGTTCATGAATGGAACTCCCTCCCAGATCATGAAACTCTTTTCCAGAGATAAGGTTTTTTACAACCTTAAAGCTATTACTTTTGTAGTTTTTCATTCCCAGAAGAAAGACTTCAATTTCAGAGGGCGTGGGATGAGTCTTCAGAGTCTTTTCTATGAGGCCCCATTTTTTATCAGAGAGGGCCCCATCAAAAAAGAAGAAGTTTCGAACCCCGTTTTTTAAATCATCTAAGAGAAGGGCCTCAATATTTTCTTCAGGCACTGAAGCATAGGTGGTGGAAGCTTTTTTCCAATCCTCATTGGAGGAGAGTTGAACCTCCTCGTCTCTTTCTAAGGAAAGAGTGGGAAGAGTTAAACCATTAAGGGTAAGTTTCTTTCCCTTATTTCCGACTTCAGAAATCTTTAATTCGGAGAGAAGAGATTTTTCCCAATCCAATATGTTTGTCTTAAAACTAGTCTTAAAAAAATCATTCAACGAATCCACAAGAGAACCTCTAAAATAAAATTTAGGTTAAGGCAGCAATATATGAAACCCAGGCATCACAATTTTCGGCATCAACAGCGGGTTTAAATTCACCATTACCATTCCCGTCTTCATCATCTCCCTCCCAGTAAACCACTGTTTGAGAAAAACCGGCCTCGTGGAGGATGTCACGAAGCTCGGGCATCATCCACATGCGCCAATGGTAGGTGAAAACATTTTCATGTTTTTTTCCCTTCTTATCCCTGAAATGAATGGCAAAGGTGCAGTCATGGGTAAAGGGGTTAAAGTGCTGACACTCCCAATAGTAAGTAAGACCATTTAATTTTTTTGTATCGGTGATAAGTTTTTGGCTTTCAGGTCCCGCAAAAATATCCAGGAAAAAGACGCCCTGTTTGTTAAGAGATCTTCTGACGTATTTAAAATACTTTAAAAGATCCTTGCGGTTTTTAAAAATCCAGTAAGAAAAATTAAAAGCACACACCACATCCACTTTAGGAGCACTGGTCTTTAAAACATTTTCCTGAAGGTAGCGCATGCGCTCTTTTTGAAGTTTAGTGAGTTTTGAATAGTGCCTGGTTTTTCCCATACCAATGGGTTCCGGGTCCAGGTCAATGCCCCAGGCCTCGCATTCTTTATTTTGCTCAACCCACTTACAAGATATGGCCCCGGTCCCACAAAAATCTTCTCTTAATGTATAGGGAGTGTGGCCATAGATTCTTTTAAATTCATCCTGCATAAACAGCACTTCAGACTCAGGGTTTTGAACGGCCCGTTCATAATAGTCATACTTTTCTTCTAGTGTTAGTTGGGATTTCACTTATAGTCCTTTTCTCTATATACGACAAAAGGCCCCCACCTTCCTTTGGAGAAGATGAGGGCCTTAGATTCATTTACATCACTAAAGTTTTTGGGCCGTTAACATATCATTCATTATGAGCATGGATTCTTCAATGACGGCATCTTTTTTCAGGGTTTTAGAAAAATCTTCAAATTTTTCGGACTGGGCTTTATCTCCTGCCTTTATAGATGTGTCTTTCACGAGAAGATTTTTATTTTCCACTTCTTTTTTGAAGGAATCGGCCATTTCTCGAATACTTTTTCTTTCTGTTTCAAAATCTCCCGCCACTAAAGAGCGGTTCGTTTTTTCTTTTTGATTTTTATACCACTTGATGGAATCCATAAGGTGACGGAATTTTTTATTATTCTTCACGCGACTCTCTGAAAGAGAACGAAGTTTTTTCAGGTCATAAGAATTTCTCAGACAACTATAACCCACGGCCTTCACCTCACCCCATGGAATGGAGTAATCTAAAAACTTTTCTCCTGATTCTAAGTGAGAAAACTGATCCGGAAGAATGATGTCAGGTGTAACACCCTTGTACTGAGTGGAGCTGCCGTTGACCCGATAAAATTTTTGGATCGTTATCTTCAAAGCACCCAAAGGAGAGTGGGCCTTGGCCATAGGAGGAGCATAGCTATCTAAATCTACCACGGCCTGAACAGTTCCTTTACCGTGGGAGAATTCACCACCCACGATGACTGCTCTTTTGTAATCTTGAAGAGCTGCCGCCACAATCTCAGAAGCAGAAGCAGAAAACCTATTGATAAGAACGATCACAGGTTTTTGAAAATCAATTTTGGGATCAGTATCTGCGAGGATGTCGGGATTTCCCGTATTGGCCTTCACCTGGACGATGGGTCCCTTTTCAATAAAGAGCCCAGAAATCATCCTGGCATCTTCCAGGGCCCCACCCCCATTATTCCTAAGGTCCAAAATAAGACCGTCCACACCCTCTTTATTGAGGCGCTCAATTTCTTTTCTCGTATCATCTGTGACATTTCTTCCAGATCGGTCGTTAAAATCCCTATAAAACTTTGGAATAGAAATGTAGCCGACCTTTAATTTATAAGGACTAAGTTCCAGAAGAGAACCTTTGGCATAGGATTCATCTATTTCCACCACGTCCCTGATGATAGGAACAACCTTCACCAAACCATTCGGCTTTTTAAGTGTGAGCCTCACCTCAGAGCCTTTTTTTCCACGGATAAGTTTCACCGCATCCCGAAGAGACATGTCCACCACATCAACGGGCTCCTCTCTTCCCTGCCCCACTTTAAGGATGACATCCTCTGCCTCCACTTCTTTGGTTTTCCATGAGGCAGAACCAGGAACAATTTTTTCTACTTTTATGTAAGAGTTTTCTTCCCGAAGAATGGCCCCGATCCCTTCCAGTTTACCGGACATATCAATGTCAAAATCTTCCTTCTCTTCCGGGACAAGGTAGTTGGTGTGAGGATCAAAAACCTTTGTCACAGCATTATAAAACTTATCAAGTTTATCGGAGCGCTTTTCATTCACCAGTCTGGAAAAAATCTTTTTATAGGACTTTAAAACTTTATCCCGAGAATCTTTTTCAATCTCGGTTTGACTCAGTTTTTTATCTGAAGTGGGCTTTTTCTTATTCCCTTTCTCATCCGTGATTAATCCTTCCTGCTCTTCTTTTTTATCCACCATGCGGCTAAGAACCTCAAACTTCATGAGACGGTTCCAGTGAGAGAAAAGCTCCTTCTCAGTTTTTGGAAATTTCCGTTTTTTCGGATCCGTTTCGAGAAATTCTTTTTTCGTATAATCTAAAGGTTTTGAAAGAAGGGTCTCAATGTGTTTTTCGATTTGGCCAATACGCCTGTTCATGAGTTCAGAGCTTACCTCTAAAATCGTGAGGTCCCCGGAGATCATCATTTCATCAAAGGACTCCCGGTATTTTTCCAATTGTTTCACATCACTTGCTAAAAAGAACTGCTTCCCCCAGTCAAGCCTTTCCAGATAAACTTTGAAGGCATTCTTAGAAAGATCATTATTAAACTCTTTCCCGCTAAAGTGCATATTTTCCAGAGCACCTTTTAAAATATTCCCAATCACATTTTCACGTGTGTAAAGGGACTTCGAGTTCATGATGCTTCCAAGTAATGATGTTCCATCACTGGAGGGAGTACTGTTTCCCTGGGCACCTACATTTTGGGTGAGCAATAATAAACTAAATAACAACACAGGTAATTTCATGTAACCTCTATTTTTCTAATCAGATAGTAATGTCATTTTCTACTTACAAGAGTTGAGTTGCAATCTTTTTCACTCAGAAATGTTTTTCCAGATTTTTTAAGTAAGGCGATATCTCTTGAGTTTTCCTCTCGTCTTTGTCGCAGATTTCCTGCCCCTCGCCCTTGAGATTTAAACGAAGCGTCACCTCACAGCCATTTTCCGAGGGTGGAATGTCATATTGGCATTTTAAGAATCGGGAGGCAAATTCCAAATCCATTTTTTTTGCGTCCCGAGAAGCGATCTTTTGAATTTTTTCTGACTCACTGGTTTTTAACTTTAAAAAATAGTCCAAATGAGCTGACCTCTCTAACCAGATCACTTGCCCCGCTTTAACGTCTTCAATACTAAACATCACCAGGGAAGAACCTGAATCAATTTTTTCCGACTTCGTTGGTTGTAAGGGACTCTGGGAGAAAGATGAAAAAGTAAGAAAGACGATGAAAAGAAAAGACATTTTAAACTCCCCCAATTCCTTAATTATTGCACACGCTCAGATGACTTTCAAAGAAAAGCTCATTAGGATGGTGAAATGCTTTACTCCCTTATAAAACCAATTCTCTTTCAATTAGCTCCAGAGTCCGCTCATGACCTGACCATTCAAATGGCCAATCTTTGCCCTACCTTAGGATCCCTGACCGGCATTCCGACAAATCCACTTTTGGGACTGAAGGTTGGATCCGTTGATTGGAAATTTCCCATGGGTCTGGCGGCAGGACTTGATAAAAATGCCGAGGCCCTGGAATTTTTTAATGCTCAAGGATTTGGGGCCATTGAGTGCGGGACCATCACGCTTAAAGCTCAAGAAGGTAACCCGAAACCAAGAATCTTCCGTTACCCAGAAGAAAAGAGTCTAAGAAACTCCATGGGTTTTCCCAATCAGGGACTTCTCTCCATTATGCCTCGCTTAAAGCGCTATGAGGGAAGTTCCCCACTGGGTGTGAATTTTGGAAAAAATAAAGATACAACTCCTGAGGAGAGCATTGAAGAACTTAGTATCATTTTTGATACCTTATCTCATGAGGCCGATTATTTTGTTATTAATGTCTCTTCTCCCAATACCCCAGGACTTAGGGCCCTTCAGGATAGAAGTTACCTAAGTGAGCTTTTTTCAGAGCTTAAAAAAGAAGCGAATGGCCCAGATTTATACCTAAAACTCTCTCCAGATTTATCTTCGGAAAAAATCATTGACCTCCTTCACCTGGCCCGGGAGCATAGGCTCACAGGCATCATTGCCACTAATACAGTGATTATGCCGGAGCGTGGGGTCGGCGGGGTGTCTGGTCCCATCATCCGAGAGAAGTCCAGAGAAATACGGCGAATCATTTTAAAAGAAAAAGCTGACCTAGAGTTCATTGCCGTGGGAGGTTTCACTCATCCCCAGGATGTCATGGAACTCTGGAAAGACGGAGGTAAGGCCTTTCAGGTTTATACTTCCTATGTTTACCAAGGCCCGAAACTTTTACAGGACTTTTATAAGACACTACTAGATTTCATTACGGTTCAAAAAATTTCACTCAATGATTTTTTTCACCTCTCTCTCGAGGAAAGGCAGTACCGGTTAAAAGATTTTTCACCTTAACCAGAATACTCTGTCTTGGTACAGTTCTCTTCAATGTAGTGAATGATCATGCTGGCAATATCAAGACCAGTGGAGGTTTCAATCCCTTGAAGACCCGGAGAGGAATTGACCTCAAGGACCAAGGGGCCTCGGGAGGAGCGCAAAAGGTCCACTCCGGCCACATTGAGCCCTAGGGCCCTGGCCGCATTCACTGCCACACGGGCCTCTTCTTCAGAAATAACCACCGGAACTGCAGATCCCCCCCGGTGAAGGTTTGACCTGAACTCACCTTCTTTTGCCTTTCTCATCATGCTCGCCACCACCCGGTCTCCAATCACAAAGGCCCTGATGTCACAGCCATTACTTTCCTTAATAAATTCCTGGACCAAAAAGTGGGCCTTCATTTGCCTGAAGCCATCAATAATGGACTCCGCTCCCTTGTGGGTATCTGCAAGAATCACTCCCTTACCTTGTGTGCCCTCAAGAAGCTTAATCACGCAGGGAGCTCCTCCCACCATTTTCACAAGTTTTTCTGTCATTTTGGTAGAATGAGCGTAACTTGTGACCGGAAGACCAATGCCAGATCTTGAGAGGATTTGTAAGCACCTTAATTTATCCCTGGACCTCGTGATAGAAGTGGATTCATTCAAAGAATAAACCCCCATCATTTCAAATTGTCTTAAAACAGCAGAACCATAATGAGTAATGGAGGCCCCAATTCTCGGAATGATCACGTTAAAATCATCCAGCATCCGGTCCCGGTAGTGAACCATAGGTCTAGAGCTCGTGATGTTCATGTAACACCCTAAAGGGTTAATGACCTTCACAAAATGCCCCCGAGAGATGGCCGCCTTCACGAGCCTGTGGGTGGAGTAAATTTTTGGATTACGGGAGAGGATTCCAATCTTCATTCTTCTAGTTTAATCCAGAACCCTATTTTTCAATACTGATTTTAATTCCTTTACCCAATCAGGGTACTGCTCCTCATAATAGAGGTCACAGTCCAGGCGACCCAGCATGGAATGGGCGCCATGTTTAGACAGATAATGATCAAAATCTTTTCCTGCCTGACAAAAATGGGGATAGTAAGTATCTCCAAGCCCAATCACAGCATAATGAAGACGAGATAAATCTAGGGACTCTTCAAATTTTAGAAAACTCATCCACTCTGAGGCATTATCTGGTGGCTCACCATCCCCATAGGTACTGGTCACCACCACCAGGGCCTTCATCCCAAAGATTTCTTCAGGGTCAACCAGACCCATGTCCATGACCCTAACGGAAAATTCTCCGGCGAGGGAGTCTCCAATTAAATGGGCAAGATTCTGGGCATTCCCTGTCTGGGACCCCCAGAGGATACTGACTTCCATCATCAGTTACGGCGGATTCTTACGGCCTCGTAGCCAGCTTTTTTAATCGCTGACTTGATTTCTGCATCAGTGATTTTTTTATCCTTTAACTCCGCAAACCGGGCCTTCTTCTCCTCAAGGTTCACACTGATGTTTTCAGTTTTTTCTGTGGCCTTAAGTTCTTTGGTGATGGCCTCCACACACATGCCACAGGTCATTCCGGTGATATCCACTTCAATTTTAGCGGCAAAACATGAAACACTTAGAAATATTCCAATAAAAAAAGATGAGATTTTCAAGCTTTAACTCCTTGGTCACGTGAACAATTTATCCAGTATTATAGACGAGTTATCACAGTTCAGGTATATCCGCAGGATGAAAAAAATTTGGGACCGTCTGGGAATTGTCTTTTCGTCTGCCTGTGTACTTCATTGTATTTTGGTAGCATTTATGCCCGTGGTCTTCCCGGCCATCAGCGCCTACACCCACGCTACCTGGATCCATATCGTCGTTGCTGTGGTTATTTTACTGACCTCTCCCCTGGCCTTCATCCCAGGTTATAAAAAACATGGTCTGTCCTGGATCATCATTTCTGCCATGGGTGGGCTTGGGCTTATTTTTTTAGGTGTCCTCATGGAAGGTTTTGTCTCCGATCAGATCAGTCATGGAATATCTATTCTGGGATCTCTTTTACTTGTCTTCTCCCACGCTAAAAATCTCCAACACTCCCACCGCCATAAGCATCAGTGCTGTTAAACAGACCTCACTTTTCATTTGGAATATTTTTAATCATTTCAAAACTCAATCAATTTATTTCGTAAACTATTCTAAGTTTTTGAAATCAATCAATCCTTAAAAATTTTTAGAAATTTTAAACCTGACAAAAGTGGCGATTTTTTTTTCAAGAGGTAAAAATTCATTTCACTTAAGAAATCTTAAGAGGTGCCTCAGGAAGGGGTACCTGAATTTGAAAAGGAGTATTCATCATGAAACAATTTTTCGCTCTTGCTCTCACTGCCTCACTCGCTTCACCAGGAATCATCCAGGCCAATGTGCCCACTCTGGCAGAAACTTTTACGACAGATGTTTATGTCTTAAATGGTACATCCACTCAAAAAAGTAAGATTGACCGGGCCGAACAAAAAATTAAAGATGTGGTCCGCTCTGAGGAGTTCAAAAACCGGGTGATTAACTTTACCTACAATGGAGTAAAGAGGTTTGTGGACAACGGAGGTCTTACCAACACTCAGATCTATTACAAAATTTTAAATGGAGCAGAGAGGTTACTTCCCTCCCAAGATAATGAAATGGATCTGAAGATTAAAACCTACTACCAAAACTCAAGCACCGTAGGCTGGACCACAACTTCAAGTATGTACATCAATATGAACACGAAGTTTCTTAACCAATACAGTTCCAATGAAACAGCAAAAACAATGGTTCATGAGTGGCTCCATAAACTTGGATTTACTCATTCCAAATACTACAGCACCAGTAGAAACTATTCTGTCCCTTACGGCGTAGGAAGAATTGTGATGGAACTGGCTAGCAGATACTAAACAAGGAGGATCAAATGAAATTATTAATGAGCTTAACTATTCTGGTGTCGTTTTCATCATTTGCGAGTGGAGTCCATAGAGAGTTTGATGAGAAGCTTGAACTTAAGTGCTATGAAGAACTCAAGGTCATGGGATGTGTAAATTCTGAAGGTGTGGAATCAGAAAAATGCGTGGAAAAAAACAAGAAAAGGGTTTCCCCTTCCTGTCAGACGCTTTTAGATGTTCGAAAATTCAACCAATAAAAAAAAAGGGCCCTTACAAGAGGGCCCTTTTTTATGAAATTCAAAAATTCTTTGATTATTTCTTTCCGTACTTTTTCTTGAAACGGTCAACACGTCCTTCTGTATCCATCACACGCTGAGTACCAGTGTAGAATGGGTGAGAGCCAGAAGAGATATCAACTTTAAAAAGAGGATATTCCTTACCCTGGTAAGTTGTCTTATCAGTGGTTTTGATTGTTGATTTAGTAAGAATTTCAAAATCACAAGAAACGTCTTTAAAAACTACGTCTCTATACTCTGGGTGAATACCTTTTTTCATACGCTTATCCTTATAAGTGATTCAAGTCCTAATAATGAAGTTCTGGCAATTTACCTAGGGAGACCTATGCTGTCAACGAAGAATTAAAAGGATTTGGTTCCTATTTTTTCGCTGCAGCAAGAACAATACTCGCAAGTTCTGCCTCAGTCATCTTTTCAATAGTTTTTGGATCTCTTTTATCCTCTGGAAGAGTGATGTTCTTTGTTCCCACCTTAATGTAAGGACCATACTTTCCATCTAAAATGGAGGCCTTCTTTTTAAGTTTTGCCACCACTCCAAAATCTTTTAGAACTTTTCCACCTCTTTTTGAGGCGCCTTTTTCTTCGTTAAGAAGCTCCACGGCCCTTTTAAGATCAATGGTGAAAAGATTATCTTCTTTTTTTAGAGAGCGAAAATTCCCATCATGCATGACATAGGGCCCGAAGCGGCCATTATTGGCAAGAATAGGTTTTTTTGTCTCAGGATGGATTCCAAGCTCCCTAGGAAGTGAAAGGGCCTCAATGGCCTCATCCATAGTCACCGTTTTTGGGTCCTTCCCCTTAGGAAGAGAGGCCCTCTTGGGTTTTGGATTCTCTTCAGTGACTTCGCCTAACTGAAAATAGGCCCCATATCTACCTACTAAGCAGTAAATATTTTTCTTTGTTTTGGGATCCTTTCCAATAGGTTTTGGTCCCTCTGCATGAGTTTTAATGAGATCTTTTATTTGTTCAGGATCCAAATCAGCAGGTGCAATATCTTCAGGAATGGAAGCATGAA
>CANHIY010000083.1 GCA_947461175.1 Bacteriovoracaceae bacterium
TATGGTCTTTAGCTTCGCTCTTCTCGTGATGATCTTTCCCGATTTGATTATGATCTTCTTCACCGACAACAGCGGACACTCTGCCCCCAAATCGTGGAGCGAACTTAGCTGTAACTTCTTCTTCTCCCTCATGGGCGTGAACTTTAAATGTAATAAGTAAAAGTACGAGTAAAAATTTCATTTAGCTTCTCCTAAGTTTTGAGTTTCATCTTCTTTGAGATAATTCTCCGTAGATTTTTTTCCGTAGCGGAAGAACACAATCGGAGTGATGAAGATATCGAGTAAGGTTGATGAGAAGAGTCCGCCGACAATCACAACTGCTACTGGGTATAGAATTTCTTTTCCCGGTTCTCCACGACTCATCAAAAGAGGCACGAGGGCCAATGCCGCTGAAAGGGCTGTCATAAGCACAGGTACAAGTCGTTCTAGCGTTCCACGAACAATCATTTCTTCCGAGAATGTTTCGCCTTCTTCTTTCATAAGATGCAGATAGTGACTGATCATCATAATTCCATTACGACTTGCGATTCCGCAAAGTGTGATAAAAGCAACCATGGTCGCCAGAGAGAGAGTCTTTTCTGTGAGATAGATGGCGATCACACTTCCAATGAGAGCAAGTGGAATATTGAGCATGACCTGCAAGCTGAGGAATGCTGACTTAAAGTGTACGAAGAGGACAAAGAATACTCCTAAAAGCGAAAAGATTCCCAGAACAATAATGAGCTTTGAAGCCGCTTGCTGACTCTCAAACTGACCACCGATCTTAACGAAGTAACCATTAGGTAATTCAACTTTTGAAATCTTTGTTTTGATCTCGTTCACCAAGCTTTCAAGATCTCGTCCATCAGAGTTTCCAGAGATGATGATTCTTCGGATCATATCTTCACGATTGATGAGGTTGGGTCCTTGGCCTTCATAAACTTCTGCCACATCAGATACTTTAACTTTTTCACCCGTAGGCAAGGTTTCTACGAGAGTGTTCTCAATCCCCGAGATAGTGTTTCGACTTTCGTCATCTAAACGCACAAAGATATCAAAACTTCTTTGTCCTTCAATGAACCGCCCTATAGCTGATCCGTTAAGCATGAGGGCCATGTTATTGGCCAGCTCTCCAGCACTAAGCCTTTTTTGAGATGAGGCTTCTCTGTCGATAGCGACTTTTACCTGAGGTATGAGGACAAGTGGCTCAACTTGTAAATCTACGAGACCTTTTACAGGTTCAAGTTCCTCTTTCATTTCAAAAGCAATTCTTCTTAGCTCAGTTAAATCTGGACCGAAAATTTTCAAGGCAATTTGCGCTCTTACACCAGACAAAAGATGGTCAAGTCTATGACTGATAGGCTGACCCACGTTTACGGCGACTTCGGGAGCGATGGATTTGATCGTCTTTCTTATATCGTTAAGAACTGCTTCTTTCTCTCTACCTTCCTTAAAGTCGATGTCGTATTCATTCCAATCAGAACCTTCAACGTATTCTGAAAGTTCTGCTCGTCCAACACGTCTTACCACTGATTTGACTTCAGGAATTTTCATCAGTTTTCTTTCAATCTTTAAACCTAGCTCGTTGGATTCTTCGAGAGAAATCCCTGGTAGACTGGCAACGCCCACAACAGCAGTACCTTCATTAAACTCTGGGAGAAAGTTTCTACCCATGAAAGGAATGGCTGACACTGAAGCAAGAAAAAGAAGTGTACAGATGATCATGATAGGAAAAGGCTTCTTTAGATTGTGACGAACAGTCTTTTCTACAATTTTTTTAAGCCACTGAACCAATTTCCCATCGCTGTGCTCGACAGCTTTAGCATTCGGTAGCAAATAGCTACATAGAGCAGGAGTCACCGTTAGGGAGACGATGAGGGACGCTATAAGTGAAATAATATATGCCAGACCAAGAGGGGCAAATAATCTTCCTTCAATTCCACTCATAGCGAATAGAGGAATGAAGACGAGAACAACAATAATGGTCGAGAAGACAATTGAGTTTCTAACTTCTGATGACGCTTTATAGATAACAACAAATGGATTCTCGGGATTATTTGACTGCTTATTTTCTTTAAGCCTCCTGAATACGTTTTCGACATCCACGATTGCGTCATCGACAAGTTCCCCGATGGCAACTGCTAGACCTCCCAAGGTCATCGTATTTACTGAAAGGCCAAGCCATTTGAAAACGATGGCCGTGATCACAAATGACATTGGAATCGCGGTGAGAGTGATGACTGTTGTACGTACATTGAGAAGAAAGAGAATGAGAATGATTGCGACCATAATCGCGCCGTCTCTCAAAGCCTCTTCGACGTTACTAATCGAGTTTTCAATAAATTTGGACTGCTTAAAAAGATCAGATTTAATTTCAGCTCCTTCGGGTAGCATCTTCTGAATACTTTTCAGTTCTTCTTCAATTAAGACAGTTAGCTTTGTTGTGTCTGTGCCGGGTTGTTTCTGGATGGTCAAAATGACAGCATCATTTCCGTTGATCGAACCTTGACCTCGAATAACCTGAGGTCCGATTTTAACAGTAGCAATATCTTTGACGAGCACAGGCAATCCCAAGTGAAGACCCACAAAAGAGTTTTCTATGTCTGCAAGTGATTGGACTCGACCCAGCGGACGGATTAGAAATTCCTTTCCTTCTTTATTTAGAAATCCTCCAGTCGTATTCTCGCTGATCTCTTCCAGTGAATGCTTTAAATTTTCAAGTGTGATGTTCTTAGATTGTAGCTTTTTAGAGTCCACAAGAATCTGATACTGCTTGACCTCACCACCAATGGGTACGATTTGGCTGAGGCCCGTGATTGTCATGAGTCTTGGTCGGACGACCCAATCCGCTATGGTCCTGAGTTCCATTGGAGAAACTTTCTTTGTCGGACTGACCAATCCAACAAACATAATTTCACCCATAATAGAAGATGCAGGGGCCATGAGGGGAATTACTCCTTTTGGAAGACGATCAGAGGTTTGCTGAATTTTTTCAGCGATCAACTGGCGGTTCTTATAAATGTCTGTTCCCCATTCAAACTCGGCATAAATAAGAGACACTCCGATCCAGCTCAAGCTACGCACGCGAGTGAGGCCAGGAGTTCCGTTGATGTTGGTTTCTAGAGGAATCGTGATGAGGGTTTCAACTTCGTCCGGCGCCATTCCTGGCACATTTGTGATGAGAGTCACCACTGGGCGATTTAAATCAGGAAAAACGTCTATGGGCAGATTTACAGTAACGAATGCACCATAAACTAAGAGTATGAGCGACAGTACAAGAACAGTAAGACGGTTCTTTAAACTGAACCTAATAATAAGATCCAACATGAGAAGGCTCCCAAGTAACTAACTGGAAATTTGAAAAGGAATGTTACTTAAGAAAGTGCGGGCGGTCGGAGGAGATCAAATTCGAAGTGACTCGCTTGAAGAGTCGAAAAATAGAAGACGATATTAGCTGTGAAGGAAACTTTTCTTATTTCAGATAAAGCCGAAAAGTGGAAGCCATGGTGACAATGATGGCAGCTAAGATCACAATCATGATGCTTGTCTGCGTCATTTGTTTTCTTGGAATCTGTATAATGACCATAACAAGGACTTGATTGCGAAATAGATTCTTGGGTGTCCCCATCCGGACAGCACTGAGCAGCTTCAGCTAAATGCGAAGCCAAGAACATGATGCAAATAAGGAGAACTCCAAAAGCTTTGGACATGCGAATATTATTGGTCTTTTTTAGTTTCTAGTCAATGAGCTGTTATTGAAAACCTGATTCCTGGGTGTTAGCCTCAGGAATACGGAGAACACTATGAAAACTTTTATTATTTGTCTCGTTTTGACCATTTCTTCTGCTTTTGCGAGCAGCAATGCCGTATTGGAAGAGACTCTCTATCAAAATTATAAATTGAAAATCGAGTCTGGTTTGGAGAACAAAACATTTTTGGGTTTTTCCTCTTATGACCAGTCTCTTTTGGTTGATGCGCTCTGGGATTCACTGGACGAGAGTACTAATAAGAACAATCTTTCAACACTCCACAACCTCCAAGACTTCCATTTTTCTTTAGTTGAAAAGCTTCGCCTTGGAATTTTGAAGGTTACTTACGACGATGCAAAAACTCTTGATCCTGTATTAGTGGGAGAACTGTTGAATGAATTAAGAAGTCCTGAAGTTGAGGTCAAACTCATCTACATCTTGGCTGCCCATGAAAAAATTCTTTTGGCCGCAGGTCACAAAGATATTATTGATCTCGCTAAAACGCATAGTGAGTATGGCGATATTTCGCAAGACCGTCAGGAAAGCGATGATCAAGTATTGGCTGAAGTCATCACTGATTTATATTTCAATACTCCCGATGTTTCTTCCTACATGGATGGAGAGTACGTTAAGAGCGTGAAGATTTTCATGTTTTGTCACAACAATAGACTCTATCCGTGCATGATGGTTATGAAAGATGTGAATGGGAAAGAAGTCCGCAACTCTGATGGCACGCTTTGGACTCATCAGGTGCTTGCCTCCGCAAAAACGGGTCTTCCAAGTTATCAAAGAAACGGAAACACTCCGGCAGGAATTCTGACCATCGACTCAGTGATGCCTGTGGCGGATCAACAAATCTCATATGGTAAGTTTAGAAGGATGATGCTCAATTTTATTCCAAAATCGAAAGATGAAGTCCTTTTAAAATCTCTTATGCCAAAAAGTTCATGGAGTCACGATTGGTGGAGTGCTACGACTGTGGCCCGAGACATTGGAAGAAATATGTTCCGCATACATGGAACAGGAAAGATTAACACCGATCAAAATTCACCTTACTATCCTTTCGTAAGAACTAGTGGGTGCATTGCTAACAAAGAAAATACTTATGATGGTGTCACTTACACAAATCAAAGACTTCTTCTTGATACAATTATGATTAATATGGGATTGAAGCCTACTTTTGAAAATGAGCCTAAGATAAAAGGAATTCTTTATTTAATCGAGTTAGACGATACGAATGGAGCAACGACTTCTGAAGAGCTTAAACAATTCGGTATAGAGTAAGTTTAGGTTTTAGTGAGCTTTTTGTATTTTAGTTGCTTTGTGACGTAGAAAGCGAGGATTCCTCCTACCATTTGACATAATATAAATGGTAAAAAATGTGATGGTGCCATTCCCCCGAAGGAGTTTGTAAACATGCGGGCAAATGTCACCGCTGGATTTGCAAAGGATGTGGACGAGGTGAACCAATAAGCCGACATGATATAAGCGGCTACACTTAAGGGGGCAAATTCCACATGCTTCTTTCCGGCCAAAGCCACAACACTAATAAGACCAAAAGTTGCTATTATTTCGGAAAATACCAGATTGAGACCTGATCGCTGTACATTTGAAATTTGAAACACATCAAGATTGAACATAAGATGGGTGAAAATTAATCCGATGTAAGCCCCAGCGATTTGGGCCAACACATAATAGACGGCTTCCTTTTTGCTTAAGCTTCCCCAGAGCATCTCTAAAAGGCTCACAATGGGATTTAAATGAGATCCCGAGATTGGTCCTAGACATTGGATCAAGACGAATAGGCCAGCA
Source organism: Bacteriovoracaceae bacterium (assembly GCA_947461175.1). GTDB lineage: Bacteria > Bdellovibrionota > Bacteriovoracia > Bacteriovoracales > Bacteriovoracaceae > Peredibacter. The sequence goes on from CANHIY010000083.1 coordinate 5,541, forward strand.
CCTGTGGCCAGCGAATTCGCCAGTAAGGCCAATCCCAAATTTCCTTGAAACAGATTCTGCGCCATTATTCCGGAGCCTAAAACAATCATGACAAGGAAAGCGGTTCCTATAAATTCCGCTACAACTTTCGTTTTCATAATTTAATACCGAGAATTTCAGGAAGGTTCTTTATGGACGCTTCAATCTCATTCCGAACCCTTCTATAAACCTCAAGGACTTCATTTTCATCTTTCATGTCTTTCGTTAATGCCGGAGGGTCTTGGAATCCAACATGAATGACTTTTCCTCCCGGAAAGAATGGACAAGATTCCTTGGCAGCATCGCAAACCGTAATGACGTAATCAAATGTGACTTTTGGCAATTCATCCACTGTCTTAGAATAGTGACTAGAAATATCTACCTCAGATTCTTCCATGACCTTCATGGCCCGCTCATTCATGCCATGTTTCTTTGTACCGGCCGAATAAACGTTAAAGACATGTCCCCAATACTTCCGGCAAAAGCCTTCGGCCATCTGAGATCGACATGAATTGCCGGTACAAAGGAACATGATATTTTTCATAACTAGCAGCAGCTCTTAGCGGCCGGAGCTTTTGGAGCACAACAAGCACTAGCCACAGGTTCTTGAACTTTAGGTTTCTCGCTAAAGACTTCTGCATCTGCCATTGTCTGGTAGGTTTCCCACGCAATCCCAGAAGGATCTTTTACCCATGCTTTATTAGATTCAGCATAACAGCAAGTCTTCGAGCCTTCGCCATAGACTCCGAGATCGGCATTCTTGAGACGATTGGTAAGTTCCGTTAGTTCGTTACTTTCATCAACCTGAAATCCAAGATGGTCGATTCCTTCTTCAGTTGTACGAGTAGAGATCGCAAAATTAATTCTTGGGTCTTCAAGCATCCACTTCGCGTAGTCATCTTTTAATTTTGATGGCTGTTGGCCAAATAGGGTTGAATAAAACTGCACCGAGTGATTGAGGTCTTTAACACCGACGTGAATGTGAAACCGTTTCATAACTTCTCCTTGTTAACATTTACAGTTAAGTCCAGCATCGAAGCATTCTTGAACTTTATATTGTTTGATGCTGTCCTGGCTGGCATCGCAAGCGCATGCCAGCTTTTCTAAGCTTGCTTTCATTCTTTGAAGATCAGCGATTTTTTCTTCTATCTCAGTAATCTTGGCCTGGGTTTTAATTTTGACCGTTCCGCAGGTCACTCGGGGCTTGGTGTTCAGCTCAAGCAGTTCTTTTACTTCACTCAAAGTGAAGCCCAGGTCTTGAGCTCTTTTAATAAAGAGAATTCTTTGAGCGTCATCTTCGTTGTAGGTTCTAAAACCACTAGATGCAGGAGGTTCTCTTAGGAGTTCCTTTCTTTGGTAGAATCGAACGGTTTCAACTCCAACACCCGCCATCTCAGCTAATTTTCCAATTGTGATCTTTTCCATATAGTAACTATATCATCCGTACCATGGTACGGAGTCAACCCTCGCGAAACTATTATTTCACCGGCATGTCACATTTCGATCTTCTCATCCGTTATATGTTTGTATAGGAAGCCAAACTAAAGGATCAGGATGTTGCCTTATTTGCTCGGGTTAGCCTTTTTATTTTCAAGCTCGATAAGTTATTCCCATCCCGTTATTTATAAAGACGGAACAATGATCGCTTCTCAGAATATGCAAATGTTCAGTGATAATCAGATCAACTATTCCTTTCATCAAAAATGGGCAACTGGTCTCAATCTCTGGCGCTTTAACAGAGACAATGGTGAAACTGCTCAATTCGGCCTTGTTCGCCTAAATCATCTTTTGAAAAGATGGAATAGTGATGACTCTCAAGCAAATATTTACCTTTCAACGGGTGCTGGAGTTGCCGAATCAAACTTTGAACATAAGGGCACCAAAGCAGGTCTTCTTGGTGGTGCTGAAGCTGACTGGGAAACTAGAACTCTTTTTACATCATTTAAGTTCTATCAGTTCAGCGCGCCTAAACTTGTAGACGTTTCAATATCTCAAGCACGAATTGGATTTTCACCCTATGAAGCCGAATTCGATAAGCTTCAATCGTGGGTCATGCTACAGGCGATGTACATGCCACAGGTAGAGAAAAATGTCGTTGTCACGCCGTTGCTTAGATTCTTTTACAATAATGTTCTATGGGAAATTGGTTCAAGTTTGAGGAGTGAGTGGTTTCTCAATTTTATGGTCCATATTTAAAGGCAGGTATATGAAGAAATTATTTATTGTTTTATTTCTAGTTAGTTCAAACGTTTTCGCCGCTGAAATTTCGGTGAAAGTCCAGGGAATGGTTTGCTCTATGTGTGCCCAAGGAATTAAGAAGAAATTTTCAACGATTAAAGAAGTAAAAGGGATCGATGTTAATCTTGGTCAGAAAATCGTCACCATTACTACCGAAGAAGGGAAAGATGTTGGAGATGACCAGATCAAAAAAATCATTACAGAGGCTGGATACAATGTTGCAAACATCGAAAGGAAATAAGTTCGTAAGCTGGCTCGGGTTGTTTAGTTCCTTTGGCACGCTTATTTGCTGTGCTATTCCCTCGACATTGGTTCTCTTAGGTTTCGGAGCAACGATGGCCTCATTTCTGGGAAATTTTCCACAACTCATATGGTTGTCTGAAAATAAGGGTATTGTATTCGGCTTAAGTTTTTTTATGCTTGGTGTCTCATTCCTCGCCCAAAAGTATTCTCAAGGCCAAGTGTGCCCGATAGACAAAAAAGAGGATTGTGAGAAAACCAAAAACTGGTCTAAGCCACTTTTTTGGATTTCTTTCGGCATCAATGTCATAGGATCATTTTACGCTTTCGTACTACCGAAATTTTTAGGATAGGGCTTTATAATGAAATATTTAATCCTCATAAGTTTCTTCGTTTCATCTGGGGTTTTTGCACATGACCTGGCTTTAGCTCCATACTTAACAATGCAAGATGCGCTTGCCTCTGATGATTACAAACTGGCCCTCGAATCCCATAAACTCATTTGTGATAAAGAATTAACCCATTACAAGAGTATTTATAAAGGTTGCGAACAGAGTTTCAAAAACATTGAAGAACTTAGAACGTCTTTCAAGGCTCTCTCAGAAGTCTATTTAGAAAATGGAAATAAAAAAGAAATGACAAAGTTTCAGAAAGCTAATTGTCCTATGGCAAAAGCGAAGTGGATTCAGAAGCCAGGTACGCTTCGAAATCCTTACTATGGAAATTCTATGCTCGACTGCGGTGAGAAGATTTGATGGTGACTCCATCAGATGAAGAACTAATGAGGCGATTGCAAGCTGGAGACCGGCTGGCCCTCGGAATGATCTATGAACGTCATTCTGAGAAAGTCTGGAGCTATATCAGTAAGCGAATGCCCAAAGAAGCGGCCGAGGATATTTTTCAAGATTGTTTTGTGAAGCTCGTAGAGAAAAGAGACAGCTGGAAGAACCAAACTTTTCTTCTGTGGCTTTATGTCGTTCTTAGAAATCTTGTCATGGATTTTCACCGGTCTAATAAGGTCGAGAAAAAGTATCTTGAGAAAATGGCTACACCAGATGAGTTAATTGTTAATGGAAAAGATTTTCAAGAACTGATCGCAAATATGCCACCAGAAACCACAAAATTGTTAACAGAGTTTTTTAAGGAAGGCTGGTCGTACAAGGAACTTGCGGCTAGATATGAGCTGACCGAAGAGTCACTCAGAAAGAGAATGAGCAGAGCACTTGCTATACTCAAGAAAGGAGTAACGGATGAACAATGATTTAAAAGATTTTCTAGAGAGTCACGATAAAGTTCCTGCATCGCTTTGTGCGGACACTTTGAAATTGATTCAAATAAGCTTAAATCCGAAATCGCTACTGGTTAAATTTTTTGCTTTAAATCTTTTCGGAGCAATGGCGACTCTTAGCATTTGTCCCCAATATGGATTTGGCCCTTTTGCTTTTAGCGCTGGAGTCATGAATGTAATTATGAGTTATGGGCCAGTCGTTTGTGGGATATTTTGCGCTAGTATATTTTTTCTTGGAGGGCATGCACTTTCTTATGCTTTTTTGAGTTCTCCCGAAAGGAAATGGGTTGGTAGGAACGGATATGTAATGCTTATCCCTTATGTCTCGTTTTTATTTATGCTTGGAATGGGATTAAAAACCATAGCTCCTGGACATATTCACCACGATGTTTTTTCTTTTTATGGGAGCTGGCTTCTTACCGCATTTGCAGTTTCCGCACTTTTTTTAAAGATCATCTCTTTACAAAAAAAAGGGCTGCCATTTTAAGCAATGTTAACTTGTTTTATGTGGTTTAGAGCTGCCATCGTATCGTGATAGTTATCTACTAGGTAATGTCATTGCTTTAGGCCATTTTGATGCTTTTGAATCTTGGATGAGTTGTAACTGCGCTTTTCGAACTTGAAGAAGAATTTTAGGAAAATTGCCAGTTGCAACAGCAGCAAACGCCAAGATGACTGAGATTTTGATGAGATTGTTCATTTGATTTTCCGATTTGTTGAGTATGAATTTAGTTTATTTTGGTAGCTGATAATTGAATTGATGACACCATGATGCCATTTCGTTCCCTTACGATTGGCAATTTTTTGTCCATTTAGTTCATTCGCAATGGCCCTCATTGAACGTCCTTTTTGGTGAAGTTTTATAATTTTTCTGACAACTAAATGCTCTTTCGGGTCAATGACAAGCTTGCCATCAAGGTAAGCGAAACCGTACGGAGGCAACCCGCTCTTCTTAAACGAATGGCGATCCTCAGGAAGGTTCTTGCCATTAAATGTGTCTCTAAGCCTGATTCCATTCTGCTGAAGAGCATTTCTGACGGTGTTTTTCGCTATCCCAGTGAGTTCTTCAATGTCTCGAAGAGAGAGCCCTTTCTCATATAAAGGGGAGCATTTTTCGAAAATTCGGTCTTTTGTTCTGATTGAAAGTCCAATGAAGTCATGCAGATGGAAGCGTTCGCCTGTCGTGGCCTTACCGCCACCAAATTTCCGATAATAAAAAGCCGAGGTCACTCGGCTTTTTTTATGCCCAAAGCAAACTACAACAATATCAATAATTAACAGTATCGAGGAGTTATCTAGGGCCTCGTCTGTAGTCACGGTCAGAAGTCTCCAGAGGTCTCTCTGGTTTGCTATATTTGGCTATATTTTTGGCTATGACCGTATCCCCTCTTTTCACCGTACCCTTTTTCATTCTGAAAAAGTGGTGTTTTGGAGGTCCAACCTATCTAAATCATTCGGAGAGCGAACGCTGGCACTAACACCAATTTAGGAGGTAAAAATGCAACCAGCTACGCTTAAAGAAAAGATGAATCTATCAAACGCGAAGGCACTTAGACGGGCCAGAGAAATGATGAAGGTAACTCGATTACAAATGTCTACTAGGCTTAATTTAAGCCTAGAGGCGATAAAGAAATACGAGTCGGGCAGGGCGATTATTGATGAGGAGAAAATTAATAAATGGCTTCTATCTTTAGAATTAACCCCAAATCCGCACATAAGCACTTAAAACGAATTCTTGTAACATTTCTGTCACTCAAAATACCAAACCCATTTCTGCTCACGGGTCTGTTATGGCCCCAATCATTTTTTGTATCCTCCTATCACCGTAATTTTGTCTCTCACGAGTCGATGATTGCCCGCAAAGAGGTGCTTGAAGGCGCACCTCTGCCTTCGACGGGGGTATAAACTAGATGGAATGAGCGCTTTCTTTATTCAGTTGTCAAAGAACTAAAGATGATGGACCACATCCGTGGTGCTCATCAGTCGGGGTATACCCCTAAAAAAAGCGTCACTCAGAATCATAGATAGTCTTAGAACCTCCTTTGCAAAATAATTCATCATTTTTAATTCTATGGAACGAGCATGTTTGATAATCTCGCATGCTTTCATTACTATTTTTTTTCTTACTGTATTTGAAAAGCAGCCGTCTTTTGAAATCGTAAAAGATACCAGACGAATGAGGTTGTAAGCAATTATTCCCATTAGTCCCCATACATGATTGGCCTTTAGGGATTGGCAGGGGAAGTGGTGGAAGTCCAGGCCATTTTTAAGATCTTTGATGTTGTTTTCAACTTGAGCACGTTTTCTATAGAGCTCGATAATTCTTTCATTGGTCATTTCAGAATTACTCATATTGGTAACAATTGCATAATAATCATAGGGGTGATTGTCACCGGATAGGATTTCTTTCTTCTTTGCTCGAATAAAAACCACTCGAAGAAATTTCCTTCCCATTGTGAGACCCTTCTTCGGATAAATGATGTCACCTATTTCACATTTATTTGATTTAAAAAATTTTATACCAGTTTTAAACCAATTGATTTTATTACCATAATTCTTAAGAAGAGATCCCCAGACAATTTCAGGTAAACAGATAGCAAAGTTCACATTGTGATTTAAAAGTGAATTGTAAATATCTTCGTTTGCATAAGCGGAGTCAGCTACATAAAATTTTTGAATACTTTTAGGAATAACCTTGAAAGCATTTTCCATCATTTCAACTGCTCCCACTGAAGAATGTGCGGCCCCATTTCGTAAAGAAAATCCGTAGCAAAGTCCTTTATCATCAAAAAGATTTTGACTGGAAAGACTTCTAAATTTTTTATAGTTCCACTCAACTCCTTCCATTTTCTCTCCATACTGTTCATGAAGAGTTCCATCCATTCGAAACACAATTTTATGAAGATTTGGCTGTAACCAAATCCTTAACCGATAAGCTAGAAGAGGAAGCTTATTTCTGATATCTTGGATTTGTTTGAGAGAAAAAAGACGAAGGTATTTTCCCATAGTCGTTGATGCAGGGCCGTAAGTAAGTTCCGAAAACAAAGGGTCGTTAGTAAGAGTGTCAAAGTCATCAAGACATTTAGCTCCAGCTATAAAACCCATGACTCCAGCATAGAGTTTTTCAAAGCTTGTTAAACCCCGATCCCGCTGTTTTCGAGGAAGCAGGGGCCCAAATAATCTTTGTAATTCGAACTTATCAACAAGATTTGTAAACAAATGTAGGCCAGAAAATGAAGAAAGGGACTTGGCATTTGATGTGATTTTGATGGATAGTTTTCTCATAGAAAGGCTTTTCTCTTTTTTTGAATTTGGTTTTGGCGAACAAAATTCTACAAAAAGTTAAAAGCCTTTTTCATTTCGCACGGCCGTAGCTTACTATTACCCACAAGTTCATTTTTAACGATTTTTTGATAAGGTTTCGCACTGAGTATTGGCCAAATGTAGCGAATCGTTCAAATTACTTTAATGGTAAATAATGAATGGGCCAAAGACGAGTTAGGAGATGTGTCACTTGGTGACA
>CANHIY010000084.1 GCA_947461175.1 Bacteriovoracaceae bacterium
AGTAGAGGTTTAAGGATCGTGAATTCATCCGGATCCACTCGACCACCCACTATATTTTCACCTAAACCATAAGAGCTGTTGATGAGAATAATATTTGGGGCCCCTGTTTCAGTGTCGATTGTAAACATTACTCCTGATGAGGAGAGATCGGATCTGACCATTTGTTGAACGCCAATGGATAGTTGTACTTTTCGATGATCAATATTTTTTGATGCCCGATAACTTATGGCCCTGTTGGTAAAAAGGGAGGCAAAAGAATTTACGCAGGCATCCAGTAGTGCCTTTTCCCCTCTGATGTTTAGAAATGTTTCCTGTTGTCCAGCGAAGGATGCCTCAGGCAAATCTTCCGCTGTTGCTGAGGAGCGAACTGCTACATCAACATCCACCATTTCACTAAGACCACATAATTTTTCATAAGATATCTTAATTTCCTTTTTGATTTCCTCAGGGATTTCCATTTCAAGAATCAAGTGACGGATCTCTTGACCAACTTTTTCAAGGGCAGAAATATCTGAAACATTTAGACCATCAAGCTTTTTATAAATAAGATCTGATATCTTTTTTTCCCTAAGAAAACTTGAAAAGGCCTTTGTCGTCACGGCAAACCCATCCGGTATATTGATACCCCGAGGCCTTAATGCCCGAAACATTTCTCCAATTGAGGCATTTTTCCCCCCCACAAGAAGAAGGTCATTGATGTTAATTTCATTAAAATTTTTGATATATTTCATACAAACACAAACTGCAAATGTTGTTCCAACCTTTATAAAACGGTTTAAGGCATGAAACCTCGCGTGCTGAGTTTCATTCATTTCGAATTTAAAATGCCCCCATGAATGAGTACAACTTCTGGGATGATAAAATTAACAAAATAGTTTCGGAGAAGGGGTTCCTTAATATTGCTCACGAATGCCTTGATAGTCATTTGCCCGATCGAAGGAAACAAATTGCGATCCGTTACATACCTTCGGACTGGAATCTAAATAAACCAGAGATTAAGGAGATGACTTTTGAAGATCTTTTCTTCTTTTCATGTAAATTTGCTAATGCCTTAAAGCATTTAGATTTCAAAAAAACTGATGTACTTTTTTCACTTTCACCAAGAGTTCCGGAACTCTATGTCGTCATGCTTGGAACTCTTCGGATGGGGATGATTTTTTCTCCACTCTTCTCAGCATTTGGTCCAGATCCTATTTTTAATAGGATGAAAGTGGGAAAGGGAAAAATTATTTTCTCATTGGCCTCTTTGTTTCGAAAAAAAGTGCAACCCATTTTAAATCAACTTCCTGATTTGAAAAAAATTCTTCTAATTGATGATGATGGAAGTTTAAAAGATATCCAAGGTGCCATCGATTTTCATGACCTTTTGAAAAATTCTTCTCAAGATTTTTTACTTGAAAAAACTCTTCCTGATGATGTGGCACTTTTACATTTTACGAGTGGTACCACAGGGGAGCCTAAAGGGGCCGTTCATGTCCATAAGGCAGTTGTTTATCATTCTGAATCCGGAAAAGAGGCCCTTGATTTAAAACCTTCAGATATCTTCTGGTGTACAGCTGATCCGGGATGGGTGACCGGTACTTCCTATGGAATTATTTCGCCATTGACTTTAGGGGCAACTTTACTCATTGATGGTGGAGAATTTAATCCTTTGAGGTGGTATCAAATCTTAAGTCATTTTAAAATCAACGTCTGGTACACATCCCCAACTGCTCTTCGGATGCTCATGAGGGCCGGTGAAGAACTTACCCGCCAGTTTGATTTTTTACATGTGCGTTTTGCCTCATGTGTTGGAGAAGCGTTAAATTCCGAAGTTGTTAAATGGGTAAAATTAAATCTTGGAATTCTCATCCACGATAATTGGTGGCAAACAGAGACAGGCGGGATCATCATCTGTAATGATTCTCAATTAGCAGTCAGACCAGGTTCCATGGGAAAACCATTACAAAATATAGAGGTTCAATTAATCAGTGAATACACCGGAGATAAAATTATTTTTTCAAAAGTAGGTGAAAAGGGTGAGATAGCAATTAAAAAGGGGTGGCCTTCCATGTTTGTGTCTTACCTTAATCGTGAAGATAGGTATAAAAAGTGTTTTACTGGTGATTGGTATCTCTCCGGAGACCTTGCCCGTCAAGATGAGGATGGGTATTTTTGGTTTATAGGTCGAAAAGATGATGTTATCAAAACGTCTGGTCATCTAGTAGGACCCTTTGAAATAGAAAATGTACTTATGGAACATCTTTCTGTTCTTGAAGCAGCGGTTATAGGAATTCCAGATCCTATGATTGGAGAAGTCATCTTAGGATTTGTCGTCTTACATAAAGGGATTAGTCCTTCTCATGAATTGTTGCTCGATATTTTATCCCTCACTAGAAAAAAATTAGGACCTGCGATTTCTCCCAGAGAGATCAGATTTGTTCAACATCTTCCTAAAACCAGAAGTGGAAAAGTTCTAAGAAGGCTTCTTAAGGCACGAGAACTAGGATTACCGGAAGGAGATACCTCAACTTTAGAGGTAGATTATGACTAGTATAAATTGCAGAAAACTTCTTTTTGAGATGATGATGATTAGAAGAATGGAGGAACTCTCCTTGGAGCTTTATACAAAAGAAAAAATCCGGGGATTCCTTCATCTTTATGTAGGACAGGAAGCTTTAGTGACAGGAGTAATGTCTCTTCTGAGAAAAGAAGATAACGTCATGGCAACCTACCGAGAGCATGCCCATGCACTTTTAAAGGGCGTACCACTTTCATCTATAATGGCAGAAATGTTTGGTAAATCTCAAGGTTGTTCAAAAGGACGTGGAGGGTCAATGCATTTATTCTCCAAAGAGCACCGCTTTTTTGGAGGGAACGCTATCGTAGGAGCAGGGCTACCACAGGCCGTGGGACTTGCGTTTGCGAGTCTGTCCCAAAATGTTAAAAGAAATACCGTGGTTTTTTTTGGCGAGGGCGCCGTGGCAGAGGGTATTTTTCATGAGTCACTTAATCTTGCCTCTCTTTGGAATATCCCTGTGATTTTTATTTGTGAAAATAACCTTTATGCCATGGGCACTTCACTTGAGAGGTCTCAGGCGCAAACTGAACTTACCAAAAAGGCACAGGTCCATAATGTGATCAGTCAGGCAGGAGATGGAATGGATGTTTTTGATGTTATTGAAAAAACCCGGCAAGCACTATCCTATGTGGAAGAAAAGAAGAAGCCCTATTTCCTTGAGTTTAAAACTTACCGTTTTCGTCCCCATTCTATGTTTGATCCTGAATTGTATCGGAGTAAAAAAGAAATTGAGAGCTGGAAAAAAAGTGACCCCATACTTAAATTGAGAGTTCATCTTCTAGACAGAGAGATGATCACTGAAGTTGAAATCAAAAAAATGGAAGATGATATTGAGCTTCTTATGCAGGAAGCGGTCTTGTTTGCAGATAAATCTCCTCTTGAACCAGTGACCGATCTGGAGAAAAATCTTTATGAAGATGTCTTATAGAGACGCCCTACGAGAAGGAATTCAAACGGCGCTGGACAGTGACCCCAGAGTCTTTATCATGGGAGAAGATGTTGGCGCCTACGGCGGCACATACGCTGTGACAAAAGGTTTCTTAAATAAATATGGTCCTAACCGGATTTTTGATGCCCCTCTTTCTGAGGCGGGATTTACTGGTCTTGGTATTGGAGCCGCTCTTGGTGGATTAAGACCAGTGATCGAAATTATGACTGTAAATTTTAGCTTACTTGCTTTAGATCAAATTCTTAATTCAGCAGCGCTACTTCATCACATGTCGGGAGGTCAGTTTTCGGTGCCATTAGTGATCCGAATGACTACAGGGGGAGGGAGACAATTGGGAGCTCAGCACTCTCATTCTTTGGAGGGGTGGTATGCTCATATTCCTGGATTGAAAATACTAACACCCTCAAATGTTGAGGATGCCAGGTCATCCCTTTATTTTGCTCTAACTAATCCTAATCCTGTCCTCATTTTTGAGCACGCACTTCTTCTGAACACGATTGAAGAAGTACCAGATCAACCTTGCCGGATTCATCCTTTCAAAGGTCTAGTTAAGAAACAAGGTGAGGACCTTACGCTCATAACTTACGGTGGAATGGTGAATCGCTCTCTGGAGGCATGTTCTCGTTTTAGTAGTGTTGAAGTTATAGATCTTAGGTGCCTCAGACCACTTGATTCTGAAATCATTTTTAATTCTGTGAGGAAAACTCACAAGGCCCTGATTGTAGATGAGGGGTGGAGGTCCTGTAGTTTATCCGCTGAAATTTCAGCCCGTATTATGGAAACTTGTTTTTATGATCTTCATCTTCCTGTGGAGAGGATTTGTCGTAAGGAGGTGCCCATTCCCTACGCTCGTCACCTTGAACTTGCCGCCATTCCACAGGTTGATGACATCGCATTAAAAATTAAGGAGATGTTAGCATGAATTATCAAGTGACCATGCCCTCCCTGGGGGCAGATATGGACCATGGGAAAATTATGGAATGGAAAATAAATCCTGGGGATCATGTTTCTAAAGGGCAAACGATTGCAGTCGTTGAGACTACAAAATCTAATGTGGAAATTGAGAGCTTTAGAGACGGTCATGTCACCGAATTAGTAGGTAAAATTGGGGAAGAAATTCCTGTAGGGGCGGTAATTGCTTTATTCGAGGTACAAGATGAAAAAGGAGGAATGGGTTTCGAAGAATTTAAAAAGGAAGAGACTTCTCTCAAAAAATCTTCTCTACGTGAAGTGATTTCTCATAGGATGTCCCTTTCTAAAAAAGATATTCCACATTACTATTTAAAACACCAAATTAATTTGGGGCCCTTTATGAATTGGCTGGATAAAACAAACATGAATCTTCCTCCTGATGAGAGGATCATGATACAGGTTGGTCTCTTAAGAGCTGTCGTTATATCTTTAAATCAGTTTCCAGAGCTTAATGGTCACTTTGTAAACGATAAGTTTTCTCAGATAAAATCCATTCATACCGGAGTCGTCATGGCCTTTAAAGAAGAGGGGGTCATCGTTCCTGCGATTTTAGAATCACAACTGATGAGTCTGAAAGAACTTAATACTGCATTTTTGGATATCATAGCCAGAGCACGGAGTGGGAGATTAAAAAACAGGGAGCTTACGGAGGGAACAATAACAATTACGAACCTAGGGGATCAGGGTATAGATGAAGTCTTTGGCATCATCTTTCCACCCCAAGTGGCCATTATTGGTTTTGGAAAAATCCATAAGGCTCCAGTTATAAATGGTGATGTGATTACTCCAGAGTTTGTTGTAAATGTAACTCTTAGTGCTGATCATAGAGTTACTGATGGAATGACCGGAGCAAGATTTCTGGCGTTCTTGGAAGAGAAACTAATGTTTCCTCAAAGCCTTGGAGTTGCTCGTGACCTCAAATGAAGCCAAGTCCGTCATCATTGAAATTTTCCAGGAGATTTTTCCGGAAGTTATTTTCAATAAGATAAACCCTGATAGACCTCTTAGAGAAGAGGTAGACATGGATTCTTATGACATTTATAGGATCATGGTCTTCTTGGCCCAAAAGACAGGTGTTACGATTCCTGACAGTAAGATCCCAGAACTAAAGAGTATAAATGCAATAATCAAGTATATCATTGGGCAACCCACCCACCGTCTGCCACAATCTCCTGACCAGTAACATAGGATGATTTATCTGAGCAGAGCCACAACACGCACTCAGCAATTTCTTCTGGCCTTCCAATCCGTCCCATTGGATTCATTTGAGCAAACATGGAGTCATCGCCCTTTGTGAACCGATCTAACATGGGAGTTTTAATAACTCCTGGACATACAGCATTTATCCTGATGTTTTGTTTGGCATATTCGATGGCAACACTCTTTGTGATCCCGAGAACCCCGTGTTTACTCGCCACATAGGCGCTGGCCTGTTCAAAGCCCACAAGTCCAGCAATTGATGAGCAATTCACAATACTTCCTTTGCCATTTTTAATCATGGCCGGGATTTCATATTTCATGCACAACCAAACCCCCCGAAGATTTGTGTCAATAATTCGGTTCCAACTTTCACTTGTCATTTCTACAGGGGAGCTTCTTGTACCTTCAATTCCGGCATTATTATAGGCATAGTCAAGTTTTCCATATTGCTCAATGGTTTTTTCTATCATTCTTTTTACTTCATCTTCTTGTGAAACGTTACATTTTATAAAAACAGCGTCTCCCTTTTTTTTCTTAATCTCTTCAACTGTTTTTAGTCCACCATCTTCATTTACATCACTTACAATGACTTTTGCGCCCTCATCTGAAAATAGGTGTGCAGTGGATCGACCGATGCCTGAACCTGCACCGGTGATAAGAACAACTTTATGTTCTGAATTTTTCATCTCATATCCTCCTGGTCTTAGAACAAGACGCTCGGTTGATTTTATAATCCAGGTGGGAAATCATTTAAATTTAATGCTGACTTAATTTCTTCACATAAGATAAAATGACAACAAGACTTTCAACTAAGGGCCCCATGGAATTCCTCATCATACCTCTTGTTGCACTAGGAGCATCACTTCTTACTTTTTTTTCTGGCTTTGGATTAGGGACACTTTTAACCCCAGTGTTTGCGTTCTTTTTTCCTTTGGAGCTTTCAGTGGCACTTACTGCCATTGTTCATTTTTTAAATAATATTTTTAAATATTCTTTAGTGGGGCGCTATGCAGACAAAAATATAGTTATTAAATTTGGAGTCCCTGCTGCGTTAAGTGCCTTTTTTGGCGCCTGGGTTCTTGGGGTCCTCTCAGACATTCCTAGTTTGTATCATTATGATCTTTTCGGGCATCAATTTGAAGTTGTACCTATCAAAGTTGTTTTTTCAATACTTCTTATCTTCTTCACTTTATTTGAAATCTTACCTTTTTTTAATCAACTCCAATTTAGTCACCGTTACTTAGGTCTTGGGGGAATTTTAAGTGGTTTTTTTGGGGGACTCTCAGGACATCAGGGTGCTTTGAGGGCAGCATTTCTTTCCCGCGCCGGTCTTTCAAAAGAACAATTTATTGCCACAGGAAATGCCATCGCACTCCTGATTGATATATCTCGCATCGGTATTTATGCTCGTCACATGACAATTCAAAATATTCACACCAATTTCTTTCTTATCTTTTTAGCCACTCTGGCAGCTTTCCTAGGCGCCTACCTGGGAAATAAATTACTCAAGAAGTTAACTATAGAGAACATTAAGATTTTTGTGTCCTGTTCGCTCTTTTTCTTTGGTCTCGCCTTGGGCCTTGGCATCATTTAGAGTGACACTTGAATATCTGCCAATTAGGGGTATGATTTTTCCCTATGTTCATCCTGCTCATTTTTCTTTCAATTTTTAATACGGTTTTTGCCTGGTCTCCTGAACTTATAAAGCAATGGGAGCAAACGACGTATTCCCATAAAATTTTCATCGATAGTCCTGTTTTTGCTACTTTTTGGGGAGGTTTGAGAAGAGGTGTTCACTGGGATCATCCAAAAGGTAAAATGGTTTCTATTCATCCACATGGATTTTCGAAAAACATTTCTGTTTACATTCAATCTAATAAGAAAAAACGTGATCTTGTTGTTTTTTATCCTGGAGTTTTCGGTCAACCTGATCACGGCATTGCTCCACATGTGATTGATGAACTGGAAAAAAAAAACGTTCATGTTGTGGTTATTCCAAACTTCCTGGCTGCTCCCTACCTGATTGCTAGACCAGCAGGAACAGGGAAACCCTTGGAGGAGGAAAAAATAAATCAACGCCTCATCTTTTCTGAGGTCATAAAAACAATCGAAATTAAAAATATAAGGAATATTCATATTATGGGAGAAAGTTTGGGTTCATTTCAGGCACTGAATGTTATGAGTTCCCAGCATAGACGCATGATTCATAAACTTACCCTCTTGTGGCCTCCTCTAGATCTTAAAAGCGCAATTGAGCGCTTTGATACCATCATTTTGAAAAGTCTTCCTAAGTTTGAATCCTGTACTTACTGGTGGAGATGGCCTTGGGCCCTGAAGGAAGTTAAATTAAACAACGTCCCTGAAGGTCTCAGTCAAAGTGATAAGGATTGCCTGGGGCCTTGGATTATTGCCTCTATTTTTGTAAATTCTATTAAAGAAACGACTAAAGAAGTCATGAAAGAAAAATCCTTAAGCCTTCATACAATACCCAATACTTTTACTCAGTTTATTCAGGTCATTGTGCCTGAAATTTCTGCTATACTGGCTAAACGAGATAAAAATCTTTCTCTTGAGACTTTATTGAAATCAGTCATCACTCATGACCTTAAAGTAAACATCCTATCTTCATCCGATGACTTTCTTAATCAAGAGAAGGAATGGGATGAATTAAAAAAACATTACCCACAACTAGATTCTTCGATTTACTTGTTTCGTTGGGGAGGTCACTCCGGTCCTATGGGACTTCAAGGACTTATTGAATCTCTTCTTTGATGGTTGAGTGATTTAGTTAGTACAAGGAAAGAGAATATTTTTTCACAACAAGAGAAGTTAAAAACATGAGACCATAGGGATCATGAAGCACATACTCAATATGATGATCCTCCTTTTATTCTTTGTTAACTGTAAAGGCGGTGGTGGAAAAGAGGGGAGTAATCCTGAAATTAAGCCTTCCTCGTTACCTAATCCTTTGGGGTCTTATTTATGGCATCTGGAAGATATTGATGGGGCCTATGTAAATAACAAAACTCCTGATCAAGGAAAAAATATAAACCTTCATAATGTTCACTCCACTTCCACTGGAGAGGGAGTCATGGTCGTTATTTCAGACTCACGAATTGAACTGACTCATCCTGATTTAAAAGAAAATGCTAACACAACTCTTTCTAAGGATTATCGTAAATCTCCACCTTATTTTGGTACTCCTTCATCCTCTGACAACACTGATGGACATGGTACGGCCGTGGCAAGTCTTTCTCTCTCAAAAAAAGATGATGGTTATGGTGGCTATGGAGTGGCCCCTGATGCGAATCTCATAGGCTATAATTACGTTGTAAGCGACCAATCCTTATCAAAAACTCTGGACCAGGCATCACTCAGTGGTCATGAAGGAGTATTTAATTTCAGTTATGGCTATTCAAATTGTATGATTCATAGTGGAGAAGAAACAGATTATGCTTCACACTTAAGAAATAGTGCTATTTCTCATAATCATGTCTATGTCACTGCGGCCGGAAATGATTTCACAGACTATCTTGAGAGTTGTAATGGTGATCCGGATACGCCTTATCTTGGTAACGCTAATTTTGATCAAGTTAAAACATTTCCCTATTTGATTGTGGTGGGTGCTACCAATGCCGAAGGTACCAGTGCAGACTATTCCACTCCTGGTTCAAATGTTTGGGTTTCTGCACCAGGAGGTGATAGAGATATTGGTATCATGGTAGCCGATCCTGTAGGGTGCACTAAGGGCTTTAGTGTTGGTTCTACTTTTTCTTTTGATAAGAATCATTCTACTTTGAATCCCAGTTGTTCTTATTATTCATCCGCTGCGGGGACTTCATTTGCCTCACCCATTGTTACTGGTGCAGTGGCAATTCTTAAGAGCGTAAATCCTTCGTTGTCCTGGAGGGATATTAAGCATATTTTAGCTGACACGGCAGTTAAAGTTCATCCCACTGCTTCAAGCACAAGTCATCCACAGGGGAGAAATCTTCCTGGTCACACTTACCAGCAGGGGTGGGTCACAAATGGAGCTTCCTATCATTTTCATCCTTGGTATGGGTTTGGGCAAATCAACTTGGCCCAGGCAGTATCACTGGCCTCAAATCCTGACTTTGATTTGCATGAGTTAAAAACCACAGAAAAGATGGATGGAGGATTTCTTTATTCAAGTGGCAATTTAAATTTGAACATACCTGACAACACATCTCTGGGAGTTAGTTCCACTGTCAATGTTTCAGGACATAATTTATTTATCGAGCATGTTATGGTGGTGGTAAACATTACCCACACTTACTCTTCTGACATAGGCCTAGAGCTTACCTCTCCCTCAGGAACTATCACCAAATTAATGAACATTAACAGTTCAATGCTAGGTGAAAATTTAACCAACACCCATTTTGGTGCTAATGGATTCTACGGTGAAAGAAGTAAGGGGAACTGGACACTAAAAGTAATAGATGGAAGAGGTGAAGATGTGGGGGTACTCCAAAATTGGTCAATAACTCTAATTGGTAACAAGGGATCTACATTGCCTGATTCAACTCCTCCCGCTCCCGTCTCAAATTTTTCACGATCAGGGGGAAATTTAAATTGGACTGCCTCTTTATCTTCAGATGTTGCTAGATACGAAATCTGTATCGCACCTTCCGTCCTAAGTGATGGGTGCGGAGACGGTGACTGGCGCCCAGTTCTTCTGGCACAATCAACTCTTCCTTTAAGTCATTACGTCTACAAAGGCCAGATTGCCTCACTGGTTTCAGGAGTTAATTACAATTCTAAGATCCGTGCGGTTGATACGAGTGAAAATGAATCTAGTCTCCAAACTTTGAACTGGACTCAACCATGAAAAAAAATCTTTTCATTACAAGCCTGATACTAACTCTGGCAATTTTTATAATCCTTCAATATCGGAAAGATGATATTCAGACTAAAAATAAACAGGAGAGTGTTGTACAAAATAATGTCGTCACTCAACCTGTCTCTACATCTAAAAAAATTGTTTTCTCTAAAAATGATACAACTCAGTTATTAGAAAGTGAGAGAACTCCAGCTACAAAGAAGAAATATACAAAAACGGATCTTTTGTCAGGATTTTCAAGACAAGAAATTGTTTTTTTTAAAGACTCATCATATTTAGTTGAAGGTGTGTTTGCTTCTACAAACTTAAGAAAAGGAGCAGAACCCATCACCCAAGTGGCAGGTTATTATATCTACGACACGCCTGGTGAAAAAAGTCTTCAAGTCATATTTTCTCCTTCGAAAGGAACCTATGGCATTTTTACTGGAGAGATTATTTTAAATGGCGATTTTCAAAGTGCACTTAATTATCTTGAAAAAACCTCCTATGAGGTTCTATATCAAAACGAAATAACTCAAAAAATTATCATCAGAGTTGATAATATCAGTGACCTCAGTAGTTTAGAGGATATTAAATCTAATCCTGGTCTTAGCATTTCACCTGATCTAAAGTTTGCACGAGTTAAAAGTCTTAGTAAAATATGATCAAAATGAATCAATATGATAGTGTTAATCACTAAAAGAAGTTGGCAATAGGAAACCCAATAGATAATCCAATCATTGAAGCTTTTTGTCTGTGACGTTGCCATTCAATGTAATTCAGTTCCCAAAAATACCCTTTACCATATCTTAACCAGATATTTTGATAGTCGTATAGGCCAGATAAGCTAGCAAACATTCCATAAGATAAACGGTAATTTGGTTTTCCAAAAGCGTGCTTATAAATGAACTCAAAACCTTGGGGTAAAATGACTTCTGCTTGAGTCGTATGTCTTGGGGAGTAACGGTAATCTACTCCTTGAAGCCCAATAAGAGATGTGAGGAGACAGCGTTGGTCACAAAATTCTGCTAAGTCCCAGGCAAAGTAAAGCCCCCAGTTATGAAAAGTTGCCTCATTTCGGGAGAAGGAATCAAAAAATCGTAAGGATGATGACTCATTTAAATAAAAATTTCCATAAAGCATCCCCGTTGGAGCGATTTCATATTTTCGATTTCCACTATGATCTTTTGTTTCTAGAGTATATGGACCAAAACCTGCGGCGAGCTTAAATCGAGGTAACTTTTTGGGAATTGTGGCCGTTACAGTCACAACTTCTTCATGTCCTTCATCATCCCGAAGTGTGATTTTTGACTCACCTGATTTGTGGAATATGATGAGATAGGGGGGAGGGGAGTTATCTTTTAATCGATAGGAGGCAGAGGTAAGTAAAACTTCCAGATAAGGTTTTTCATCACCAAAATCCCCTGTTCTCTGAATCCTGCATCCAACCGAGACAAAATCATTTTTTATTCCTTTAATCTGAACCCCATATGGAGCACAAGAGAAGTCCACAAGCTGAGAACCTTCATTGGAGTCAGGTGTAATTCGAATTCTGTTTACCACCTTTTCATTTTCAAAAAGCTCCATGGGAAGGGATTCAAAAAGTGAAACAAAAATCTGTGCCTCATAGGTTTCATTATTTTTATCGTAAAGTGGAATGATCTTTTGATCAGCATATTGCCAACTAAAGTGATTAAGTTCATCAGACTTAAAGCTCACCTCTACAAGGGCCCTTGGAACCAGCAGGGACTTATCCAGTCTTATCCATTGGAGAGTGTCCTTTATGATTTGTCCTTTTACTTCGAACTTACCTTCTGCCTTGATTTTAAATGACCTAAGATCAATCATCTGACGATCTTCTGCTAGCTTTACCCGACCAAAAGAGATGGGGTCGATTTTTTGTCTTTGAGCAATGGAGTGAAAGGAAAAAAGAATGAAAAAAAGAGTTATCACATTCATATTTCAGCTTTTTAAAATGGTTATCATCAAAGTCATGAGAATTTCTATTATCTTACCTTTAACCTCATCAGGATTGCCAGAAAGGAGGATTCTTTTTTTCTAATAAAAAATTTTTTTATTTTTTTCAATTTTCCATCAATGACCATTTTTTTGGGCACTTTTTATCATTTTCACTATTTTTTATTTGATATTGAGTTCTTTTCGGTAACACGTATACAACCACTTAGATTTAAACCTCAATATTGGCCTATAATTTTTTAATATTAGTTCTTTTATTTCCC
>CANHIY010000085.1 GCA_947461175.1 Bacteriovoracaceae bacterium
GATATTTCATATATGTTATATGTGTTTATTTGAAGGAGGACTTATTCTTGTTTTTGATTTGAGAAATATGGATGAATTTGAATCTGAGCACGTGAATCATTCAGTTTATTGTCCATAATCTCAATTTAATACGATTGCGTCTGGCTTACTGAAGAATTTAAAATGAAGTGAAATCATGATCAAGTGTGGATCGGACAATAGAGTAAAACTGGCCCTGAATGAACTGGATAAAATTAATGTTTCTGAGCATGGTTTTTCAGTTTATTAAGGTGGATTGATGAAGTGAAAGAAGGAAGTTTTGTTTTATATAGTATTGCGGAAAGGGATACTTTAAAACTTGTTCTGTCTCTTCAGAAAATATTTTGTGATTAGATAATCTAGAACCGTCACTCCTTAAGGTTCATTGTTGAGGTCCTAATTTTAGATTTTAAAACTAAAAGAGAGGTTCGGAATATTTCTATTCATCGATTGGTTAGGCACCAATGAAAATCTTTACCTGGTCCGCGCTCATTGCTCCACTTTGACGTCTTAATTCTTTTCCATTTTTGAATAAAATCGTGCAAGGAATACCTCGAATTCCTAATTGAATTGAAAGTTCCTGTTCTAATTCAGTATTAATCTTTAAAAAAACAGCATGTTTGTTTTGAAGAGATGCTTTCTCATATTCAGGTGCGTAAGATCTGCACGGACCGCACCAACTAGCCCAAAAATCTACCACAACGTAGCCTTCAGCTTTGGATATAATTTTACTGAAATTTTTTGAACTTACCTCAGATACTAATCCTTTTAACTTTATCTCCTCTCCACAATGACCACAAATGGGAGTTTTCTGAAGAGATTTTTCAGCATTAAGTTTATTTAACGTGTGACACCTACTACATTCAGAAAATGTTGAATTCATTTTAGCCCTCCACTTATTTTCTTGAAATATAATACCATTTCCAATCAAATTTATAAGCATCAAAGCCCCATTTTCTTAATTTAAAAGTAGATTAATTAGACATTTGCGCTAACCTCATCCTCTGGTTGAACATTCAAAACACTAACTTTCCTCGCTTTATTCAACTTAATTGATTCATCAACATCTATAAGAAATTAATATGCTTTAAACTGAATTAATAATTAAAAATGATTTTAAAAACGTAGAATGGAATTTCTTAAAAAATACAGTTGAATATTTATCTTAAGGAGATGGACATCATGGAGTGAGCTCTCTCTTATAGGTATTGGTAGAAAGATATAAGTAATATTTAATTTCATTTCAGCCTCGTTTCTAGAAGCTCAGATGTTGCTTTTAAGGCATCAATCCAAGTAAACAGACCTACTAAGATGTTATTGTCCTCAACTATAGCACGTCCGTATTTTTTTTCGGCCATCTCATCTAAAACTTCTTTTAGTGGTGTTTCGGGATGAACTTTATAGGGATTTGGAGTAAAGCAGTCATAGACTCTGAGTTTTTCAATTTCTACGTTTTTTAAGGTTCGTATTAGGTTAATGTCTGTGTTTGTTAATATGCCCTCAATTTCTCCTTTGTAAAGGACGGGCAAATGTCTTATGTGATGTTTTTGCATGATCTTGGCTGCCTCTAAGAGTGGTGAATCTTTTTCAACTGTCATAGGAACAGACGTCATAAATTTTTTAATTTGTGGTACAGGTTTTGTCATATTATTACCCTTCTTCTTTCATACATTTTCAGAATGAATGATATCTTTTTCATGGAGTCTTTATAACCTACATAGCTCATACCTTGACATGATGTTGGTCATAATAAATTTACTTAAATCATGTATAATGGTGATTAGAAGTAAGGAGTGAGTTATGAGTTTTAATGACTTAACAGTTCAGGAATTTACAACCCCAACCCCTATTACTATTTATCCTGAGGACAGTTTAGATAAAGGACTAGAGGTCATGCAGGAATATGGAATAAGGCATCTTCCGGTGATTGAGGAAGGAGAAGTTGTAGGAGTTGTTTCAGAGCGTGATATACTTTCAAACTCTGGTAAAAACTGGAGCAAAATGATGAAAATAAGAGATGTCATGAATCCCTCGATTTTATCTGCCCATGAGAATGATTCTTTGGGAGAGGTTGCCTTTGAGCTTTCTTCACAAAAAAAAGGCTCTGCAATTATTTTAGATAACAATGGTGAACTTGCAGGGATATTTACTACTACGGATGCTTTAAATGCCTTAGTTGAAATCTTTTTGAACTAAACCGTTAAACTTCTGGCTTTTGCGCTGCGCACTTAAGTGATAATTATCATTATCACTTCATCTTCCTGGTCTTAAAACGTATAATGATTCTCTATGAAAAAAATTATTTTAAGTGGAAGTACAGTAACGGGTGATTTAACTCTTGGTAACTATATTGGGGCGATAAGCAATTGGAAAAAGCTCCAAGATGATTATGATTGCCTTTATTTTTTGGCGGATCTTCACGCTTTGACTGTTTTTCAAGAACCTAAAATTTTAAAAGAAAGAACTTATAGTTTTTTTGCCCAGTACTTAGCACTTGGGTTGGACCCAGATAAGAATACAATTTTTGCTCAGTCTCATGTTCACGAACATGCGGAACTAATGTGGATTTTGACCTGTCTTACTCCCATGGGCTATTTGAATAGGATGACACAATTTAAAGAAAAGTCTGAAAAGCATATCAAAAATGTCAACGCGGGGCTTTTTACTTACCCCGTTCTCATGGCGGCAGACATACTACTTTATAAGGCTGATCTTGTACCTGTTGGGGAGGATCAGCGACAACATTTGGAGCTTACACGAGATATCGTTGGATTCTTTGAAAATAGATATGGTCCTGGAACCTTTACCATGCCTGAGGCCTATGTTCCTAAAATGGGAGCAAGAATTATGTCCCTTCAAGAGCCTGAAAAAAAGATGTCCAAATCTGATGAAAATGAAAAAAACTATGTTTCTATTATTGATGAGCCTAAAAAAATTGAAAAAAAAATTAAATCGGCAACTACTGATTCTGGGACTGAAATAAAGTTTGATCCTGAAAATAAGCCAGGTCTATCAAACTTAATGACCATATACTCTGTTTTAAGTAGTAAATCCACTGAACAAATTGAGTTAGATTATCAAGGGAAGATGTATGGTCATCTCAAAGCAGACTTAGCTGAACTTGTCATTCAAACTCTAAGACCAGTTCGTGAAAAATATGAAGATCTCATGAAAAACAGGGATTATCTTGATGAGCTTTTAAAATCTGGTGCAAAAAAATCTCGCACAAGAGCAAGTATAAATCTAGATAGTGTCTATAAAACAGTTGGACTCCTAAGGCCGTAGCAACTGAGTTATTCTACTTAAGATATATTTGGAAACGATTTTTAGTTTTGGACAAATGTCTCCGATGAAATCATTTCTATTTTATGTAATTTATAAATCAACTCCAAAGATTCAATATAAATAAAAAGAGTTAGTTAGTGGATAAGAGTTTAATGGTCCACTAATCATACCCTGCCTTTGTCTGAGATGCTTATCAAAATGTATATGTGCATCAGAAAAAAAATTAAGAAATTTTATGATGAAATAAAATTTTTCTCGGGTCATTTTCATCTCACCAGGAACTTTAACTAAAACGAAGGTGGTAAAAATGAATTTGAAAAAAAATCTAAGTTCTTTTCTTGTCTGTTCAATGATGATCACATCGACCGTTCCTCAAAATGTAGGCGCCGAAACATTTGTTGATTACAAAAAAGATTTATATGAAAAAACCTCTTCAACTCAGAAGATTGCAGATGCATTCAACAAGTTTCGATATGGCATGACAGTCGAATGGGATCAGAATGATCCTTACTTCAAGGAACTTGCTCAAAAGGAACTTGAAAACTCCTTAATGGATCTACGTTTAGAAGGAGTCACAGAAGGAGAGATTCTATCCTATGTGAGGTCAAATTTTTTAGATGAGAGGGCCAGAAAAGATTATGACCGTTTGCTTTCAGCTCTTAAAGTTCAAAATGTATCAGGCGAAGAGGCTGCCCAAATTGTGATGAGGTACATGGAACAAAACTATAAAGAGGGTGTAGGATTTGCCGGTGGAGGATCATACCGTTATAGAAGGGGAATGATTATTGCAGGGCTTGTGATTGTTGGCGTTGTGACTTGGATTGTTATTAAGCATCATTCTGGAAATAATGAGAACAATGGTAACAATGGTAACAATGGGAACAATGGGAACAATGGGAACAATGGGAACAATGGGAACAATGGGAACAATGGGAACAATGGGAACAATGGGAACAATGGGAACAACGGAAGTTTTGGAAACAACGGGAACAATGGAAACAACGGGAACAATGGAAACAACGGGAACAATGGAGATAACGGGAACAACGGGAACAACGGGAACAACGGGAACAACGGGAACAACGGGAACAACGGGAACTCCTTAATTTAGATCATTTAGATAAAAAATAAGAACTGAGCACCCCTTTCAGGGGTGCTTCTTTGTGAAATTGGTAAATGGAATGAGAAGAATTAAAAAAATAATGATTTACTTTTTTATCACTTTAAATTTTCTTTCAATGATTAGAATTTATTTACCTTTACAGTCAAAGTATTTCTCGTCTTTATACACACCAATTGATTCATATCTGTCTTTCTTTAGTATTTATCAAGATTGGATGATGTTTTCCTTCAACCCTTCAAGAGCAACTTACTATCTCACAGGAGAAGTCTTTTTTGCTGATGGAACTATTGTGACTTACTCATTTCCTGGAAAGGGTGACTCAGGACTTTTGGATAAATATATTTTTGGTGAACGATATAGAAAGATTATTTCAGAAGCCATTGTTCATGATAATTACAGTTTTATGTGGAAGGACGTGGCAAGGTTTGCTCTTAGAAAGATAAAAATTAATCATTACAATAAAATTCCATTGAAAGTTCGTCTTTATCGACATTGGAGCAGGGTACCTGCCTTGGAATTAAAATTTATTCCTCATCTTTCAAAAGATTTTGAATACAAAAGATACAATTTTTATACCTATGAGGTTTTTTAATGTTCAGCCTGAAGTCTTTTGCTTACTCTGTTGATAAATTTTTTTTTGAAGAAAAACCAACAGAGGGGATATCCTTTTTTAGGATTATCTGGGTTGGTATTATTTTGATCAATTATTTTTTTGATTATCAAAACATCTCCGATTTTTACGGACCCCATTCATTAATATCGTTAGAAACTGTTAAAGGGCAATTCCCATTTTTTCATGCAAATTTGTTTCATCTCTCAGACGGTAGTTACGAATTTACAAATGGACTATATATTTTTTATGGATTTGCCATCATAAGCTCTTTAATTGGTTTTTATACAAGGCCTTCACTCATAGTTGTCCTTTTTTGCATGGCGAGTTTCCATCAGAGAAATATTTGGACCCTAAGTTCATCAGAAGTTCTCATGAGAATAATAACAATTCTGCTAATATTTACACCCTGTGGACATTCCTTTTCCGTAGATTCTCTATTTGGGAAATTTTTTAAAAAATTCAAAAAAAAACGGAATGCACCAGTTTGGGGGCAGAGGTTGATTCAGATACAGCTTAGTGTCGTCTATCTTTGGACGGCATGGCATAAGCTTAAGGGAGAGACTTGGTTTGATGGGACTGCTCTCTATTATGCAACTCGAATTGAAAATCTGACGAATTTCTCAGTACCATATATTTTAAATTCTTTAATATTTTTAAAATTTATGACATGGGGAACCCTCGTACTGGAATTTTCCTTAGGACTGTTGATTTGGTTTAAAGAGTTTAGAAAACCACTTATTTTCTTAGGACTAATTTTTCATCTGGGAATTGAATTTATAATGAGCATACCATTTTTTGAATGGATCATGGTGGCCCTCCTTCTTAATTTTTATACTCCAGAGGAATACAGACATTTGTTTAACAAGATTAGAATTGTTTTTATTAAAAAAGTCCGTAGTGCAGCAGTGAATGATGAGATAAAAAGAAGAATAATTTTAATTTTAAGATTTTAAAAACCTTTCCAGCTAAAAGTCTCAAAGAGTTTAAGTTTGTCTCTTTGAGGTTTTTCACACTTGACTTCGCATGCTCTTAGGATTGCATTCAAAAGTTCATTACTAATGTTAGAACGATCTGTGCTTAAGTATTTCCTCGCTTCATAGATGACAGAGTTGCCCATTTTTTCACCTAGAGATTCTCTTACATCCCATAGTACAGAAAGTGTGAAATCTGAGGAGGCATTCCTATTTAATTCGTCCCAGTGAGTATACTTTTTTTTCTCCCTAGTATTCTTTGTTGCAGAATTACTTCTCTTTGGAACTGATGCATATATTTTCGTTAAGTTAGTTTGAGCTGCTGCAAAATAATCTGCAAGACCTTCATTGACAGGTGTCGAGTGAGTCATCTGAAGATTTTCACTTAATATAATGTGAGCGTACTCATGATAAGAGATTTCAGGTACCATAGCTGTATCAAGATAATAATACTTTTCCTTAAAAAGTTGATCTCCTCGTTTTGAGCTATAATGGATAAGTTTAAATAGAGCATAGGTTCCAGCATAACGGAAGAGGTCTTCTAACAGGGGTCGTTTTAAATAATTTCTATAAAAAAATTCTCTGGCGATTCTATTATTAACTTCATTTTTCAGAAAAGAAATAAGAGGGTTTTGAAGCGCCATTAATGAAAGAGTTAAAGGATTTGGACCAAGTGAGCCTAATTCTTTTGTTGGGATAATCTTCATAGGTCTGTACCAAATTTCTTTGAACCACTTGTCTTTTCTACTTTGTGGAACCCACTCTGGAGTTTCTCCTTCTGGAATTGAGAGTGCATTGTTATATTGCGGATTCCGGTTATCGTGAGCAAAGTGACCGAGTTCATCAAATTGATTTTTTATTTCTAATCGAACTGTTATTTTTTGAAGACTTTGTGCCATTTCGGAACCCATCTTTTGAATCCAGAAATTTCTTGCATCGTTTAAATGATAATAGACTGTTGCCGCTTTAAGAATTAAGTCTTCATTTTCATGAAAAAAAGGAATAGGGGTATTCGTTTTTCCTAAAACGATTTTAAAATGTTTTCCATCAAATGAGTCGTTAGAAAGGAGATTCGGAAGTTTTTTAAAAGCTAAATATGTAACATAGGAATTTCTTTTTCGTAAAAGTACTTTAAATTCTTTTTCACCTCCAAAAGAATGCGCATTGAGTAAAAGTGAAATAAGAAAAATTAATATTTTCATTTGAACTCCTAAATGATCACATTCCAATTATCTTCAGGGATGGGCTTTTTTCCTCTAGTTAAATTTCTTGCCTGTGACAGTAACAGGCCCAGTGCTCCAACAGTATTCCATGGCGGAGGAAGATAGAATGTTGCTGATCCTGTGAGAGATATGGCCATATTGATGTAGGCTTTCCATCTTGAATTTTTTGGATTCCAAAAGTCCTCAAATTTCAGGACGTAGTCAAGTTCTTCTGATTTGATGAAACCAGTTTCAAAAGCGGCGGTTATTAAGTGTTCATATTCAACATTCTGATTTTGAAATGCTTCAGATCGCATAATTTCGGCCATGTCCCTTTTTAACATTTTAATGGCGGCTCGGTACTGCTCCATTGGTGAAAAAACATAAATCTCAATTTCCTCTCCCTCTTGATCAGTAAAATTCCAGTTTAAGGAGGCACTATTGGCATTTATTCTCCTTGAAGTCTTTTCCACAATCTGAGACAGAATTAGTATCTGGGTGCTATTATAGTTTTGGTAAAGATGATCCCTATGTGTTATTTGGTTTCTTCTCGATTCATACTTCATCACAAAACTATGAGATGTTTTTGTTTCAGGTTTAAGGGATAACTTGTCCTTAACATCAGAAATAATTTGGATATATTTTTTCAGCCTAATGGGCATATTTCTAAGACCAGAATTCTTTATGATTATAAGTTTTTTAAAGGTTTTTAAATCGATAAACCCCTTAGTAAGGGCAAATATATTCATTTGTAGAATTCTTTTATCTGAACCGTTTTTATTTCTTAAAGCTAATTCATTTTCAAAATGCTTATAAGCATCAATAGAACATTTTGATTCATCATTTAAAGATTCTTGTATTTTCCCATATATGTTTTCTAAATCTGCAACTGGGAAATCGGATAATTGGTTATTTTTAAATCTATAAGGGGTTTGACTTTTAACATCTATTTCTAATGATAATAAAATTGATTTTTTAAGAATACTAAAGAAGATATCATCAATGAGATGGCTCTTCCTCATGTAGGCAATCAACCCATCAAGATCTTTAAAATTTTTTATAAGCCCATTTCTTTCTGAGATGATTTTTAAGTTTTTAATAAATCTTAATTCACAGTAATCCTTATGTGTTTGTTCTATTTCCAAGGTTTCTTTTAGTGTCGTGATTATATTTTCTTCTAGAACTGGAATTTCTTCACGCTCAGCTAACCACTGATTGCCATTGAAGATGTCTTTGTTAGTTAACTTTCTGGAGTAAGATTCCTTATTATTGTGAAGTATTTTTGTATCGATGGCATCTGCTTTTGAAAGAAAGAAAAAGACAGTGATACCTATGATTTTCAAAACTTTCATCACAACCTCTTTTTAAAGTTAATGATTTTATGCCTGAGTTTTTGAGTTAATGAAATGATCATCCATGAAAATTATGATTACTTTTGGCCTCATCATGATGACATGTGGGTTTAAAATTAGATGACAAATCTTGATTTTTCCTCAGGAGTAGGTAGCCTACAATTTTTCTTCTTTCCAAAAGTTTCATACCGGTATTTAGCGACCAAATCATAAAGAGAATCTAAAAGAAATCTTGGAAATAGTTTTCCTATGAGGGCGATCTTCCATATCCCACCAATTTCTAAAAGTATGTGGATGATAGCCCGGGATTTTAAATAAAGCCTTCCATCTTCCATAAGCACCAGAGTTTTTAAGTCATCCGTATACTCCTGTGAGAGGTTTAAGCGCGCAAAATCACTTTGAAGTGGAGAGAATACGAACTTTTTTTCTTTATCTATTTTGAGAATAAAATTAACAAATCCATCACATAGGCCACAGACTCCGTCAAAAAAAATGATTTTCATCTGTAATACCTCCCCGCAACAATCTTTTAAGAAGATGGATGATGATTTTCATTATTTTACTTTTAATTTACTTTAAGTCTTTAAATTTACCTATATTTTACGATATGGTTTTTACCAATAACTAACTTAAGGTAATTATGATTAATGATTCTGGATCTGAAATAGATAAAGAGTTTCTTGAAATGTTCATTGATGAATCTGAGGTGATTTTATTGGATCTTAAAAACTGCCTTAGTAGTTTTAAGGAAGTTGAAGACGTTCATTATTTTGAAAAATATGGTCAGCAGGTTGATCGCTTGATGGGTGCGGCATACACTTTGTCTCTTAATTTTATTGGTGATTTGGCAAAAATGGGTAAAGAAATTGGATACAAATCCTCTCAGCTTAATGAACCAAAAAAACTGATTGTCATCCAAAGTCTTCTGGGTCAATTACACCGGGCCCTAGAGTCTTTAGTTAGGTCCCTAAGGAATGGGATTCAACCAGATTTTGATGAGTGTCAACCCCTTCTTCAACGCTTAAGAATGGCGAATGAAAGCCTAGGTGGTCTCCGTGCCACTTTAGAGTCATAATGTGAAAGACTTTATTTGGGAGGAGAAACTTAATTTTTTAGTTCAGCAAGATATAGATCTTAGAAATGTTCTCCTAGAAAGAGGTGTCCTTTCCGATTCTTATCACCCTGAAATGGAAAAGTTACATTTAAAGAATGCAAATAAATTAAAAACATTGATTATCCATCATGGTTTTCCCACAATCAATAACGCTGGAGAAGAGGGAGTAAGACTTTCCTGGCTCATTATTCACCATTCCATTTCTGATCCTGATTTTATGAAGGAGTGTCTTTTTCAAATGAGGCTTGCTGCTGGTCAAGACGATTACCTCTTAGACCTATTGGCCTACACGGAGGATAGAGTAGCTTTTTTTGAGGGAAGGCCTCAACTCTATGGAACCAACTCTGATTGGATTGACGGGGAACTTCGAAGAACTCCGATTGAAGATGTGGAAAATGTTGATATGAGAAGAAAATCTATGGGATTGCCACCTTTGTCTCCAAATGTCATTTCGGATCTGGATCGGCCCCCAAAGGATCCAGAAAAAAAATCGAAAGAGTTTACCGATTGGCTCTATAGGGTAGGATGGAGGATTCATCCTTAAACCTCTCGTACTTGATATTTCAGGGTTTAAATTTATCCGCAATGTCTATTTTACATAAGAAAAACTATGGATAAATTTTTTAACTCCTCTGGTGTACTTAATTTGTTCTCTCCTTTAAAATGAATCTGTTAAAGGAGATCTTATGTCCCGTATTACTGTTTCACCTCTTGAACAACTTAAAGAACTTAAGCGTGGAGCTTTTGAAATTCTTCCAGAGCATGATTTTTTAAAAAAACTCACTAAGTCTTTTGAGAAACAAAAACCTTTGGTGGTAAAATTCGGTGCTGATCCCTCAAGACCTGATATCCATTTGGGTCATACAGTTGTCCTTCAAAAGCTTAAACTTCTCCAAGATTTTGGTCATGAAATTTATTTTTTAATTGGAGATTATACCGCCCAAATTGGTGACCCTACAGGTAAGAACAAGACCCGCCCTATACTAACTTCTGAAGAGGTTATCCGTAACGCTCAAACCTATAAAGAACAAGTGGGAAAGGTTTTAGATATGTCTAAGACTAAGGTCGTCTTCAATAAAGACTGGCTTGGAAAATTTTCTGGTCTTGATCTCATTCAGTTGATGTCCAAAGCTACGGTTGGGGCCATTCTCCAGCGTGATGACTTTAATAAGCGTTATTCTCACTCTGAGGCGATATACCTCCATGAGATGATTTACCCCATACTCCAAGGTTACGATTCAGTCTTTTTAGAGGCGGACTTAGAATTGGGTGGAACTGATCAGACTTTTAATCTCATGATGGGAAGGCATCTCCAGCACGCATACGAGCAGGAGGCACAATGCATTCTTACGATGCCCCTGATTGAGGGAACGGATGGAGTCCATAAAATGTCTAAGTCAATGGACAATTATATTGCCCTAACCGACACTCCAACAAACATGTTTGGAAAACTCATGTCCATTTCGGATGAACTTATGAAGAAGTACTACCTTCTTCTTTCAAGAAAGCCAGCTTTAGAAGTCGACCACATTATAGAAAGTCTTGTGAATGGTACTCTTCACCCTATGGAGGCGAAGAAGTCTTTAGCCTCTGAAATCACCGGGTACTACCATGGTACGGAGGTCGGTCAGGAAGAGAGAATAAAATTTGAAGCAAGATTTTCAAAGAAGCAAATCCCTGATGATATTCAGACCATTATTCGTTTAGCTGGGGTTATAAACTTATTGGATCTTTTTTTGGAGATTGGACTTATAAAATCCAAATCAGAAGGAAGGCGTCTTATTCAGCAGAACGCTGTTAAAGTCAATTTTGAAAATCACTCTAATGAGACACTAAATCTTGTCTTAGGTGAAGAAGTCATCTTAAAGATTGGTAAACTTAGGATGTTAAAAATAATCGTTGAATAGGTTAGTAGCTCTCCTTACTTTTCATCCCGTTCATAATCTCTACTCCAGCGCTGGTGCCAATCCTTGTGGCACCGGCTTCAATCATTTTTTTTGCGGTTTCTAAATCTCTGATTCCACCACTGGCCTTTATTCCAGTGGTTCCCACAATAGAGCGCATAAGTTTGATATCCTCTAGAGTAGCTCCCCCCGTGGAAAAACCAGTGGAGGTTTTCACAAAATCAACCTTGGCCTTCAAGGCGATCTCGCAGGCCTTTCTTTTTTCCTCATCCGTTAGAAGACAATTCTCTAGGATGACTTTTAAAATTCCTCCTTGCTGATGAGTTACCTGAGTAAGTGAGGCCATATCATCTAAGACATACTGCCAGTCTTGTGATTTTATGGCGGAAATGTTTATGACCATGTCTATTTCTTTTGCACCTTCGGCCATCGCTTTCATGGCCTCAAATCGTTTTGATTCCATGGTGGAAGCCCCCAGAGGAAAGCCCACTACAGTGCAGACCTTAACTGAACTTCCAGATAAAAAAGAAACAGCTTTTTTGACATAATAGGAATTTACACAAACTGAAAAGAATTCATATTCTCTTGCCTCCATGCAAAGTTTTTCAATTTGATGAAGATTTAAGTCTGCTTTTAGGGACGTATGATCAATGTATTGATTTATTTTCATATTATACTTTTGGTATTTGGGTTGACTGTACGATAGGCCGACTACGGTGGATTTCCATAAACTTTTCAAAGAGAGGTCTATGAGAGAGGTCTAAAATTTCTCTAAATAGGCCCCAATCTAAAAAAGAGTAGATGGACATGATATTAAAATTCCAATTCTTCATTGCTTCATTTTCAACATAAGGTTCAAGGTAATCAAGAATGGATTCAATCCGCTCCTTATGTCTATTTACAATCATAAAATCTTGATTGATATCAATGTTTGATCTTTTCATTAAAAGGAGTGCAACTCCTGCATTTAACGCCCCATCTATGGCGGTTAGCCTATTCTCATCTTCCCAATCCATCGTTTCAAACTGGTGTTTTTCATTGAGATAATTAAAAATGATTCTTGAATCCCAAATGGTTTTTTCACCGTGAACAAGAACAGGTATTTGGTTAATAGGATTTATTTTTTTTAGTATTTCGCTTCCGGGTTTTTCATAAATATTAATTTCTTTAAAATC
>CANHIY010000086.1 GCA_947461175.1 Bacteriovoracaceae bacterium
GCTGGTGAGATGGTGCAATTAGTGAGAGAGACTCCACCGTAGTTAAAAGTTCTTGGGATAATGGTTCGAGGAGACTGAGCAAGTCCAGTCTTCCCTACTGCTCCTTCGTAACTTAAGTTCGGAGGAGTAGGAGCAATTATTATAGGAATCTGAGCGGTGGTGACACCAGCTGAGTTGGCGGCACTCACGGTAAAGGTTGTGAGAGGAATCACCTGCGACGCCGTTCCAAAAATTGAACAAGTGTAGTTATCTATCCAAAGTCCTGAAGGAAGAGCTGGTGAGACGGTGCAACTAGTGATCCAGGCACCGTTATTTACAAGGGTGGACGGAGTGATAGATAGGTAGGAGCCAAAACTTCCAGATCCAGATACTCCTGCGTAACTTAAGACTGGCACCGAGGGCAAGATCATCATGGGAAGGGTTCCATACCCTACACCCGCAGAGTTTGTAACAGTGATAGTGTAATTACCTTGAGGAATACTGACCGTAGGAACACCACTTACCACACAGGTGATGGGGTCAATGGAGAGACCATTCGGAAGAGTTGGTGAGATGGTGCAACTTGTGATGGGAGCTCCGTTAATCTGATAAAGATTAGGAGTCGCAACGAAGGGAACAGAAATATATCCAATAAAACCACCCATGGAATAAGTCACAAGTGGTGGGTAGGAAGTAATGTTGATGAGAATACTTGAATTAGTGGATCCTACTCCGTTAGTGGCAGTGACACTGTAGGTGCCAGACGCCACTTCAGTTGGAGTTCCGCTGATCACACAGGTGGACTGATTAATAGAGAGCCCAGCGGGAAGTGCTGGGGTTGTTGTACAGGAAGTGATGGGCTCTCCTCTGGTGTTAAAGACCGAGGGCTGTGCCCTGAAGGGAAGAGAGATTTGTCCCGCACCAGAGATGCCATTAAAACTCATAAGAGGTGTAGCGGCCACACTTAAGGAAAAGGTACTTTCAGAGGAACCAATGGCATTGGTCACTTTGACTGTGTAGAGCCTGTAGAGTAAGTAGTCCGGAGTCGCCCCACTAATCACACAAGTGTTGGGATCTAGAGTGAGACCCGTTAAGAGAGCTGGGGAGACGGTACAGTTCGTGATTGGAGAGCCGTTATCGTAAAGGGAGACAGGATTAATTAAAATTTGTGCCATCATCCTAGAGACCGTATGAGAGGGGTAAGTCACCATCGGGGCCGAGGACGCAACACTGATAGAGACATTGGCCTGACTCATACCGGCGCGGCTAAGAGCGGTGACGGTGTAGGTTGTGGGAGACATGAGGGCCACAGGAGTTCCGGAGATCACACAATCAGGGCTACTAATAGAGAGTCCCTGAGGAAGCGCTGGAGAGATAGTACAGTTTGGTGGAAAGCCCTTATCATCAAAATTTGTGGGAGCAATAGACATGAAGTTACGGACGAGACCTCTGGTGTAAGCATCTTTATAGGAAAATGAAACGACGTTTAGATCGGTTGTGGAGTAACCAGTTTCAGATAAGGGGTTTTGGCATGAAGAAAGAGTGACCAATAAGGACAAGGTAGTGGCACGTGCCAAAATAATGAATATATTACTTTTGAACTTCCACATAAATTTGATCCATGAGTAAATCTTTTCGTCAGTTAAAGTTTAGAGTTTAGCTAAATTCAAATGATTATATGACGAGGTTTAGTGGGAAAAAAAAATGAGCGTTATTTCAGCAAGTTAAGAAAAAGGCGGATTTTTGTAAGTGCTTGAAGGTACATAAACTGCCCATTTATATTGGCATTGACAAAAAAATCCCCCTTATTTCTAAATGAATTTTTTTCAATCTTTTGATTTTTTTTCAATTTTTTTTAAATTCTCTAGTACAAAGCGGTCTATAGAATCCTGTCTTATTTTTTTGAACCCTAGGGATAAGAAAAATGAAAACCTTCCTTTCATACCTATTTGTCATCAATCTGATTTTTTCTCAATTAGCTCTTGCCCAAACAGACACTGAGGAGAGGTCTCAAACGGGGTACGTGTTAAGGCAACTTCCTTTGGGGCTTGTGAATCTTCCCTTCGAAAGTTTTTACCGCATGATGAGGTCCCTGGGTTTGGATCAGTGGTCACTCATGCAAAACTCTTCTGAAGTAAAAAGTATCCTCTCAAAAACTCAAAACTTAAGAACCCCCACCAAAACAAGTGCCTTCCCTTTTGAAAATTATGACATTGATTTTGAGGGTGTGGTGGATAGGGAGTTTGGGGTGTGCTCTGGGTTTGCCACTCTCCAAAGAAACTTTAACCTATTAATGCATTTTGATCCTGATAATCAATTTAATCAGAGCTTTCCCGAAAAGAATGATCGGAAGAATCATTTTAAATTTTACTCGGCCCTGGTTAAAGAAGCGGCTTCGGGGCGACCGGTGATCATTCCTGGGAAGAGGAACTTATACGAACTCATGTTGGACCCAGAAATTCAAAAATTTACCAAAGAACTCATCGTCAAGGCCTGGGCCATAAACAACACCACCCTCCAGGGAATTGAGCAGTTTGCAAACCACAAAAAAAGGCTTCCTCCAACGTCCTTTAAGAAGCTCTACGATGAACTCAATAAACGCCTCAAGATTGGCTATAATCCCATTATTTACACCAGTTTTCCTTCAAGCGAGGACATAAAGTATAACATCCACGTGATCCAAGTGGTTAAGGTTTCCCCCTTTAATCATAAAACGAACTCCTTTGACCTTTATGTGTGGGATGATGGAGTGATGAAAGATGTTTTCGGGCCCTTTAGTCCTGAAAAATTACTAAAAGTTATGAGCTTCAGACCTAATGGGAAAATTTTATGGCTTGAGAGTCCAGAGTACTTAAAACTTCCCTTAGATGAGGGTAAAAACAATGAGGACATTAAGGCCCTGTGGGATAAAGTTCTTATAGATGACACTCTTTGGGTGGATCTTCTCCCCAATGATGACCACGTTATGTCCCAGTTAATGATCAACAAAAACTATTGGTGTATGTTGAACCCAGAGTATTCCTCATTTTGCGAGTGACGATCTTTTGGCGCTGCGTGTAATTTTTACTTTTAGTTCTCATAAAGATCGTCTCAGGCCCAATTCCTTGATAAATTCACTTGAAAAAATCACTTTCCCCTAATTTGGAGGCCCTCCATGAAGTTTAAGAGTTTATTCTTTCTCCCGCTGGTCCTGTCTGTGGTGACTCAGCCCGCTTTTGCTCAGATGACAGAGGGACCAGAGGACTGTGATCCAGAGACTCAAAACTGTACTGAGGAAGGTGAAGTAAGGGATGCCAATGAGACGATTTACCCCTATAAACCCTTCTCCACAACCCATTTAAAAGAAAGGTTAACGGCCCTCAATGAAGGGACAAATTATATTTCCAATGTTTTTGAAATGGAGAAAAAAGGTCTCAATTACGCCAGCACCTCCATCCAGCCCTGGGGAGGCCCCTACTGGCCCCTTTATCAGGGGATGGTAGGAAACACTTACCAAGATAAAGATTACAAAACATTTATCCTCACACTTGCAAGTAACCTTGATTGGAAGAAAAATGTCAGTGACTATAAAAAAAGAGCAGAAAGAGTTCACCCAAAAATTTATGAACTCTCTGAAGATGAACTCTCAAAACTCTCTCCTTCTGAAAAATACGACATCCTTCTAGGCGATACATCCTTTGATCTGACGAATCGGATTTGGGATTATGCTGAGAAATGGGGGAATGAGAAAAAGTGGGGCTTCCTCTCGGCCATCGATATCCCTGAAGGATATGTGATCCCAAAAGCAAATAAGTACATGGCCTTGTGGGAAGGCATTTGTCATGGCTGGGCCGTGGCCGCGGGTCACTCCCCTCGTCCGAAGAAAACCGTCAATGTGACACTTCCGAATGGAAAGAAGATGCCCTTTTATCCTAACGATATTAAGGCCCTTATTTCTTTAATGTGGGCCAACTCCACCATTCAATCCAACGTCATTTTTGAAGGGAACCGCTGTAACAGAAGGTACCCGGACCGAGATAAGTATGGCCGCTATATTGATGTAAAAAAAGACCGGGATGATCAAAGTTTAATCCCACGTTGTGCTGACGTGCACCCGGGGATCTTCCATGTCTCCATGGTCAATATCCTGGGAGTGGAAGGACGAAGTTTTATCGTGGATAAAACGGCCGAGGCCGCAGTGGCGAACCAACCTGTGTCGGGCTACTACTTATCCTACTTTAATCCGAAAACTGGACGCAGGGGACCTCTCTACACATCAGTCCTCTCTCGGGCAAGTTACGGGGAAAAGGATCCCTTTAAAGAATCAAGAAACCCTGATTCCACCCATATTGTGGGAGTGGATGTGACTTTAAATTACGTGGATTGGGAGTTTCCAAAAAAAGCTTCAAGAAACTCTGCTCTTAACGACAAAATTAAAGGCTTCTCCTTTACCTATGACCTTGAGTTAGATCAACAAGGAAATGTGGTTGGTGGACAGTGGAGGGTGAACAGAAAAGTGAACCGGAAAAATATCCTCACGGCAAAAACCCATCAGCCAGATTTTTTCTGGGTAGTTCCAAGAGATTATAAAACTTATTTTAAACCAGTCTCAACTCTTCCGGAGTGGGACTTTAAAGAAAGCACTCTTCCTCCCCAGGAATTTGGCCCGGCCGCCAAGGGTGCCCACAGCTTTATTTATGAAGAATCTGAGCGCTACTTTGGTGTTTCTCCTAAGTGTCCAGTGTTTCCGGTTGGTGGAGGAGACCCATTGCAAGTTAAGTGTGAATTCAGGTACCCAAAACCTCAGCCACTCATTAACGTTGTAGAAACTCTTTTAAATGAATCTCGTAGAGGTCTATAGATGAAAAAGTTTCTTTTCCTCCTTTTAAGTTTAACCTCACATCTGGCCTTAGGGGATTACTCCCCCATTCCAGAGAGTGAGGATGTGAGACGACTTTTAGAAGGAGAAAAAGAAATCACGTCCTTATCCCAGTTGGCAAAGCTAGGCCTTAACCAGGGAAAAACGGGAATAGACCTGTGGTCTGGCCACTACTGGCCCATTTATCAGGGGTCCCTGGGAGTGCGCTACCGGGATGCACGCTATCAAAAATTAATTGATGAAAACGCCCAGTGGAATAAGTTTAAAGAATTCTTTGAAGAGTTACCTACAGAGACTTATACAGGAAAAGAAAATCTTCTCTCCCCGGCAGAAAAGTATGACATCTTGGTGGGGGACCCAGACATGGGTCTTACCCGTTACTCTCAGGAACTGGCAGAGAAAAACGCCATTGCCGGCACGGTAAAAACCTGGCGAGGGATCTGTGATGGATGGGCCTCGGCCTCTCAAAAAATGCCACGTCCCCAAAAAAGTGTGAAACTTAAAACTCCGAGCGGAGTTACTCTCACCTTTTACCCTGAAGACATTAAGGCCCTGGGTTCTCTCATGTATGCCCGGTCTCAAAAACCAGTGATCTTTCTGGGAAAGCGCTGTCGAAATCCTATCGCAGGGATTTTCACAGGTTCCTGCCAGGAAACCAATCCCGGCACTTTTCATAAGGCAGTGGTGAACCGGGTGGGGAATTTAAAAAAATCCTTCATCGCAGATGTTTCTCCTGGTAGCGAAGTGTGGAACTATCCGGTTGAGGGCTATAAAGTGACTTATTACAACGTCTTTGATGAATCAGAGTCAGAAAACTTTGAAGAGGTGAAAGAGCCTTTCGTCAAAAAACAGCGCTTCTATCGGTCAGCTCGCCGTCATCCGAAAACTTATTCCATTGTAGGTGTGAAACTTGAAGTCTATTACAAAGACATGAGAAAAGCTCTTTTAGATAAAGTGGATAGTCCTACCCTTGATAAGGTGCTGACTAAAAATTATGTCTATGATCTTGAGCTTGATTTCTCAAACAATATTTTAGGCGGTGAATCTTTTTCAAGAAACCTTCCAGATTTTATCTGGGCCCCGGATGATGTGACCTACCCCCTTTCAGACGTGGAAGAAAATAATCCCAATCTCTCAATGGTGGAGATGTCCCAAGAGGCCTCAAAACTTGGACAACCCCTGGCCCAAGTTGTGAGGAAGTTATTTGAGTTGTCCTCTAGAAAATAGGCCCAGGATTGTTCATGGATTTAAGAACCATGTCTCTTATGATGTAACCGATAGCGTAGGGAACGGAGTCATGCTCCTTAGCTGAAGTATGGCCAAAGCCCAGTTTATGGGTCCACTCGTGGGTTAAGTTCGCTGCCACTTCATGAATTTTAAACTGCTTAAAATACTTCCAATTAATGTTGATGAGGTTTGTTTTAGAGGTGGTGTAACCAATGACTCTCGACATCGGGTTATCATATAACTTTAAAAAAAGATTAACTTCTCCTGGGGTATCCATTTGAAGGACCTCACGTCCCTCCATAAAAATTTCATAAATCTCTTCGTTGGATAATCCCCTGTTGGATTCAAATTTCCTTTCACCTTTTTTATTTTTAAAATTAATGACTCTACTTCTAAATTCCTCGGTGTTGATGACCTTTTCCATAAAACTAAAAGCGGACTGCAATTTTTGAAGACTTGCTCCACTAAAACCTTCCAGGGACATGCCTTTAACTTTTAAATAGGGAACCCCTAAAAAAGAAGATAATTCTTCGTGATGAACATGGTCCCAATTTACAAGTGTTGAGGAAAAGCTCTCTTTAGATAAAAGAGATAGAGTCAAAATTGAAAAAATCCATTTTTTCAAAGGCACTCCTTTTAAAGTTCCCTTCCTTTAGATTAGGGCCAATTTAAAACTCAAGCACTAGCTGGAAAAAGTTTCCCAAAATCTTTTAAAAACTCTGGATTCATGAGAAAAACCATCATGATTTATTTTTTAAGATTGATCCTTTTGTCGGCAATATTTTCCTCCCACGCCTGGTCAAGGCCCCTGGTCCTTGTGGGATATTTTGATGCTTTTGAAGGAGCGGAAAATAATAACTCAGAAAAAGTTGCTAAACTTCTAGAAAAGCGCTCTCTCAACCGAAGTGACTACTCCCTAAAGCTCTGTCAATTAAGAACTGTTTTTGATAAGTCCTTTTATCAATTTGATACCTGTTTAAAAAATCTCCATCAAGTGCCTGACCTGGTTCTGGGTCTTGGGGAGGCAGGCTGTAGATTTAAAATTGAAACCATCGTGAGAAATCTCGATCTGAACATTAGACCAGACAATGAAGGCAACGTAAGGATGAACACTCCTATTATCCCCGGGGCCCCAGATGAGGTGGGGCTAAACTACCCCTTGGCCAAAATGTACTGCTCTCTTTCACCCAAGGAGCGCTCCCAAACAGAAATCTCCCGGGACGCAGGCTCCTTTGTTTGTAACAACCTCTCTTATCAATTTTCTTTTCACTATAAAAACTTAAAACACGGATTCATCCATGTCCCCTCCCACAGCTGCAGGAATCTTTCAGAAAAAACCCTCTTAAGTGTTTTAAAATTAGAAAAAATGATCTCTTCTGGGCTCATTGAATCCTCTTCTCTTCTCCCCGTAAGCTCGGAGGAGATTCAAGAGAAGATTCAGGAAACAAGTGGTGAGAGCTGTGAAAATGAGTTCTATAAAAAATTAAAGATGCTTAAGAGAAAGAGTCCCCGAAAGTTTTAAAGAAAGGGTGAAAGCATTTTTATAAAGCCCCCCCACAAAGAGACTTCTCCCCTCTTCTACCATATAGGGAGCTCTTTTCTGGGCCTTCTCCCTTAGTCCCACTTTGATCTCTCCCTCATCAAAGGAAGGAAGTTTTAAGTTCAGTTTCAAATAAAGCTCATCATAAATCCCGCGGAGCTCTTTTTTTTGAGGAAGATAATGAGAAGTCTCAGAGCTTGTGGAGCCGATAAAGAGTCTTTTTAGGGGTTCGTTCCAGATAAGATTTTTTTCATCCACGGTTAGTGAAAAAGAAGAATGTTCCCAAGGAACGTTTTGAAACTCTAAATAAGACCCTTGAACAGGTTTTGAGGTTTTAAGTTTTGAATAGGGTGCCATGGGGGTCCAAAAGCGGTTATAGCTTCCTCCTGCAAAAATGACTTTGTGAAAATTCATTTTTTTATTATTAAGAGTTTTTATGACCACTCCCTCACTCTCCTCCTGTGCCTCCACGACCATGTCATCAATCATATGAAGGGAGTCTTGGTAAAAGTTTAGAGACTCAGACAAGAGCCAATCAATATAGGTTTTGGGATCAATCATAAAGGCCCTCTCTTCCGAGAGGTAAATTTTTTCATGAAAAAACCTATCAGATAAAGAGGCCTCGGGGTAGCGTGAGAGAAAGGATTCTCTTTCATGATGAGTTCCAGTAAATTGTTTCACTACTTGAACCCCTTGAGGGTGATCCATCATCACGTGATGAGAAAAAATCTCATGGCCCTCCACCAACAAATCCCCAAGCTCTGAGTGGCCTTTTGTCACACCTCTTAACGCCACCATGGCAGTGGAATTAAGAGTGCAGGGAATAGTGATTTTGTCAGAAGAGAACAAAACTATTTTTTCAAAATGTTTTTTTTCTTTGGCAAGATGATAAATGAGACTTCTTCCCATTAAACCACCACCTATGATGGCAAGAGTCGACAATTTGACATCCTTTTTATTAAATTTGAGGTTCATCGTCTCACAATTTCTTGCCAATTTCTACTCTGTGTCGCTAACCTCTATACCTACAAATGAATGAGGAGACTTGATCCCATGGCGACCCAAACACTTGACCCTAATGCAATGATCTTCTGTACCACTAAGCTGGGTCTTTCACCCACTAAGATCATGGCAACATGTAAATTACTTTTTGAAGAAGAATGTACCATCCCTTTTATATCCCGTTACCGTAAGGAGGCCACGGGTGGTCTGGATGAAGTCCAGGTCAGAGATATACAGGACTCCTATAACGAGTTTATTGAAAGGGAAAAAAGAAGAGAATTTGTTTTAGAGGCCATTAAAAAAATGGAGGCCATGACTCCGGATCTTGAGCGCCAGATTAAATCGGCCACCACCATGAACCAGCTTGAGGATATCTACGCCCCGTACAAATCAAAGAAAAAAACCAAGGCCATGATCGCAAAAGAAAACGGTCTAGAACCTCTTTCTGAAATGATTCTTAACGGAAACCAAGACATCCGAGGAATGATTTCAGAACTTAATGAAAAATTTGTTCAACCAAGCGAAGGTAAAGTTAAAGACGTTCAGGAGGCCATTAATGGGGCCTGTGACATCCTCATGGAAATGTTTTCTCACCAGCTTGAGCTCAAAGAAAAAATCCGTCAGACTTTTTGGGACAGTGGGGTCATGAAAGCAAGTCTTAGAAAAGACGGAGAGAAAATTGAAGAGGCGCAAAAGTTTAAAGACTTTTTTGAGTTTTCTGAGCCACTTTCAAAAATAAAGGACCCTAAGGCCTCCCACCGCTACATGGCCATGAGACGGGGCATGAATTTAAAAGTGCTTAAAGTAGACGCAGAGATCATGCCTGAAACGGGGATCGGTCTCATTGAAGAGCATTTTTTTCCGAAAAAAGAAAAACTTGGAAACTATGAGCTTTTAAAAAAGTGTGCTGAAAAATCTTTCTCAAACTACATCCAGCCCTCTCTGGATTTAGAAGTAAAAAATGAACTAAAAAAAATCGCCGACACCGCTGCTATCTCGGTGTTTGGAGTTAATCTTAAAAACCTTCTTCTCCAACCCTACCTGGGTTCTAAGGCAGTCTTAGGCATTGATCCAGGAGTCAGAACCGGATGCAAGGTGGTGATCGTGGATGAAACAGGAAAATTTCTTGGGGACCATGTGGTATACCCCCATGAACCCAAAAACGATAAAGTCGGTGCCGCCCAGATCCTCTCAAAAATGATTGAGATGTTTAAGGTCCAGTATATTGCCATTGGAAACGGAACTTTTGGAAGAGAGACCCTGGAGTTTGTGGAATCCCACATCGAAAGTGTGAGAGACGGAAAGGTCAAGGCCACCATGATCTCTGAAGCAGGGGCCTCCATTTACTCTGCCTCAGACATTGCCCGGGAAGAGTTTCCAGATAAGGACGTCACCGTCCGGGGGGCCATCTCCATCGCCAGACGCTTTCAGGATCCTCTGGCAGAGCTTGTGAAAATTGACCCTAAATCCATCGGTGTAGGCCAGTACCAGCACGATGTAAACCAGGTCCAGTTAAAAAATAATCTTGAAAGTGTGGTAGAGACCTGTGTGAACTTTGTGGGGGTGGACCTAAACACTGCCTCGGCCCCACTCCTCTCCTACGTCTCGGGCATTGGTCCCACCGTGGCCCAGAATGTGGTGAAGTTTAGAGACCAAAACGGTGGGTTTAAATCTCGCTCAGAGCTTCTTAAGGTTTCCCGCTTCTCTCAAAAAGTGTTCGAACAGTCCGCTGGATTTCTTCGTATCTACAATGGGCCCCATCCTTTAGACGGAACCTTTATCCACCCCGAGCGCTACCAAGTTCTCGAAGACTGGGTGAAATCAAAGAATAAAAATCTTAAAGATCTTCTCACAGAAGACTCTCTTCAGAATGAATTAGCAAAAGACACAGAACTAAAAAACAAGGTGGGAGAATTAACTCTTGCCGACATTGTAAAGTGCCTTAAGGCCCCTTCCCAGGATCCCAGGACCACTTTTAAATCCGTAGAATTCACGAAGGGCATTTCAGAGCTTAAGGACCTTAAGATCGGTCAGTGGTACCAGGGTGTCGTGACGAACCTTACCATGTTTGGGGCCTTCGTGGACATTGGCATCAAAGAAAATGGTCTTCTTCACATCTCAGAAATGAGTGACCGTTATGTTGAAAATGCCATGGACGTCTTAAAAGTGGGACAGGAGCTCAAGGTCAGGGTGCTTGGCATCGACATGGACCGAAGGAGAATTTCTCTATCCTGTAAGGCCGATTCACAAACCGAGGGAATCACCGGCACCAGATCCGAGGCCCCTCGAAGGGGAGGCCCCCGCTCTGAGGCACAGCCAATGAAGCCCAGTGGCCCTCAGTTTAAAAATAATGCCTTTGCTGGACTAAAAAACATTCAGGTCAAGAAATAAGTCCCCTCTGTCCCCACAAAGACCATCATCTCTCACTCACTGAGTGGGGACAAGAGGATTTAAAATTTCAAAAGTGAAGAGTAAAGTTCTGAGAG
This sequence comes from Bacteriovoracaceae bacterium, assembly GCA_947461175.1. GTDB lineage: Bacteria > Bdellovibrionota > Bacteriovoracia > Bacteriovoracales > Bacteriovoracaceae > Peredibacter. The sequence continues at coordinate 11,093 of CANHIY010000086.1, forward strand.
CACTTTGATAAATTTTTCATTGCCCTGTTCAAACTCTTCTGCAGAAATTTTTTTAAATAAACTCACGTCCAGAATTTTTAAATCACTTGGAAAAAGAAAGATCAACCCGTCTTTATCCAAATAAAAATTAATGGATGAATTGACATTTGAATCAATCAACTTTTTGACACTTTCACCTACCATGGATTTTATATTTTGAGAGTCTAGAAAGTCCTTCGACGAAGTCCATTTAAGGCGGTACCTGAAACTTGGGTGAGTGGAAAAGATATAGGCCCAAATCCCAATCAAAACCCAAACCACACTTCCGACTCCAAATAAAAAGAAGGGGATATAAGTCTCCATTTTTTCACTGTCTAAAAGGGTGTAACAAAAAGTTGTCACACTACTAAAGATAAGAAGGGCCGCCGCGATAACAGAGATCTTTGGTGGTTGATATTTCTCACCCTTAACAAATCCCATAAGAGGAAGAGGATGAGAGTATTTACAAATTAACCCATCAAGGCGCCAACTTCTACCTTCTATAATTTTAGCATTAAAAATTTTCAAATGACCTAACTCGATACATGATTTTTCATAATAAGTTTCACCCCCCTTAAACTCAGAATACAGATGATTCATAAAAGGAGGAACTGCTCCAGTTGAGTCTTCAAGAAACTTAAATTCTTGAAAGTGTTTTTTTAGGATTTCAGGCAAAACAAGGGACCTCACCTTCTTCTTAAAAGAGGAAATTTTCATTACAATAAAGACAATCATAAACGTAATTAAAATAAAAAAAGGAAGTGAGAGGTATTTTAAAAGCTCATTCATCTTCATCTCAGACAACCAAGAATAACAAATGATTTCAAAAACGAGGGTGCTACTGATGATAGTAAAAATAGAGATGATGCATTTTCTCCTCTCACTTTCTAATGTCTCATACAGCCCATGTCTTCCATAATACTGAAGTGTCATATTCCTCCCCTCCTTGGAATAAGTTCATCATGTGGTCATCACAAAAACTTTCAAGATAATCTATCATGAGGTGATTTTGGAAAAATGAAAACCATTTTTTTAAATGGGGAGATCATGATATTTTACTGGTTCTATATATGCCTAAATCAATAAGTACTACGTATCTTTTGCATGCCTTTCAATCAAAAAAATGATAAACCTCCCTCATGAAAAAAGAACTTCAATTTAATTTATTCAAAGGTAAGCGTGGCGGAAGACGCCCTGGTTCTGGGCGAAAGAGGATTCACTCCAAAGGAGTGTCTCATCTTAAAAGAGAGACCGTCACAAAGAGAACTCCCCAGCACATAAACTTTAAATTTAAATGTTCCATAAGAAATAAGGATTGCCTTAAGCTCCTAAAGCGCTCCATTCAAAATGCCCAAAAGATGGGTCTGAAGATCATTCACTTTTCGCTTCA
>CANHIY010000087.1 GCA_947461175.1 Bacteriovoracaceae bacterium
CATGAAATCAATAATCCCTTAAGTATTATTAAGGGCTATATTGATTTAATACGACGTCACTCAAATCGTAAATCTTTAGGCCCGGAACTACTCATTCAATATGTTGAAAAAATAGATCAAACTGTTTCCAGAATTTCACGCATTGTAAATGGTATGAGAAGGTTTTCTCGGGAGTCTTCTTTGGATAAAAAAATTCATTACTCTTTGAATAAAATAATTGAAGAAACACTTGATGTTTGTCTGGAGAAAATTAATAACAGCGGCACAGTACTAGAGGTGGACTACCTTAAAGAGGATGTTTCTATTTACTGTCGTCCCGTTGAGATATCTCAGGTACTTTTAAATTTAATTAACAATTCATTCCAGGCCACTGCCAGTTTTTCTCACCCCTGGATTAAAATTGCCTGCGAAAATTTAGCTGATTCTGTCCGTATTCAAATAATTGATTGTGGAGATAAGATTTCATCATCTATCCAGCAAAAACTTTTTCAACCATTTTTCACGACAAAAGAAATTGGGGTCGGAACAGGTTTGGGTCTCAGCATTTCCAGAGGCATTATTGAAGAACACAAGGGGAAGCTTTTTTACCAAGATGATGCTCCTCATACGACTTTTGTGATTGAAATTCCAAAACATCATAATTGACAATCAGACGACGCAATAAATCATGGCCATTATGCTTTTAGTTTGATATATCAAACCTTCTATGTGCATTAATGAAGCCCCCATCAACAAGAAGCTAATAGTCCGATCTTTTCGGAACAATGAATTAAGGGAGTTCTCTGATTTAGAATCCCGTTTAATGCACCTGGGCTTTATGGATGGGGCCCAGATTAGAATTGCGAGAAAAGTTTCACTTTTCTCAGGACCTTATTTGGTTGAAGTCCGAGGACGTTATGTGGCCCTGACGGCCGAGGAAGCAGAGCTCGTATTAGTTGAGGTCTTAGAATGATTTCTAAAATAGCCTTGGTTGGTATGCCCAACGTTGGTAAAACCGCACTTTTTAACAAGCTCACCGGTAGTTTTCAGCGAGTAGCGAACTTTGCTGGTGTTACCGTTGAGAAAAAAACTGGTTGGATCAAAGAAAATGGTCAGGAAATTCTTGAAGTGATTGATTTACCCGGAATTTACTCACTGGATGCCACCACTTTAGATGAAAAAGTCACAAAAGATTTTCTTTTAAAAAAAGAAAAAGATAAATCTGCTGATCTTTTTGTTCTTGTGGTAGATGCTACGAATCTAGAAAAATCTTTGTATCTTGCTTTTCAACTCAAACAGCTCGGCTATCCTTTAGTCATCGCCCTCAATCTTATGGATGAGGCAAAAAAAAGAAATCTTCATCTAAATCTCCCATTAATGGCAGAAAAACTTGGTGCTATCATCGTGCCTATGAGTGCTTCCACTGGAGAAGGGGTTCGTGAGCTTATTGAAGTTGTTAAGGAGACCCTTAAAAAAGGGACAGAATGTGAATTATTTATTCCAGAAAACTCTCAAAAAACTTTCCGTTCTCCATCCTACGTCAATGGTATCTTTAAGGAAATCGATAAACTCTTGGATGAAGTTACTATTACAAAATTAACTCCTGATACGTTCTCTGAAAGAATCGACCAGCTCATTCTTCACCCTTTTTGGGGGATTTTCATCCTATTAACGATTTTAATCTTTCTCTTTCAAATTTTATTTTTCTGGTCTGCTCCTTTGCAGGATCTTATTGAATTTGGATTCTCTTTTTTAAGTGAGCTTGCAACATCTTTTATTCAAAATGATCTTCTAAGAAGCCTCGTGGTTGATGGAATTCTAAGTGGAGTAGGTGGAGTTATCGTTTTTCTCCCTCAAATTGTTCTTCTTTTTTTGTTCATCCAATTTTTAGAAGACCTGGGATATTTAGGAAGAGCTGCTTTCCTTATGGATTCCTTCATGAGAAAAATTGGACTTCCAGGAAAATCTGTTATCCCTCTTTTGTCATCACATGCCTGTGCTATTCCCGGTATTTTATCAACCCGAGTTATCGATAATCACCGAGAAAGGCTGATAACGATGATGGTTATTCCACTCACAACGTGTTCAGCAAGGCTTCCCGTTTACGCCATTTTAATTGGGGCCCTCGTTCCGGATGTTTCTGTGGCGGGAATTTCATGGTTAAAACTACCTGGGCTTCTTTTATTTGCTCTTTATGCCATGGGATTTTTATCTGCACTTGGGATTGCCTTTATTTTTAAAAAGACACTACCCCAAACTTCTCCCTCTATGCTTTTGATGGAACTTCCTCCATACCGGGTCCCTAAATTTAAAAATCTTCTGATGGTCATGAAAAATAAGGCGATGATATTTATTAGAAAGGCCGGAGGGATTATTTTGATTGTGAGCCTGGTGATCTGGGCATTAGTCACTTTTCCACAAAAAAATGGAGTAACCCACATCGAGGAATCTTATGCGGCAGGCATTGGGAGGATTTTTGAACCAGTGTTTAAACCTCTTGGATTTGATTGGCGCATCACTACCGCACTTATCCCCAGTATCGGTGCAAGAGAAGTGGTTGTGAGTGCTCTCTCCCTTGTTCTTTCAGTTGAAGGTGAAAACAAAGATGGCATGACTGAAGCTTTGGTCGAAAATTTTGGAACGGGAACTCTGATAGCACTTTTGATGTGGTTTGTTTTTGCTCCCCAATGCATCTCTACGTTTGCAGTGATGAAAAGAGAAACTAATTCTTTTTCCTGGCCTCTTTTAATGGTTTTTTACACATTGGCACTGGCTTACGGGGTCGCTTTTTTTTCAAGACAAATCTATCTTATTTGGTTTTGACCTGTTCCCATGGCTTAAGTTGCCAAAGAGTTGTGACTACGGCCACTTCCTGTCCGTTAACTTCACGGATAACTGTCTTCAATTCTTGAAAATATTTTCCCTCCATTTCTAGTCCTTGTTGGACCGTATCCTGGTTTATTTGTGTTGGATAACAGATGCCTTCTAGTTCAACTCTTCCTTGGTAAGTATATTTCACGTTTAGCTCTGAGAGAATTAAACGGTAGCGGCTGATCCCAAAATTTCTTAATAGTGACATTCCCGCGCAATATTCACCGACCGTGGCCATGGCGCAGGCGTGGACTCCACCCAAATGATTATGATTTAATTTTTTATTGGGAAGAGAAATGATGACTTCTTCATCCGAGAGCTTTTTAATTGTAAATCCATGGGGAGCATTAAAAGGTATGCCGAATTTTAAAATGTTATTGAGTAGGCCCAGGTTTAAACGGCTGGGATTTTCTATCAGTTTATCTAAAACCTTAAAAAGTTTTTTCATACCACACCCGTGATTCTATCTAGATTCTTTTTTGCTTCATAAAATTCACGTTTATACCTTTCAACGATTTCCTTGATGGATTCAATCTCATGAGTAAACTCTATTGATGATCCTGCACACCACACAGTTTTGTAGGAAGCAGTAAAAGCCGCTTTTTCCAAAAGTTTCATGCCTCTATATGAGGTTACCATTTTGGCATATTTTTTAAGCTGTTTATTTTTATTTAAAAGCTGTTCAACGATGTTTTGGTCTGTACCAATTTTTTTGACATAAGGAGTGTTGATCACTGTGCAGGGGGTTCCAGAAAGTTTAGTGGTGACAACTATATTTTCCGCACCGTAGTCAATGCATGCCTTTTTGTAATCCTCTGTTACATCTGACTCCTTCGTGGCAATAAAGGGAGATCCGATGGAGAGTCCATCTGCCCCAAGAGCTAACATGGAGAGGATCCCGGCCCCTGTTCCCACCCCACCAGCAGAGATGACTGGAATTTTACAAACTGATTTTAGAGCAGGAACTAAAATCGATGCGGGGATATTACCGCGATGACCACCAGCTCCAGAATTCACGGCAATGATTCCATCGGCCCCAAGATCTTGAACCTTTTTGGCGTAATTTTCTTCAACAACATCACAAAGAACCTTCACGCCAAGTTTTTTTGACTCTTTAATTACTTCCTCGGGAGAGCCAAGGGAAGTGATGAAAAAATTGACCCCAAGGTCTAGGCACTTATGGAGTTGTTTTTTTGCCAGGATGTTTGATTTATTCACAATTAAATTTACGCCAATGGGTTTAGTCGTTCCGGCTTTAATCTCTTTAATTCCACGGTCAAGCTCTTCTATGGTTCTAAAGTTCAGGGCCGGTATGCAGCCGGCCAGTCCAGCTTCAGCGGCGGCAATCATCATTTTAGAGTTGGTCACAAGAAACATAGGGGCCATGATAATGGGAAGTTCCACTCCCAAGAGATCATTCAATGCAGTTTTCATTTTTCTCCTCAATCTTTTGCCATGAGTCTTTGACGATTCTTTGTAAGGCAAAGTCATAGAACTTTTTCTTCCCAAACAATCTTAAGGTATGGGTTAATTGTATCAGTCATTTTTCACGGCAAGGATGGAAAAAATGAAAATAATGTTAGGATTGCTCGCTCTTGGTTTTTCTCTAAGTACTCTGGCATCTCCAGTGGAGGCAAAATGGGTTACTGTCGATAGTAAAATTCTTTCCCAAATACGTCCGAAACTTAACAAGTCTGCTCAACCATTATTTTCCTCTGAGGGGGCCACAGTTGTTAAACTTACTCCTCGTGAAATTGAACACCTCTCCCATGTGATCCACCATGATCTTCACCGCTGCGGGGGTTTCATTCAGCATGATTCTTTTAAAGAGGCTTCTGAAGCCTTAACATCTCAGGGTGAAATGCATTTTGCTAAGAGGGCGATTTTTACTGATTACTCTATAAATCAACAAAGTGTTGCCTCTCCCATGGTGGAGCAAGTTTCTGAAAAATCCTTAAGAGAGATGATTTTAAAACTTTCTTCTTTCCATACTCGTTATTACAAATCAGAAACGGGTGTTCAGTCTTCTCAGTTTATCCGCGATACCTGGGCAAATTTATCTAGAAAGCGTAATGATGTAAAAGTGGAGCTCTATCAGCATCGTGGCTGGCCTCAGGCTTCTATTGTTATGACTATCACTGGCTCTGAAAATCCTGAAGAAATCGTTATTGTAGGAGGTCACGCTGATTCTATTGTTGGAATGTGGGGAGGAGGAACTGCGAGATCTCCAGGTGCCGATGACAATGCCTCAGGTATTTCTACAATCACTGAAGTTATACGTATTCTTATGAATTCCAACTATAAGCCAAAGCGCACAGTTCAATTTATGGGGTATGCCGCTGAAGAAGTGGGGCTATTAGGTTCAAAAGAGATTGCCACCTCTTATAAGGCTAAATCTGAAAAGGTCATAGGAGTGATGCAGCTCGATATGACTTTAAGAAAGGGAACCAAAAATAAAGACATTGTCATGATGGCCGATTATACCAACAATGCGCAAAATGAATTTATTGGTCGCTTGATTGATGAATATGTAAAAGTACCGTGGGGTTACTCCCGTTGCGGCTATGGTTGTTCAGATCATGCCTCATGGACTGCCAATGGGTTTCCTGCTTCCATACCATTCGAATCTACTATGGAAGATATAAATCGTAGTATCCATACTTCGAATGATACTCTAGAATCAGCTGGCGGTGATGCAAGTCATGCTGCTAAATTTGCCAAGCTTGCTACGGCTTTTGTAGTGGAGCTCGCTGATTAAGAGGAAGATATATTAATTTGAGTAATGAAATTCGTTCCTTGTATGAGGACATTCGGTTAAATCTTGAAAATTCTCGAAAAGCACTTATAGCCACAACGATTCTAGGAGATGAAGCATCTCCTGGAATACGTTCCCTGGAAGAAGCGGAGTTAGTTCTAAATGTTTTAGAGTTTATTGCTGTTGAAACTAGGGCACTCCTGGATCTTTATCCTTCACTTGAGTCTTTATTTGAAAAAAATTTTGGAAGGGTTGTTGAAGTCTTTGAAAGAGAGGCTATTCTTGAGACCTGTCTATTAGAGGATTATATTTTCCCAGTCACTTCTTCTTTTCCTATGCTCGTGGAAGGAAATTTCAGTCAAGAGCTTACTGAGTCCTATAAAGATACTTTTAAGGCCTGGGCGGAAGAAAAATCGCTCAACCACACAAAAACCCAGGAATTTTTAAAATTAAACTTTGAAATTAAAGTCAATGATAAAGACCTTTCCTGCCAGTGTGTACAATGCCTGGGTGACTTCAGGACGCAAGTTAGGGAAGTCGTCTATGCCACTCAGACTTCATTGATTGATAAGGCCGAAGAAAAACTTCACGACTGGGTGTTAACAAGACGGATATCTGATATTTCAAATGCTGTTTTTGATTTGAAAAAAAATCTTGATAGAAACTTCCATCAGATGAGAAATAAGCTCAAGCGTTCCTCAGTGAATAAGCTTGAAAATGAAGTGAAGGCCTATTTTAGAAGTAAGTTCAGTCCCAAGTCTGAGTTGGGTAAAGTTTATAAAGAAAAACTAAATGTTTTTTTTAATACACTTTTAGTAGAGCAGGGTTTAAAGCCTGAACTGGTTTCAAGTGATGAGTACGACAGATTTTATCTTCAATTAGAAACCAATATTTGGAAAGGTGAAGTCTTTTTAAAAAAGGAATTTGAACGCTTCACTGGTGCAATTCTTGCCCTAAAAAGAAAAGATGTTTCTTCTACCATTCTAAGAGAATATCTTGGACAGTTTTGGGTACACGCAGAGGCAAGGAGGATGAACCGCCATGTGATTTATCACATGGGGCCCACAAATTCCGGAAAAACCTACCATGCCATTGAAGCTCTTTGTCAGGCATCGAAGGGATGTTACCTGGCCCCTTTAAGATTATTGGCCTCGGAGCTTTTCGATACCATGAGTAGTAAAGGAGTTAAAACGACTCTACTCACAGGTGAAGAAGTGATTGAAGTTCCTGATTCAACTCATTTTTCTTCTACCATTGAAATGGCAAAGTTACAGAGCCAGTTTGACTGTTGTGTGATTGATGAGATTCAAATGCTCACTGATCCCCAAAGAGGTTGGGCCTGGACCAGGGCCCTTGTTAATATTCAGGCCAAGGAAATCCACATTTGTGGAGATCATTCTGTTCTAGAGTTGGTAAAAAAGATCTTGGCCCTTTGTGGGGACACTCTAGAGATACGAGAATATAACAGAATGACAGAACTTAAGGTTCTTGATCACCAGATACCTTTAACTCAAATGAAAAAAAACGATGCCTTGATTGTCTTTTCCAGAAGAAATGCTCTGAAGTATAAGGCAGATTTAGAAGACCTTGATTTTAAAGTATCTATTGTTTACGGAAGACTCTCTCCTGAGGTTCGCCGTGAACAGGCAAGAAAATTTGATGAAGGTGAAACCGACATAATGGTCTCAACTGATGCCATTGCCATGGGGATGAATCTTCCAGTTAAGAGGATTGTTTTTTCTGCACTATCAAAATTTGTAAATGATAAAGAAAATCCTCTGTCGTTTTCTGAAGTTAAACAAATTGCAGGTCGGGCAGGTCGATACAAAAGATTTCCAGTAGGAGAAGTAACGACTCTTAACCGCGTGGAAGATGGTTTGAGGACTCTTAGGAATGCTCTTGATCATCATTTAGGGCAACAGGATAAGGCCATGGTTGGACCAGATCTTGAAATTTTTAGTTCCGTTAACCATGCACTGGAAAGTCATTCTTTACCAACATTACATCTTTCAGAATTTCTTCGCCTCTTCAATACAATGACTTTTGAAAAGCCCTTCTACTGTGTTGATATGAAAGAGATGATTGAGCTGGCCGAAATGGTAGAGGCCGCTGACGAAGACAGAACATTATCGAACGCAGAGATTTTTGGTTTTGCCTGTGCTCCAGTTAATCTAGGACTCATTGAGCATGTTCAATATTATCTCTGGATTCTTAACCACTATGTAAGTAATCAAAGCATTTTAAATGAACCTATTGATGATAGGTCAGATAACATTGACTATCTTGAGACTTCGATAAAATGTGTTGAGCTTTACCAGTGGTTGTCACGGCACTTTAATCAGAAAAATTTTACTTTCGATGAAAAAAATCTTCTTGATAATAAGGCGAAGGCGATTGAGCGTCTAAATGAGCTTCTTTCTGATAAGATAGGAAAAACCTGTTCAAGTTGTGGGTGTAAAATGCCTGCCAATGCCCGATTTAATATTTGTGATGAGTGTTTTTCCAAAAGGCGTTTTAATCGTCGTCCACCTCGAGAAACTTCCTCCACCGAAGGGAGAGAAAACTCCAGAGGGGGAGGAAAACCCAGAGGTCATAGAGGCAACTATGACCACAGAGAAGAAACAAATAGTTCTTCAAAATCTGGAGACCAAGGACCAACTAAACTGAGACCTTCAGGATTTAGGTCCAAAGGTTCAGGAAAAAAAAGTGATGCAGCCAAGGCCTTTAGAAAATTCAGATAAAATAAATTACTTCGAACTAGGAAGAATGATTCTGGAAGGTGAAAATCTTTCAGATAAATTTTTTACTGCACATGTTGAATGGGGAGAATGGAAAGAGAAAACTTTGCCCCGTTTACCTGGAAGATCTGGAAGAATTGGGTTTTCTGATAAACAGGTCAAATTTCCTAAAATGAATTGCCTTCATGAAGTTGAAAAAAAGGCTCTCGCTATCCATAGTTTTGCCAATCATGAACTCCTGGCGATTGAAATGATGGCCGCAGCTTTGTTGATTTACCCTCATTACACAGATGAGGATGTCAGGTTTAAAAAGGGGATTTTAAGCTCATTAAAGGATGAGCAGAAGCACCTCCTTCTGTATATCGGTCGTCTGAATCAATTGGGTTTTGAATTTGGAGATTTTCCATTGAATGACTTTTTCTGGCGTCAGATGGAAAAGTTAAAAAATATGGCCCATTATTCATCGGTCATGGCCCTAACTTTTGAGGCCGCTAATCTGGACTTTGCCCAGTATTACGCCAAAGTGTTTAAACAAATGGGTGATGAAGAAACGGCTTCTATTTTGGAAACAGTCCTAGAGGATGAAATTGGTCATGTGGCCTTTGGTGCACACTGGATGAAAAAATGGAAAGGTGATAAATCTCTATGGGATTACTACCAGGCTTCTCTACCCTGGCCCATCACTCCTGCCCGTAGTAAGGGAATAGGTTTTGATCCTCAACTGCATCAACGGGCTGTAAATGATCCGCATTTTATTTTACAACTTTGTGAATTTGATGATCAGTTTCACATAACAAAACGTTCTGGAAAAAGTCATGAAGGCGATAAGAGTTAATGCTGATTATGAAAGTGTTCTTTTTGAGAGAAAAGAACTCCCTCAGATCATTAATCAATCAATAGAATTTCTGTCCCTCTTTCTGGAAAAGAGAAAACTTTATTCGGTCAAAAAATACCAACCCCTATATTTGGATTATGTTGAAAAAATTTCCGGTCTAAAGCCTGAGGTTGTTTACACAGGGGATTATGAAAATTGGTGGGGAACTCTCACAAAACCAGATTTAGAAAGAACAATTAATTCAAAAGAAATTTGCCTGAATTTTTCGGCAGACTCTCAGCTTATGACTTCCCCTGAAGGGCTTCGACTTGAGGAAGGAAGATCTTATCTTGCTAAAAGTCCTTTTGGAATGTCCGGACAAAATTTTATCGTTTTTAAAAAAGGAGAGGAAGGCAACTTACCATCAAAGAAACTAGTGGTTGAGCCTCTTTTTGATCGAGTGGACGATTTTTCCCACTACCTTCTACCTGGTGGAGAGAGGATCTGTTATAAAAATATTGTGGATAAAAAATTTCAGTATAAGGGATCAATCTTTTCTGATCTTACTCAACCCGGTTTAAAAAGTTTAAGTTTCTATAAAGATATTTCACTCAAAGAGTGGGAGAAGTTTTCCTCTGAGTTAGAGAAAATTTGTGACTTTTTGTCTCATCTAGGAGTTCATGATGGATATTCTATAGACTCCTTTTCGCATAAATTTAATGGTCAGAGAATTCTTCGCACTCTTAGTGAAGTAAATTATCGAAAAACCATGGGGCTAATCACCTGGCTTCTTGCAAAAAAATACTGTGGGAAAAATAATTGGGCCATGATGATCATGGGAAGAAAATTAAAGATGCCTAATCCATTTTTGTACATTCAAGAAATGATCGATTCAATCTCCTGGAAACCAAGCAACCAAATTGGTTGCCTCCAGCTATCTCCTGGTGATACCCGCTTTGAAATGTTTTTTTTATCTGCTGAATCTTCTTATGAGGGAGAGATTTTATACAAAAAACTAATCAGTTTATTGCCTGACTGCCATTTTCCTATAAAGATCTAGGATGACTTTTCCGGCTTCTTCTGCTGATGTTCCATAAGAAATAATTCCATCCTCATGTCCCTTCATGACAAAAATACCCTGAGATTTTCCAGAGAGTAACCTGGCAGAAGCTTCTGCCATCTCAAGAGTTCCATAACCTACATTTTCATCAATGGAGTCAAAGGATCCTGATTTAAGCATCTTCCATAGTTTGTTATGATGAACGTGAAAGACGAACTGGATTTTTGGATTTGCCATATAGATAGCAAAATGAGTCAGGGACTCACTTGAAGGCGGAATTAGTCCTTCAGCTGACACGGCACCTTTCTTCAGATCACAATTGGTGACCTTGGTATAATGGTGAGACTGTAAATGAGCAAGATGACCAGTTTGACTTCCAGTGATAATAAATGATTTGTCCCCTAACTTAGAAGAAAGGTTGCCATAACCTATCTTATCTATCGGGTACTCGCCTACAAGACCTAATTTAAAAAAAAGGGCACGCCATTTTTCTAATGCTATGACCTCATTCATCTCTGGAGCAGGTGCCCGCTTGAGAGTGAGTTTAAATTTTATGACACCTTCATCGCGATGGGTATTCACTTTTGAGTCCTTGATCAGGGAAGGCAAGGGGATTTCGTTGCAATTACCACAGACCCCTCTATAATGAGAATACTGGATAATAGAGTCTAAGTACAAGGCTCATTTAAATAGGAGTTATTATCCTAAACAAGATTCTAGAAAACCTTAAATCCAAATTACCTTTTGGTAAAAAAGATGCTTCTCTTGAAGAGAGCGATGAGGATCTCGTTTCTGAGAAGATACTCCAAAATATTGATGAAAATACATCAGAATCCACTTTGGTTGATACGGAAGAAAAAACGGATACAAACATTTCTATACCAACTTCCTCAGATCCAGAGGATTCCAGTGAAATAGAAAAATCACATGATTCTGATGATAAAACCTCTCAAGATATTAATATAAAATCTCTGGATAAAAAGAAAATCATCAGAATAGTTATAGTTGTTTTAGTCTTATTTATTCTGGTTTCAGATTTTATTTTCCCTGAAAAAAAGACAAACTCAAAAGATGCAACTTCATCAAAACCATCTCAAAATGAAAAAATTGAGAAAAAAACAAAATCTGATGAATCACCAAAAGTAGATACCACTTCAGTTGAGACCTCTGAACCTGAAAAGATCTCCGAACAAGATACAGAATCAGTTCCAGAGACATCAGATGTTAATGAAAATCCAATCCCTTCAGAGGAAGCGAATTTAGAAACATTTGAACTTCCAAAAAACGACGTGCCGGAAGCTCGTGAAACTCCAGAGCTTGGTCCAGGAAATACAGATACTACGGATTTATTTTCAGACACTTCTGATAAAGTGATTGATTCCTCGGAAAAAGAAAATACAAAAGAGCAAGGTTCAGGTGAAGATTTTACAGAGGAAATCCTTTTAGACCTGGAAAAACAGGCAAAGGAAGCTAAGAAAATAGAAACAATCAAAGAGTATATTGCTCCTCCAAATTATGAATATGTTGGAAGAGGGCTTGTTTATAATTGTACCGGTAAACATTGGGCCTGTGTAGATGCCCCTAGCTTTAAATCATGTGAAGAGAACCAGTCATCTGTAAAATACTTAAAAAAGAAAATTGAATGCCACCCTTTCAATGTTTATGATTCAATAAAAAACTGCGAAAATATGCAAAATCGTATGGTGTCTTCCAGTGCAAAAACAAATTTCTGTAATGAATAATTAGGCAGCATCCTTCTCGAAGCTTCTCTCCATGAGGGGAATGTAGAACTCCTTTTCTCCCTTGATTTTTTCTCTTGTCATGCCTTGAATGAAGAGTTCAACGATATCAGGATCAAATTGAGTTCCTGAAAATTGTCTTAATTCATCAAATGCAACTTCGTATGGAAG
>CANHIY010000088.1 GCA_947461175.1 Bacteriovoracaceae bacterium
AGCTGCCCTACACACGGCCATGGAAACGCCAAGAATGGCATTGGCCCCAAGTTTCGCCTTATTTTCAGTTCCATCCAGTTCAAGCATCATGGAATCAATTGATCTTTGATCGAAAACGGAGAGGCCCAGAAGTTTTGGAGCAATGAGTTCATTGACATTTTTTACCGCCAAAAGAACACCCTTACCCATATATTTGGACTTATCCCCATCCCTTAGCTCCAGGGCTTCACGGCTTCCAGTGGATGCCCCAGAAGGAACTGAGGCTCGTCCCATGGCATTTTCCGTAAAAACATCAACCTCCACCGTGGGATTTCCCCGTGAATCCAAAACCTGGCGGGCGTGTACTTTTTTAATCATACTCATGGAAGCTCCTTATGATAAATCTTAATGGGTATAAAGGTACCGCAAAAGATCACAAAAAGGCAAAACGGGGTTTAGAGAAACGAGTTTCAAACATAAATTTAATGTTCTGATCCAATGAATTTAAAGACCACCAAGTGCTGAAATCTCAACTGAGGTGAAAGAGTCTGATGATTCATATCTATTGAAAGATCTTGAAGATTTTGAATTTGAACCTCTCCATTTGTAGAAATACTTTTTAACGTTAACTGGTTGACCTCCTGAGATCTCAGAAGATCACAAGGATAGTCCAGAAGTGTTTCTTTTTTGTTAACTCCAATGGTGGAGATGAATTCATCATTTAAGATCACGGCATAAGTTCCCTTCACCACCTCTACCTTTGAGGCGTCTATCTGACACATCTTTGTTTCCTCTATTAATCTTAGTTGATGACCAAACATCCCCTGAAGGACTTCTGCCCCCTTCATGGAGCGGTAGAGGAAGCGGTCTAGACGGTTTAAGTAATAACCAAAGGCCGCAATGGGAGCGAGGTTGGTTTTATCCATGAATTCATTTTCAGTCACACTTGTGAGGTAGCGGGTTTTGTAGTGACTCGGAAGTTCTTTTATATTCTCCCCTAAACGGTAAAGGTTTAAGAGCTTTTTACTGTAACAGGAGTAAAAATTAATGGACTGGACAGAGGGAGAGATATTGGTAAACGTTTCCCGGGGAAACTCCTCACCGGAGGTATCTATCACATGCCCAGAATCTCTTCCATGGGCCATGATAATCACATGCCCCACATCCTTTGAGCGAAGGGCCCTCATGACCTCATCAAGATCATTGGTTCTCATTAATTCCCAGGACAATTTTAATCGTTTTTTTTCTTTCTTAAAAAGTTTCTCCACGAGACGATATTCCGTGTATTTTTTTATGAGCTTGTTTTGATCTAGTTCCGAAATCCTCGTAAGACTTTTAGTAAACTCCTCTTCATTGATCCCAAGATTTTGAAAAAGCTTCTTACACCTAGAAAAACTTCCGGCATTCATGGTTTTTCTGTAATTTTTTCTGATCTTAAAAAGAAGATCATCCCTTTCAGTTATTAATTCCTGGGCCTTTGATTCCTCCTCTTCGAGAGGTCCCACTGAAAAAATAATATTTCTTAGGGCAAAAAGATGACTTGATGGGTGTGTGCGCCTTAAATGCTTATCCTCCACCAAGATTTCTTCCACGGAAGGTTGAGCCAGAAGTGAGGGAGCATAGGCAGATTTTAATAAATCAGAAAAAAACCTGAACTCATCCTGAAGTTCATTACCATAATAAACTGACTCTGCTTCATAACAGTAAGCATCCAAAGGTTTCATTGATCTCAATTCATCGGATGAGAATAAAAGATTTTGTGGAAAATCATTTTTTAATGAAAAATGTAATTCAATCCCTTCAAGAATTTTTTGTTCTAAGCTTAAAGACTCCAGGTCTTGAGGTTTCTTGACCTGGAATAAAATTTTTGTGCATGCATTTTTATGGATGGGAGGAATAATTTTGACACCATTAATTCTTTCATCCTCCAGGAACTCGGGATGACGCTGAAGGACTCTTTTGGCCGTTCGGACTTGTTTTTTTGGGGAATATTGACAAAAATCACCGGGAGATAGGTCTTGCCGTCTTTGAATAATTTTCTGATCAATGAGGTACTGAAATCGCTTCCCCGCCTTAAAAATCTTCCCATGACCCTGGTGAAAAAAGTCCCTAAGATCACCATAGGCTTTACAAAAATTTACCAGATTTTCATCTTTCGTATTTAAATTAAAACAACGAAAATTGGTGATCATCTCGATGACGATTGAGGCATTGGCCACACTGAGACCAGGTCCCTGGCCCAGGATTAAACTCATGATTTCTGATGAAATGATACTTAAGAAAACTCTCGCCACATTCGTTTTTGGCCCAAAGGCACGAAGAAGAAAATCATTTCTCTTACCAAGTTTTATTTTTCTACGGGATAAAAAACCATCCATAAAATGAAACATCCCAAGAACCGGGAATCCAGCGGTATGAAGGATGGCGGAATTTCCCAGGGCGATTCCTCTACTCCCATGGCGAATAGGAACTGAGGTTATGTGACAAAATTTTTCCATGAAAGAAATTGTTCTGGACTTTAAAGAAGGGTGTTGAATGACTTTTTTAATTTCCTGATGAAGTTTTTTAAACTCCGTTTGTTCCCTCAATTCATCCGTTGATGATAAGTAGTTTTCGAAGTGACTTGAGGCCTCGAGGAACTCTTCCCGAATCTCCTCTTCGTTTAATTCTTTTATTCTAGCAAGTTCTGTTGATAAAAAATCACAGGCAACTCGACCGGCCCTTTGGTTAAAAAGTTGAGAGACCTCATAATAGCTGTTAACTTCATCATTTCCGAAAGAGTATGAGTTTACAAAAATCATCACGAGGATGTTAATAAATAACAATATTTTCATTTTTTTCACGATTTTTAAATGGATGATTGATATTGGCCGATCAAGTTTGAAATTTTTAAGAGGGGCATAAGCCCCTCATTAGAATTATTGCCCAAGTATCTCTGATAGAACTTCTTTCTTATCTTCCTCACTCATTTCCTTGTCGCTCATCACTTCAGAAATAGTGTGGATTAAAGAAACGTCCTGAGAGGAGAGAATTTCTTTGTCTTGTTCACTTAGAACAATGTTCTGTTCTTCAAGGACAAGAAAAAAAGTTCCCCAACCATAACGACCATTTTGCATTCTATGAACACCTGTTGCGATAGACCCAACTCCTAGACCTGTGAAGACAGATCCGTGAATAAAATCACCGTAACTTAGGGCATAAATGCCGGCCAGAGAAAGGCCTACACCTGCTTGAGCATTGTGAACACCAAACATCATTAAACCACCCAGGGCCAGAGCACGGAAAGAATTCTTCATGTAGTCCTCCTTTTGAAGAATGATCTCATCACTGTGCAACTCTAACTTTGACTTAGATTTTCAGTCTAGCCCATGAACCTAAAGTTCACCTGAATTTCCTCTACGCATGGAATTGTTTATTACCGATTATTTTTAGGCGGGGCGATTCTATCTAAGAAGCTTTTTTAACAATGGGCAATGCCCATTCAGGTGGACGAAAATTAGTTTTTGGAAAAGGTAATTTATTAGCAATAAACTCATCAAAGAATGAAGGCACATAACCCGTAGGGGCCATCTCGCCGATGAGTTTTCCATTCTCGTCCTTACCTGTTTGCATCCAACGGAAAATATCTCTGACTACGTAGCGACCATACTCATCAACACCCACCACTTCAGAAATATGTGACGTCCGCCGGCCCCCATCATGATAACGATTACAATGGACAATGAGCTGAATGGCACTTCCCACCATCTTTCGAATAGCATCAGGAGGAATTTTGGTTTCTCCCATGAGGCACAAGGTCTCAAGACGTGTGCAGGCATCAAGAGGTGAATTGGCATGAACTGTTCCCATGGACCCCTCATGACCAGTTCCCATGGCATTTAAAAGGTCCAGGGCCTCAGAACCTCTTACTTCTCCAACGATGATACGGTCTGGCCTTAAACGAAGGGCAGACTCCATAAGATCTCTGATAGAGACGGGTTTAATGCCTCTTTCTTTATTTTCTTTTCTTGTTTCAAAACGCACCACATGTTCTGCTTTAATTTGAAGTTCTGCTGCATCTTCGATGATGAGAAGACGCTGAGTCTTTGGCATTCTTCCCCCGAGAACGTTTAGCATGGTTGTTTTACCGGATCCCGTTCCACCACTGACGAGGGTATTTTTCCCAAGGTACATACAGCAATCAAGAAACCGGGCGCCGTCAGGTGAGAGGGAGCCAAAATTGATGAGATCTTTAAGACCTAATTTTTCTTCAGAGAACTTTCTGATGGCAACAGTCGTTCCACACTTGGCCATGGGAGGAATCACAACTGCAATCCGGGAGCCATCAGGCAGACGGGCATCAAGGCGGGGGTTATCGGCATCAATGACCCGACCCACGGATTGGGCCACGGCCCGCATGGAGGCCATCAGTGCTTCATCGTCAGAAAACTTATTTGGAACCCGGTAGACGAGACCTTTCTTTTCCACAAAAATTTCATGGGGACCATTAATCATGATTTCAGAAACGGAAGAATCTTTCAGTAAATCACTGATGGGAGAAAGAAGGCTTGCAATGGCATCCTGAAAAACTCCACTCATTTCATCATTTCCTCTAGTACTCTTTTGGGACCCATAAGAGAGGGTCCTGATTTTTATCCGATGCTACTTCACGTTTAGGGACTGCTTTTTTCAGCACCACAACTTTTCCGTTGTTTTTTGAGCTAGGACAATACAGAGCAAACTCACCGGGATTCTCAAAGGTGGCCTCTGCCTCTGTCACTTTGCCCTTATTGGCGGCCATAAAGACTTTATGGGATTCCACCATGAGGCACCCAGGCTCCTCTACAGTGGAGGTCAAATAAAATTTTAATTTCTCTCCCTCAAAAACAGAGACGGATTTGGGGTAATAGCCCTCTTTTGTTAAAATGATGGCCACTTCACGCATGGGCCTTACCGGTGGTTCCGTAGCGTGGAGACTTAGCACGACGAATAATAAAAGTGTCAGAAGTATCATTTTAAACCCCGCTGTTCATGACCTCATCGGTAAATCCAAAGAGAAGTTTGAGTAAGAGATAGACGAACTTCTAAAAAGTCTAAAAACCGAGAGATTCTGTCACATAATAGGCCGGTGTTTCATAAGGATGATGATCCCGAAGGGCCTTGATGGCCTCCTTTATGTATTCTTTTGAGCAAATCATCTCTATCTTTAGCTCCTCTACTTTCTCAAGGACGGAAACCTCTCCAAGATAGGGATTACTCCCGGCTAAGGGTCTAAACTGTCCGGTGCCTTTGGACTCAAAAGAGCAGTGCTCGTAATTTCCAAGTTTCCCAGCTCCGGCATTAAACATCGCTTCCTTAACTTTTTCAGCGTGAGAAGCGGGAACATAGAATCCAATGTGAACAAACACTTTACCCTCCCTTAAAAAATGATGAACCATCTAAAACTCCGGTTTCCAACATAATCTTACACACCCCACTGAAGTGTAAATCTGACTAGACAGCTTTTTTAAAAAAACGAAACAATAAACAACCTATCAAAAACTAAATGGGATGTTTTTGAGCGTTTCAGGGAGGATATTATGGCTAAAACAAAAAAAATGATGGCCGCAGCTATCGGTTTATCAATCTGCACAAGTGCCTTCACTTGTTCAGAGGATGGAAAGGACGGATTCCTTCCAGAGAACGACCTCTACATTCCATCGAGTGTGAAATCTATCAATGGAATCACCAAAGATGAATTTGATAAGGCCATTAATGAAGTGGAAGAAATCTACGCCCCTATCATTTCAAACCTTGGCGCAAAACTTGAGATCCAGAGGAATTGGAATGATGGGACTGTGAATGCCTACGCCTCTCAAGCAGGTGGAGTTTGGAAAGTTGCCATGTTTGGTGGACTCGCCCGTCACTCAACTATTACCAGAGATGCTATGGCCCTGGTTGTTTGTCATGAAATTGGCCATCACATTGGCGGAGCTCCTAAGAAAGGAGGATCCAGTGGCGGATGGTGGGGTGGTGCCTCATCTAGTTGGGCTTCAAACGAAGGTCAGTCTGATTATTTTGCGACCCTTAAATGTCTCAGAAAAGCATGGAATAACGATAATAACGAAGAAATCGTAAAAAGCCTTGGTGCTCCAAAACTTGTCACTGACATGTGTAAGAAAACTTACAAGAAAAATAAAATTGATAACGCAGTTTGCATAAGAACTGCCATGGCCGGAAAATCCGTGGGTAATCTTTTTGCCTCACTGGGAAGAAGTCCTGAACCTAAATTCGAAACTCCTGATGCAACTGTTGTGAAAACAACTGATGACTCCCATCCAAAAGCTCAGTGTCGTCTTGATACTTATTACCAGGGCTCTCTGTGTGACATCAACATGAACGAAGATGTTTCCCAAAGAGAAGAGGTTAAGGGAACTTGCCACAACTCCCTTGGGCATACAGTGGGAACACGTCCTCTTTGCTGGTTCAAACCTAAAAAATAATTTTAGGCATAAAATTCTTAATCTAAAAAAGGGCGATCATCGATCGCCCTTTTTTTTCCTCGTATGACTCATTTTAATTTTATTATAAACGACTCGGATCCCTTTGAGTGGGACCAGCTCATCTCCACTATTTACTAGAAATAACAACATTAATGGATCAGCTAGGATGTAATCCTGTTTAATCTCAGTAGGGTCCTCTACCAAGTTTTAACTTCAAGTGTGACGGGTGTATTATTCTGAATCTGGGCAAAAAAAAGGCCAGGTTTCCCTGGCCTTATTTTATCTCTTAAAATCATTTCTTTTTTGGAGATTTTGGCTCTGGCTTATTTGCCTCAGCAGCTTTTGTTACCTTAAAAAGCTCTACTTCAAAAACAAGAGTTGCACCACCAGGGATACTTGGAGGAGCACCGGCCTCACCATAGGCAAGATCTGCAGGGATCACAAACTTACTCTTTCCACCTTCTTTCATTGTCTGAAGGCCCTCAGTCCAGCCCTTAATAACTCGGTTAAGAGGGAAAGAGATTGTTTTACCGCGCTTAACTGATGAATCAAAAACAGTTCCATCAAGTAGAGTACCATGGTAGTGAACTTCTACAACATCCTCAGCTGATGGAGTTGCGCCAGTTCCTTCTTTCATCACTTTATAAGCTAGACCAGAAGCAGTTTTTGTTGCTCCTTCCTGGGCAACAAATTTTTCTAGATAGGCCTTACCAGAATCTTTTTCTTTTTGAGAAACTTTATCCATACGAGATTTAAAAACTTCCTGAATTCGATTCTGATACTTGGCCATATCCACTTCTGATTTTTCATTTTTGGCGGCCATTGAGATCCCTTTGTAAAGAGCGGCGATCTCAGCATCTGTTAAGGAAAGACGCTGAAGATTTCCTCCAAGCATGAATCCCATAGCATAAAAAGTTTTATCATCCTCAGACTTTAGTTCAATTTTCTTTGGATCATTACTGTTACAAGAAGTGAGCACGAGCGCTGAAATGATCAGGCTAAGAAAAACCACGGTTCTTTTCATTTAAATCAGTCCTTTGTTGATTAAAAAAACATTAAAAGAATAACTTTATTTTTGCCTGTTTGCCAATATTTCCAAGCGATTGTCTGAATGGATTAAAATAAGAATAAGACTCAGCGCTCCTACGGCAGTAGCAATGAGACCGACTGGTATTTCCGCCCCCATAATTGGGAAGAAATAGCAAAGAAGGTCCACGGCCATAAGGACTAGGCCATTGACAACTCCCCCCACAACAACTTCCCCATCTAAGTCAAATTTCTTAAACCACATTTTTCTTGAGATCAGAGGAAAAATGAGACCAAGGAAAGAGAAGGATCCAAACAGAGTTATAATGACAAAAGTCGCCAAAGAAATTGAAATAAAAATGAAGTGATAAAGGTTTTTCACTTTTAAATTAAAATTTGCCGCAACATCCGGGCCTAAGGAAAAAAGTTTTATTTCTTTCCTGAAAATCATCCACCCCGCAAAAAGAAAGAACTCTAAGAGAATAAGAAATGTGGTGGATTGTATATCTGCAAACCGAAAGTGCCCAAACCACAGTTCAACGGGAAAAGGCAAATTAAAGGCCAAGAATAAAAAGTGCCACAACGAAAAAACTGCCCCTACCAAAAGGCCAAAAATAAGCCCCATGAAAATTAATTTCTCTACTTTTTTAAATTTATTGAGAAAAAAAGCAAACCATGCTCCCAAAAGAAAAAAAGGAAATAATCCAGATAAGAGGATCAACTGATAGGTAGGTTCTATTTGAAAATAAAGAAGAACGGAGTGGGAGATCAAGATCCACAGTATGCTCATCCCATCAAAACCAAGTGTGGAGGGGCCCGCGAGGATATTTCTCGTGCTCAGTTGTAAAAAACTTCCCGTCTGAGATAAGACGGTTCCCACGAGAAAAGAGGAAATGATGCGAAAGCTTAGGTACTCCAGGTTCTACCTCTTGATAAAAGATGATTTTTAATTTCCAACTGACAAACTGTCACGGGGAACTTCATCCAGGAAAGATCATGTTCAATAATCATCATGGTTTTGGATTTTTGAGAAAGCTCTTGGAGCATTTCAGATAATTTTAATTTTGAAACATCATCCAGGAACTGACTTGGCTCATCAAGAAAATAAATATCTTTGGAAACGGAAAGAGAAAGGCACAGTTTTAAGGCCTGGGATTCTCCTCCTGATAAGGAGGAAAACAACCTCTTTTCTTTCACATGAAGGTTAAACAGTTTCCAATAATCATGAAACCTGGATAAAGAAATCTCACTATGTTGAGACTGAAGAAAAATGTCTTTTAATTTAGAAAGATTCCGGTCATAAAAAAAATCTAGAGGTTTTTGATGAACCATCGCCACATGGGGTTGATTCATTTTGAAAAAACGCTCCATCAGAGTGGTTTTCCCAAGACCATTTTCTCCGACTAGACAGATCAATTCTCCTTTCTCCAGAGAAAAATCCACCTCACAGCCCAGGTGTGGTAAAAATTGCGGGTCACTCAAACTAAATCTATACATATTTGTGTGTTGATTTTAACCTCTTACATAAGATGTGTTAATTAGTTTTAGAGGTGTTTATGAAGAAGATTAACTTTATTCTTTTTATTCTTTTTTTTAATTTATTGACTGCTTGCAGTTCCAAAACTTCCGACAGGTACAGAGAAGGCAATAATAAAGGCCAGAAATCTGCTCTTACTGTAGAGGAGGAAAAAAAACTAACTCAAGATGCCTTGAAGGATATGAAAAAGGAATACCCTCCCGTCAACCATCCTGCCCTTCAGGCCTATATCAATCAACTTGGACAAAAACTGGTTCAGGCAAATAACCTCCATCATAAACCATACACCTACTCTTTCACGGTCGTAGATACACCGGCCGTTAATGCCTTCGCTCTTCCTGCTGGAAGCATCTTCATCACAACTCCTATCATAGCCATGGCCGAGACGGAGGCAGAAATTGCAGGAGTCCTTGGACATGAAATTGGACATGTCACGGCCAGGCATACGGCAGAGAGAATGTATGTGGCGAAGAAAGAACAAACAAAAACAATTGCCTTCGGGGCCATTGGGGCGGCAGTGCTGGGCACGGCCGGGTATTATGCTAGCAAAAAGTTATGTGCTGAAAAGGATTTAGAGTGTAAGGCAAAACTCATCGGAGGTGGTGCTGCAGCTGGTGCCATGGGTGGATTGTTTGTTCAAAAATACAGTTTTATGAAAAACTCTCAAGAAGATGAACTGGAATCAGATCGAGTTGGATTCAGGTATGCCACAAATGCTGGCTATGATAAGGAAAAGGTCGGGGATTTTTACAAAAAACTTCAGATGATGGAAAAAGAAGCGAAAAAGGGACAGAGTGGGGCCATGTTGTGGCTCTCTGATGCCATGGCCTCTCACCCATCTTCAAATCTTAGAGTTTCCCAGGCCGAAGAAATGAAGGGGTTGATCCAAAAGAGCGGCGGCACTGCTGTCACTCTTGAATTTTTGAAGATGAAAAAAATTGCCAGTGATATGGTGGCAAAACATAAAAATCATAAATGATCGGCCAGGTAAGAAAACGCCTCTAGTTGTGAAAGACCAGGAACCAGTGACCCTGGATAAATCAGGGTCACTCTTTGAGAGACCTTTTTAACTGCTTGGGTTAGCTTCATCCCAGAATCTATCACGGCCACATGTTTTAGCTTTGAAGAAAATGAGGACATCATCCTGGCAGACCAATTTACGTAGGATAATTGAGAAGGATAAGTTTTAATTTTATTTTCTAAAATAAGAAGTTTTACAACTCCGTCATGAACAATAACTGTCTCGGGAAGCCTCTGACCTTTAAACCCTCCCAAATAAAAAACAACTTCTAATCCGTGAGGGATTTTTTTTAAAAGGTTTCTCTGAATGAGCTCTCCTTTTTGTTGGTAGGCCTGTAACTCTTTTTCACATTGAACTGTATAGCCTCTTAATATTTCCCCTAACTTTTTCATGACCTCCAAAGGAAGAACATTTCTGGTTTTAATCTCCTCAGAAATAATTCCTTCACCAAGTTTTAAAACATTCTTTACTTGCTGACTTTCATCAAAAAAAACCACTGAGTCTTTAAATTCTTTTAAAGTAGAATTGGCCAAAAAAATTCCACCAGGGTAAATCTTTTTCTTAAATTGTTCTTTTGAAACTGGATTAAAAACTGAAATACCCCCCAGGGCGGGGTGATCCAGGAGCCCCACCTCTTTTAAAAGCACAGTCATTGGCCCAGAGAGGGAGATCACCTTTTTTAGATTCTGTCTAAAAGTGCATTTTGCCTTCAAAGGAGAAATCATTAAAAAAGAGACAATAAAAATTTTAAGACAGATGCTCATCCATGGCCTCATTGACCTTTTTGTCACAGTATTCATTCTGAGGATGTCCGCCATGACCTTTTATCCAGATCCACTCAATGGCCATAAAAGAGTTTTTAAGAACATCTAGTTGTTGCCAATATTCTAAATTTTCTGGGGGTTTATTATCTGCTTTTCTCCAGCCCCTGGCCTTCCACCCCTGGACCCAGCTCTTCATGCCATCTACAACATATTTAGAATCTGTCATGACTTTTACTCTCGTTAAAAGGGGGTCTTTCCCGAGAGAAGGAAGAATGCTTATGATTTCTCTGAGTCCATTGATGGGACCAGATAATTCCATTTTGTTATTCGTGGTATGGGACTCAAACTCCCCCCCTTCTATAAGAACCTCCCCGACCACATTCTGAACGACAAAAGCGTATGCCCCTGGACCAGGGTTTCCACGACATCCTCCATCCGTGTAGAGGGCGATGCCAAGGAGGTCTCCATTGATTTCAGAGGGAGGAGGTAATTTTTCCATGATATCAGGTTTAGTTTCAACCGAAGCCTCAACCACTCCCCTGACTAATTCCAGGGAGGAATTAAGCTCTTTGGTGAGAAGTCCCTGCTCTTTGAGCCAATTCTCCAAGGAACTCAGTGCACGAAGATGTTTTTTCTTCATTTTTTCCTTTAACTAATCGCATCAACAAGACTAATCTCTTTGCCAATTTTTTAACGCGATAGTATGTTTTCACAACTTTTAACCAAACCAGGACGAAATCCTTGAGTCTTCCTTTTTCAATTAAAGTCTATAAGCAATACTTTAATTTTGCATCCTCGCACTTCATGATTTTTGAAAATGGTCAAAGAGAACCTCTCCATGGTCACAACTACCGGGTACAAATCCGGGGGGAAGCTCCTAAGCTTGAGGGAGATATGGTGTTTGATTTTTTAGATATCAAACCTATAGTGAGAGAGGTCTGTGATTCTCTCGATCATAAACTTCTCATACCAAAAGACAATAAACACCTTAAGATATTCAGTGAGAATAAAAATTATATCTTTCACACTCCAGATGAAAGTGTTTTTTCGATTCCAGCTTCAGATGTTTTACTGCTTCCCATCCTCAACACCAGTGCTGAGAGGATTGCCGTCTACATCTGTGATGAAGTGAGAGAGAAAGTCCTTAAGCGCTTTGGCTTCTCTTTTACAAGTTTAGAGATTGAGGTGGAAGAAACCCCTGGTCAGTCCGCAGTTTATGTACATAAAGAACTACCTTAAAGAGTAAAAAAGAATCCTATGATATTTTCGGAAATTGAAAGTGGCTCAAGTTTAGAAAGTCTTGCTATCTCCGTTTTTAAAACGGA
>CANHIY010000089.1 GCA_947461175.1 Bacteriovoracaceae bacterium
CCTGCAAATCCATAAGAGATGCCGGCAATTCAAAGATGGCCCCATTTAACCGGAGCGTTCTATCTTTTTTAACTCTTCGGAACTCAATCACACGAAAATAGTTGATCAGATCCTTAGGTGCTGGTCGCAAGCATTTCATATTGGACTGATATCTTTCTAAGGGAGTGAAGTTGGTCGTAGAGTGGACCCGGTTATGATAACCATCAACCCATGTATCAAAAGATTCATTAAGAGAATCCAACGTCATCTTGTCACCGCAAGTAACAAGAAAACTCTCTCTCACATACCGGAACCATCTTTCAATTTTTCCTCTTCCCTGAGGCGTATAGGGAGGAGTATGTACAATCCCAACTCCAAGAAGGGCGGTTATCTGTTCCAAGTTAAGTGCTTTATAACAAGATCCATTATCAATATAAAGTTTGTGCGGAAGCCCTCTCTTTTCAATTGCTGATTTCAGACAGGATTTAAAGTCATTCAGACCTTCGGTTAAAAAGAATTCACCGTGAACAATTAATCGGGAATGATCATCCAAAATGGCAATCAAGTAAGCCTTTCTCATTTTCCCATCAACTAAGACATCCGGGCCATGCATCACATCTGATTGCCACAGTTCATTCGGAGCTGGCGCTTCAAACGATCTTCGATCAACCTCAACCTTAGGGCGATTCAGTTTTTCCTTGTTCAGAAATCGATACAGAACACTCAGGCTTATTTGTTCATCAAAGTTTAAAATTTTTCGGTGCTGCATTTCTGTTATCAAAGCTATTCCAGTTAGATTTGGTTTTTCCCGCATGATGCTCTTAATTTCAAGTTGGAGACTTGAATCAAGACTTCTAACCACTCCTTTGTCTTTTCTTGTTTTTGGTTTTAGTCCATCAAGCCTTAGGCCGGCATTTTTATAATCAGTAACCCATTTTTTTATGGTTGACTTCGAAACAGTCGTCTGGATTGAACAGGGGATTTTATATTGGCGGGAGACCTTTTCTCGAATCAATTTCTCTCTTTCTCCGCGATCAAGGCGCAACCCTGTAACAAATTCAGAGATTATTCCGAATCTAAAAGTTGCAACCTCCAAATTTTTATCATCTTCACTCATAAAGCTCCTTTGTCTGAGTTCTTTGGTTAAAAGAGTCATACAAAATGGGCCAGAAGTATGGTAATGACATTAAACGGTGGAGTAATACTCCGCCAATTGGCCTTGGGTGTTATGTTGACCTAAAAAATGGTTAATTTTTTCTGTTGAAAGAGGTGAATTGTTTCCAGCATGCACTCTTTTAACATCAAATTAATCTTGGCTTTCTTGATCAATTTATTCATCCAATGGCCACCCCTTTGCCTTGTGGTCCAAGGTGGCCAACTCAAATTCTTAATTCGGTATTTAAGAATCTCAAAAATTTGATCTGATGGTTCTTGATAGCGTCGCCAAAACTCTTCAGGTCTACAGGTAATGACAAGCTTGCAGTGATGACATTTCCATTTCTTTATAAACACAGCCTCAACAATAGATTTAAAAAAACGTCGTATATATCCTTGGCTTCTGACATTTAAAGAGCAGCGAGGGCACTTGGGTCTAATCCAGTTGAACTTCTTTCCCTCTGCCTGGATTTCAGAGAGCTTTACCTTGCAAGATAAAATCATTAACTGGGGATAGATGGGTCGATCAGATTAGTCAAAAGAAAGCGAAGGAAAAATGAATGGGTTAAAGGAATTATATAAAAACTATCCGATTTGAGTCAGGCTAAAGTAGCAAGGAACACCTGGGATCAGTTTAAAAATGAAATTGGGATGCCTGATATATTGTTTGTAGGTCAAGAAGTTGTTCCTCATTCGTCTGTTGATAACAGGATAGACATTTTAGCTTTTAATCCCAATGAGGGCTTACCTATTGTTATCGAACTAAAGAGGGGGAAAAACAAACTCCAGCTTTTACAATCAATATCGTATGCCTCAATGATTTCTAGTTGGAGTGGCGAAGATTTTATAAAGATTGCTGAAGAAAATAAGTCACCTGATCTTGAAGATTTAAAAAGCTCACTTACTGACTTTGATAATGAATTAGTTAGAATTGTGCTTTTAGCAGAAAAATATGATCCAGAGGTTATTATCAGTTCTGACTGGCTTTACAGAGTTTATAATTTAGATATTGTAGCTTGCTCACTAAATGTTTTTTAAAATGACAAAGAGGTGTTTTTTAGTTTTTCTCAAAAATATCCCTTACCAGAACTCGAAGATTCTTACGTTGAAAGAGCTAGAAATCACACAAAAGCCAATTCTAATACTTATGGAGATGAAAACTGGGAGGATGTTAAGAAGAAGATTGAGTACTCATGGGGGAGTGAGCTGATTGATTTGTGTTATCAAAGAATGGAAGGGGATGCTTCAAGGAGAAGATTTGTTCATATCTTTAAAAACTTTGATGGACTAAAAGGCATAAGCATCAATATCCGTAAAAATTACGTCAATGTATATATCTTCGGTAAACCAGAAAATGGAGCAGCTTTTTTTCAAAATAAATTCCGTGGGGAGATAGAGGTATATGAATGGAAAAATGGCTGGTCATTTAATGTTCAAACAAAAAATCAGTATGAGGACTTATTGAAGTGGCTTCCATTGAAGAAAGTGGATAAGAAAGTTGCTTAATAGTCTGGATTCTTATTCTGGACTTAATTTTAAATTGTGTATTTTGTTGTATTTTATCTCAAAGGTTGATCTAGGAATTTTAATAACCTATAAGGTCTCCACCACCTCCACCAAAATTCTTTGCGAACCACCGTCCAGTGGTGGTTCGCAAAGCCCTAAATTCATTGATCTTTTTTGATAGAGAAATTGGTTCGCCTGTTGTTACATCACCAGTTTGGTGGTGAGGATTGAACCATTAACCCAAATCCTCTGTTGATTGTATATGCAATTGTGATATTGTTGCATATACAACGAAGGAGTATTTAATGAAAGTTTTATATCTGGTTTTCCATCCTGATCTTACGAAATCAAGAGTTAATTCTGCTTGGACTCAAGCTGCCCGCCAGGCAGGTTTCACTGTGAAGGACATGTACTCACTTTATCCTAACTTTAAGTTTGATGTTGAAAGAGAACAAAAGGATTTACTCGAACATGATAGGATTGTTCTTCAATTTCCATTTTATTGGTACAGTTCACCGGCATTATTAAAGCAGTGGCTTGATGATGTCTTAACTTTTGGTTTTGCATATGGGCCCAAGGAAATGCTCAAACTTGCTGGAAAAGATCTCGTTCTTTCAGTTTCAGTCGGTGGTCCACAGGATTCCTATGTCCCAGGTGGCTATAATAACTTTACCGTTCCTGAACTCTTGAGGCCCTTTCAGCAGACGGCTTTTTTATGTAGATTGAATTACTGTACCCCTTTCTGGATGCATGGGTCTGTGATTGCAACCCCAGAAAATGCCAAAGAGTATGGTAAAAAGATGGTTCAACATTTAACAGATCCAAGTATTTCTGATATATGGAGTGTACAGAAAAGAATCTTTAAATCGATGGGGATTAGTTGAAGCACAAATTAAGCGCATATTTTAAAAATTGTTTATATTTTACTTCAGGTTCGCTTTTTCGGAAGATGGAGAGGATGGCAAGCTCTATCTTCTCAGATATTGGAGTCGCACCAATCCATGCCTTCGTTTTAATGGCCCTTTCTGAAAGTAAAAGTCTAACACCATCAGAAATTGCTGATGTTCTTGAACTTGATCGATCAACCGTCACCAGGCACCTCGAAGTTCTTCAAAAAAAGGGATTCATCAATAAGGTTAAGGACGGGAAACTTGTGAATGTGACTTTAACGAAACAAGGAAAAGCGATGCTATCAAAAATAGAGAAGGCCTGGGATAATCTTTATAAGAAATACTGTAAAGATTGGGGTAAAGCTGAATCAGATGGCATTAATGATCAGATTTATTCATTTATTAAATCGATAGACTAATCCTACAAATTCGTAAAGTAGGATTCGTAGGCATGTATAAACTGTGGCCTTGCTCTTCTGATGATTACTTGATTAGTCATTGAGATAGTTCTGATACGATCAATCCTAAAGATTCTAACTTCATCACTCAAATAATCCCAGCCAAGAAGATACCAAACCGGCCAGTTCAAGAGTAAGAAGTGTGGATCAAATTCTCGGCTTGTCATGATAGTATTCTCATTGCAGTATTCGAATTTCAATCTTTTTGAATCGAAAAATGCCAGGATAAC
Organism: Bacteriovoracaceae bacterium; assembly: GCA_947461175.1. GTDB lineage: Bacteria > Bdellovibrionota > Bacteriovoracia > Bacteriovoracales > Bacteriovoracaceae > Peredibacter. The sequence continues at coordinate 4,219 of CANHIY010000089.1, forward strand.
ATCGTCCCATATTTTGCCATTTACTCTGTTGCAATTCCTAAGAACGCTGTCCGATGCTAGTTTCCCAATGAGTATCCTTTTTCTTAATTCATTGATAACCTTAAGCTGATTCTCCGGAAAAGCTGTGGAGATCTTTTGCTTTAGTCCTTTTGACCCAAAGTCATTACTTTGCTCAGTGAGAGCCTCTGTTACGCTCAAGCTCAGAAGCAAAGAAATTGCTTCCTTATTTGTGAGATTCAGCCTCTCAATGCCCCAGCGCCCATTAAGACGAACTCCTCCACCACGGCCCCGATCTGCTTCGATAGGGTAACCTGCTTTTTTTAATTCTTCGAGGTCTCTCATCAATGTTCTGTGAGAAATATTTAGCTCACTCGCAAGGTGGTGAGTCGTCCAGTGCTCTTCAGTTCTTAGTAAGCCTAAGAGCCTACTGGTTCGATCATTTTTGGTCTTAAGATCAGATTTCCCCATAGGTAGATATTATCACTTAATATGTCATAAGTTGACATATATTTAAATATAGTAGTTTTAAAAAGGATTGGTGTTTGAAATTACTATTAGGAGGCTTACTTATGCTTTTCTCAAATCTTGCTCTAGCAACAGACTCTTTTGAAATCGTTTCACTGAAATTTAAAGATGAAGTGAAAGTTGATGAACAAAAGAAACTTATGGCAGACTTAAATGGAGTTATACAGAAGTTTGAGGGCTTTAAGTCTAGGGATTACTTCTATAGCTCTGAGAATGGGCGCTGGATAGATTTCGTTGTTTGGGCGGATGTTAAGCTTGCCAAAAAAGCGTCAGAAGCTGCGATGATTGATCCCAAAGCGAGTGCAGTTTTTTCGAAGATTGACGAAAAGACCATGATTTTTTCACACTATGAGAAGGTGGGCGGTGTTAAAATATAATTTAGAGACCAAATTCTATTTCAAGCCAAAGCTCTGGAAGTATGAGGGTCCTGCGGGATGGTGTTTTGTCAACATCCCAAAGCTTACGGCAAAGCGAATTCGCTCACTTTATAGTTCTTCCGAAGAGGGATGGGGACGACTTAAGACTACCGCAACTATTGGTACTTCAAGTTGGAAGACCTCCGTCTGGTATGATTCCAAGGCAGGTCCATATTTGTTGCCGATTAAGATGGCTGTGCGAAGAAAAGAAAAACTGGCCATCGGAGCATTCGTCATAGGCCAGATTGAGTTTGAAGTTGATAGATGGATGCGTAGTCAGCTCTAAGATTACCGACTCGGCAATGTCATGGCTGGTGGCCAAATAGCTGTGATCAAGGACTCCATTGCAGCTCTTAAGGCTTCATACGCATTCGATAATTTTTCTCCCAAATTTGCATTTGATTCTGGCACATCTATAGGATCAATAAAGTTGGACACAATTTTTTCTAGAGCAGATGTTGAGCAATGGAAGAATTGGCTCGGAACAACAACTTGGGAAATAAGATCATTATTTCAATCATGCTGATGCGTCCATGGAGTAGAGGATACGGTATATATGTTATAATAATTCTAAAAATGGAATATTAACCTTAAATAATACGGTAATTATGAAGGAAGCCAGCATCCAACCAAGTCGAGAAACTTTGATGAAAATAGCTTTGGGGCAAGGGGGTCTTTTCACTGCAGATCAGGCGATTCAATGTGGTTTTGATTAAAAAAATCATCACTACTATGTGAAGACTGATCAATGGGAAAAGGTTCTAAGAGGTATCTACCGATTTAAGCCGATAGAGTCAGAGCTCAGTGAATATTGGCTTTGGTATCTTTGGTCTGAAGGTAGAAATAAAAAGCCCCAGGCCGTATTTTCTCATGAAACAGCTCTCATGCTGTATGAACTATCCGATATAAATCCAGCCAAAATACATATTACTGTTCCAAAAAAATTTAGAAAGGGTAGTGATATTCCAAAAATTCTTGTGATTCATAAGAATGATATTTCGGAGACTGATACTAAATCGATTATTGGACTGGGTTTATAATAGATTGTAAAATAATCAGTCTAACAGGTGAAAATGGCTAGTAAAATAAACCAGTTGCTTACAGAGTGGATTCCGGGTGATGTACATTCCTTGAAGTGGTTCAATGAACGAGGAGTTCCTCAGAATACTGCTTATGAGTATTTCAAGAGTGGCACCTTAGAAAAATTAGGTCCTGGTATCTATTCTAGAAAAAATGAAAAGCTCGATAAACATTTCCGGTGATTTATATTTTAATGACCCGTGGAGGCGCTTCTTGTTGTACCAATCAATCCATTCTCCAACCTGTCTGTGAACCTCACCAATAGTTGCAAAATATCTCACCTGTAAAAATTCTGTCTTAAAAATCGAAAAGAATGACTCCACACAAACATACTTATCCGGGGAATGGAATTCTTTAGGATATACCCGTGGACATCTTGAGAGCAAAAGATTGGTAAGTCTAATCTCAGAGTGGGTAACTTAAATGTATTTTTGGATTAAACTCGGAGTCTTGCATCTCTGATTTTTTGAAGCAAGATGTGTTTAGTTCCGTTAAATAAAAAAATCATCGATGATTTTCATCACCTCAAAATGAAGGCCGTAGTCATTTTGAATAAGATCTGGATCTAGGTTGGTTAAGATTGTGATCGCAAGTTTTTTAGACTCGTGATATCCCGTGACGCTTGAGTGGCTGGATAGACCTGCGCCAGCATGAATCCAGAAGTCTCCGGTGTTGAATAATGAATATTTCATCACGCCTCTTCCTTGATAAATGGTATTGTTAGGTTGACCACCACCAATTAACAATAGAGACTGCGTACGATTCAAGATAGTCTCAGGCTTTAAAAATTCTCTCTCTGGCTGAGATATGGCTGTAGAAAAATTTAATAGGTCACAGGCACTACTCCAGATGTTTCCTCCAAATAAGGATGAGGCAGTTTGATACTGGCTTAGTTCCCAAAATTCTTGTGGTTCATTTGGATCGCCTTGATCGTTTCCGTATCCTTGAGCAAGTTTCGTCGGTAGATCAACAAAGCCCATATGAAAAGTTGACTTCAGGCCTAACGGTGAAAATATCTTTGTCCTAACAATTTCTTTAATATCTTTGTTTTCGGATCTCATCACGATCTCAGCACCAATCCTTGCTCCCCAAGTGCTATAGTTCCAGTGCGCACCAACGTTAAAACCATCTTTTATTCCATTGGTAAAACCGTTGGTATCCTCATTCTGGAGAAATCCCAAAGCTTCAGAAAAAGTGTATGTATAGGGAGCAGCATCTCCGAGATGAGTTAAAAGATCTGTCAGCGCTGAAGGAGGAATATCTATTAATCCGGTTGAGTGTTGTGTAAGGTTTTGAACAGTTGGATTTCCAGGCAGTACCGTGGCGAGCTCTGGAATGTATTGAGAAATAAGATTTAAATAAGAGACTTTTCCTTCTTCAAAAGCTTTTTCAAGTGCTATCCAATTAATTAACTTCATAACACTTCCAACATCAAAGACCGCATCCACAGGCATGGGGGTCGACGGGAATTTATTTGAAAGTCCGAAGGAGGCAATGCTGTAGCCAACGGAAGGATGGTAAACTGCTACGACCGCTCCAGGGATATCTGGATAAGTTGATAATTTTGATGTGATTTGATTTTTTAAAGTAGCTGGAAAAGATATTGATTGGCAGTCATTATAATTAACCTTGTTTGAATTATTTTGAGAGCATGCACTCAGGATTAAGATCGCAAATAAACAAACGAACCGAGAAAAAATTTTAATTGTATTGTTTTGTATCATGGAGGTCTCATTTCCCATGTAAAATGTCACGGACCCCTGTTGGGGCTGGAACCTTCTTTACTTGATAAATTTTAATTCACTGGACTTTTGTCTGCAACAATAGAATGTGCACCGATCCAATTGTCGGCATCAAATCTGACATCAATTTGTATCCCCTCTGTGAAGTTTCACACCTTGAGGGCGTGCTTTGCTACTCAATTACTGGAATTACTGGCAGACGGTGTTGAGATGACAAAAGTGATGAAGATCTGAGGTTGGAAAAATATCAAAACCATGCAGATTTATTTACGTCTTGCTGGAGTGAATGAAAAAGGTGCTACTGATGGACTGCGCTTTCTATCAAGTGACCAAGCCGTAATGAGCCATGTTGTGGAACTTTTTAGTTTTAAATAATTGAGTATAGGGGGTTAGGTTTATACTAACTCCCTAAACTTACTTTCATTGGTCATGCAAAAACAAGTATATACATATTATCAAATCAATATTCTACAAATTATAAATATTTGTTTCTTGATCTGTAAGTATTTGTTATTATATATGCATGCAGTTCGATTTACTACAAACAGCTTTGAAGACGACTAATTGGCAAGAAACGAAGGCCAAGGATGAACTTCTTAAAAGTTTACCTCTGTGGATTAAGTGGGGCGTAGAAATATATGAGATGGATATCGGTAAGGATGGCCATATTTATATTGTAGCCCCGAAAAAGAAGCTCGAATTCGATCAACTCAGAAATATTGTCGCAAGTCTTGAAAAAAAATTAAAAAAAACCGTGCTTCTTGTGGCAGATGATCTTCCGTCGAAGTATCGCTCCTTGTTTGTAAGAGAAGGGGTTCCCTTTATTTATAAGAACAAGTCAATATTTGCTCCCCAAATGGGAATAAAGCTTATGGATTTCAAAGAACCTAAACTTAAAGGCGCTCAATTAAAAGATTTAAGCGTTTCACCTTTTGAATTGAAATTACTGGCGGGATATTTAACGGGCCATATTGCAAACGAGAACGTGAACTTAAAGAGATTAGAAAATATTTTGGCCAAGCATGGGGTAAAATATTCGAAGAGTAAATTGTCTAATTCCGTAAATCATCTGATTAAATTGGATTATATGGATACACAGGGGCATGGACCTCATAAAATGGTTAAATTCAAAAGCAAAGAGGAAGTCTGGAGTAAGTTAAAAAAATCTACTATTAAAGCGTTCAGTAAAACTGCTGAATGTTATTATTTTGTAGAAGGTGATTATATTATTTCTGGAGAAAGTGCTCTGGCCCACTATTCAAATTTGGCTGACTCTAGAATAAAATTTTTGGCAGTTACGAACAAAGACTTTTTACAGTTAGCGTCAAAGGGTAAACCTTACGGTGATTTTGGAAGACCATCAATTATTTGTGATATTTTCAAGGAACCTCCCAGCCTTTTTGCTAATGAGGGTAAATATATTAACCAAGTTGAACTTTATTTTTTACTTAAATCTCATAATGATGAGCGTGTTCAAATAGCTCTTGAAGAAATGCTCTCGAATATCGGATTAAAGGCATAGGTGCATAATGGCATTACCAAGAGGGATTGAACATTTTTCAAGGTTCTTTCAAAGTTTTATAAATGATTACGTTATCATTGGTGGTGGGGCGGCGTCAGTGACTCTTGAAGATGCTAACCTGGAGTTCCGAGTAACTAAGGATATTGATGTTGTTCTTTTTACAAATGGTTCAAAAGCGCTGAATGCAAAAATTTCTGAATATATTTCTCTAGGTGGATACAATATTAACGAAAGAACTGAGGAGAAACCTAGGTACTACCGTTTTTCAAAACCTCAAAATAAGGAATTTCCTGAGATCATAGAAATCTTTGCCAGAGTTGATAGCGAAATAGAACTAAGAAAAGGGCAATATATTATACCCATTCAAAATGACTCAGAAGCCCAGCTTTCTGCAATCCTTTTGGATAATGAATATTTTGAGCTTATAAAATCAAATGCCAGGAAAAGTCTTGAGGGCTACTCTATCATTGGTCCTCTTGCAAATATTTGTCTCAAGGCGCGGGCCTATAGAGAGCTTCAGGACAGACATGAAGAGAAAAAGAAAATTGATAAACATCGCAATGATGTTGTTCGCTTGATTCCTGCATTAACAAGCGACGAGAGTTTAAAGATCGCAGGAAAACCAAAAGAAGATGTATTGAAAATCATCTCAGCTATAGAGGAGATAGATGAATTAAGTATAAAGCAACTTATTGGAAATATTCTCGTTAAAGATGAAGTGTTAAAAATTTTGAAAGAAAAATTTGTTCATGATTAAGCCCAGTGCTACATTAGTTCTGAAAATTTTATAAATACAAAAGATCATTTGATTAACGCCGAGTCCACCATGCCCGAATATAAAAAAGCCCTCGATATTACATGTTTTCCCTTCTTTTAATACGAATTTAAGCATATTTGCAAAAAATACGATAATTAGTATAAAATGATTTAATACTAAAAAACGTATGGAGCTCAGATGAGAACACAAGATAGTCTACGGATTGATAACATCAATACACCTAAAAAAGCTGGACTAGCACTGAAGCGACTTCGAAAGTTGCAGAATCTTTCTCAAGCCGACTTGGCAAAAATGATGAACATGCGACAACCAACCATAAGTGACGTAGAAAGCGGGAAGGGCACGCTAGATTCTTTTTTTAAAATCGTCCAAGCACTAAAGTTAAATCTGGAGTTATCAAGTTCAGGGACTGTCAAAGCAAAACTCAGCGGTAAAAGCAAGGTGCATGCTGTGCTTAGCTACTTGGATGAGGTGTGAGAGATGGGACGTAAAAAAGCAGGTAAGGCACTCAATGTCTTTTTGAATGGAGCCAATGTGGGTCTCCTCAAAAAAGATTCGTCAGGACAAATTTCATTTCAGTACCAAGAAGAGTGGATACGGGAGGGCTTTGCGATTTCTCAGTCGCTCCCAATTCAGGAACAGGAGTATAAGGGAGAAATTGTTTCGAGGTATTTTGATAATCTTTTGCCAGATAACGATGAAATTAAAAAATTAGTCGCAAAGAAGTTCGGCGCAGAAAGCACAAGACCCTTTGATATATTGGAAGTCGTGGGTAGGGACTGTGTAGGCGCCCTCACATTTATTGCTGAAGATGGAGTTGAGCCACCGATCTTTGAGATGAACTATTTGAAGTTAACGACAAAGAAGATTGCTAATAAAATTCGGGGCCTCGGCTCCGTCTCACCTCTGGGAATGGAAGAGGATGATTTCAGACTATCGATCGCAGGGGCCCAGGAGAAAACGGCACTGTTGAAAGTCGGAAGAAACTGGTGTGAGCCACATGGGCAGACACCAACCACGCATATCATCAAGACACCGATAGGGGCCTTGGGGATGGATATTAATTTTGATGACAGTGTCGATAACGAATGGGCTTCGCTCTTTATCATGCAAAAGTTTGGTCTCAAAACGTGCAAAGCCACGATTGAGAGGTTCGAAGACCAAAGAGTGCTTGTCGTTGAACGATTTGATAGACGCTGGCTTAAAGAAGATGGAAAAGATGTGATATTACGAATTCCGCAGGAGGATATGTGCCAGGCATTGGGCGTATCACCTTATAAGAAATATCAAAATGAGGGAGGGCCCGGTATTGTGGCCATTTCCAAATTATTGGCCGGCTCCCTAGAAGCGAATGATAGGTTTGATTTTTTTAAAGGAATCATGATTTTTGATCTTCTTTTTGCGACAGACGGTCATGCTAAGAACTTTAGCGTCTTCATGAATCAGAATGGATTTAAAATGACGCCTTTCTACGATGTGATGAGCGGATATTTCCTGCATGCGAGAGAGAAGCGCAGCATTCAAAAGTTAAGACTCGCCATGGGGGTTGGGAATTCGAATCATTACAGCTTTGATAAAATTTGGAGGCGTCACTATCTTGAGACTGCGAGCAAGTGTCTCATATCGAAAGACGATTTCGAAAGAATCTGTGCGGAAATAAAGAATCGGAAAATTTCAGGATAGTTGACCACTCAGTGTAAAACTAAGCTGCTTCTTTTTTATCCTCTTTTTCTTTTGCTCGTAAAGGATTTAATTGAACTTCATTTATCATATCCCAATTCCTAATGTCTTTTGACCACTTGAGTGGTTGCTTC
>CANHIY010000090.1 GCA_947461175.1 Bacteriovoracaceae bacterium
GAACGTATTCGCCGAAAATTGCACTCTACACTCCTTGCACCGGTAGCGTTGAGTCAAAAAAGGGGCCTTGTCCGTGGGAGTGAATCCATTTTTCACATAAAACCGCTTGGTCGTTCCGTGGTGGAATTGACACTTATGGTTAGGGCAATAGGGGGGGATCAATTGAAATTGATCGGGGTTTGTGGTCATAGGGGGCAAGGGGCTGCAAGACGGTGGGAAGATTTAGGATTAAGTAAGTTTCTGAAAGAACGAGAGATTTCTTGTTAAGCGTCGAACGAAAGTTTGAGGATTACGGTATAAACTCATCCTCAGTAGTGGACGCACAATTTAATACTTTTTAAGGAGGGCAATTCTAAGCATCAGATAGGCGGCAATAGACCAGAATACCCAGCTAAGAACTGGAATATCGTTCAAGGAAGTGACAGATACGTTCCTGACAAACAAAGCACCACAAAGAACGAAAATAGAGGCCATGAAGGACATTCCCAAAGAATAAAATGACCTATTAATCCCTTTGGTAAGAAGATCAAGATCTTTGAGCCTAATTTCTAAAGCGTAACCATTTGAAGAGACCTCTCTCAAAAACCATTTAAGATGTTTTGGAACAATCCTTAATGAACTCACCACATCTTTTGCTACCCACAAAAGTTCTTCCTGGGTATTTTTTGGTGAAAGAAGTTCAGAAACAAGGTTTGGAAGATCTTTTTCCAGAACTTTAAAAATGTTAATGTCCAGACCAATTGATTTTCCTACTCCATCGAGCGTCATTAAGGCACGAAAAATAATAAACCACTCTCTGGGAAGATAAAGTTGATGCTTACTAAGTGTCCGGATAAGGTTTCGGACTAACTCAGTCATATTGGTCTCTCTCACACTTAAACCTATGTAGGGAGAAATCGCGTCTTTAATGTCTCGTATAAGTTCCTCATGATCTGGGATAGACTCATACTCAGCAACATCCAGAAACTCATAAACAAGGTTATCAAAGTTATAAGTGATGACCGCATAGAGGATAGCAATCAGATTGGCCCGATTTTTTTTACTAAGAGTTCCCATCAACCCAAAATCTATGATGCCGATTCTTCTGTCTTTTAAAACAAAAAAGTTTCCACCATGAAGATCAGCGTGAAAGAAACCATCGGCGAGTAAGGTGTGAGTAAAGAGCTCGATACTCTTTTCAAGCTTCTCCACCATGTCCTCGCCCATTTCATTAATTGACCTGAACTGATTGAATGGCGTTCCATCTAGAAACTCCAAAACTAATACTTCTTGAGAACTAAATTCCTTATAGACTTTTGGGACAACTAAAAATTGATCCTTATCAATCAGCTCAAGATTTTTTCTAAGCCTCTCACAATTTTGTGCCTCAATCATGAAGTTAAGTTCATTTTGAGTGCTCTTAAAAAAATCTGAAATCATCTTGGACATCCCAAGAAAACGAATTTCAGATGATACACCCTCAAGCTTTTTCACAATAAAGTGTAATATTTCAAAATCAGTGGCGATGAGTTTTGCAATCCTGGGTCTTCTCACCTTGACTACAACTTTCTGACCAGTATGCAGTTCGGCCTTATACACAACTCCAATAGAAGCAGTTCCGATGGGGTTTTTGTCTATTGATCTAAAAACGTCTTCAATTTTTTTCCCAAGATTTTCCTCAATAACTTTTTGGGCGACGTCAAAGGGTATTCCTTTTACCTGATCCTGGAGAAGTTTAAGTTCTCTGATGAGTGCAGGATCTAAAATATCCTCTCTGGTGGCCATTAACTGGCCTAATTTTATGAAGCTGGGTCCAAGTTCTTCAAAGCTGTGCCGAAGCTCCTGGCCAAAATTTTGCCACCACTCTTCACCAGATAAGTCTTCTTTAAAAGCAGAAATCCTTCCGGGGAGAACGAAACCTGGTATGACCTTATCAAGACCTGATTTAACAATTAATTGCGAAAATCCATGACGGCTTAAAACAGTGAGAATTTCACGAAAACGTGACACATTTCTGATGGTCTTAGAAATTCCAATACCTGTTTTGATAATATCCATAAATTAACTCAGTCGCTTTTTATCTTATGGTAAGATAAAATACGGGCAGAAACTAATATTCTCTCTCATAAGAACTATTTACCCTATGTCAAAACTGACTCTTTTAATTGCCTTATTCATCCTCATTCCCTCTTATGGAGCCGACACTTGCAGTCGGGTGGCCACCATTAATTACCAGGAAGTTTTGGTAGATTTAAGCAATAAAAACAGAGGCGAGGGCCTTAGGTATTACCTTGAAAAAGATCAGGTTTCAGAGGATCTTCTTGATGAATACCAAAAAAATAATCGACCAACCTGGAGAAGTGCCGCATTAAGCACACTGGGTACCGCCATGGTGCTAGGGGGGTTACTCAGGACCTCTGACGGAGAACAGGACACTATTACCAGCAAAAACTTCTTATTATTTGGCGGTGCAACCATGATTGCTGTCAGTTACCTGATTTACAAGACTAATCAATATAATAATGAGTATTTACTTTTAAAATCAGTTGAGGAATATAACAAACGTAATACACCTAAGATCTTTCTTGCCCCAACTGATCCAAAAAATGGAATTGGAGGGGGAATCGGCATCGGACAGGAGTTTTAATTGGCACTAACTTGCTTTAAATGCGGGAAACCTCTTTCAGACACTTTCAAAATCCTAGTCGGTCGTCGGGACACATGTCCCTCGTGCTCATCTGACATCAGATGCTGTAAGATGTGTCAATTTTATGATCCAAAATCTTATAATGAATGCAGAGAATCTTCTGCTGACCGCGTTCAAGATAAAGAGAAAGCTAACTTTTGTGATTATTTTAAGATAGGCTCTATAGGCACAAATCCTGACAAAGAGCGGGAAGATGCACTTGCCAGGGCCAGTGCCTTATTTAAAAAATAACTTTAGAGGACAGACATGAGTGAACCGATGACCACACATGGTAGAAAACTACTTGAAGATGAATTGAATCATCTTGTCCGAGTTGAGCGAGAGCAGATCAAACAAGCCATTTCCGAGGCAAGGGACTTGGGTGACCTTAAAGAAAATGCAGAATATGCTGCTGCCAAAGAAAGACAATCCATTATTGAAGGAAGAATTCTTGATGTGCAATCCAAAATTGCACGGGCAAGAGTCATAGATGTAACGACCATCAATTCTAATAAAATCGTTTTTGGTGCCACCGTAACGATCTTTGATCATCAAAAAGAGACCACTCTGAGCTTTCAAATTGTGGGCGAAGACGAGGCCATGACTGATCCTAAGAAAATTTCCTACAACTCACCCTTAGGTCGTGCTCTGATTGGAAGAGAAGCGGGGGATGAGGTTGTTGTTAAAGCTCCGAAGGGTGATCTAACCTATGAAGTCCAGGACATTAAATACAGCTGAACTTCAATGGAGTTCCTCTCTAGAATTACTTTCTAAAGGCAAAAGACCCTCCCCTACTTTTGAAAAATTAAAAGAGGCAGGGATACTCTCACTAAAAGATTTGTTGTGGATCATTCCTTTAAGAATACATACCACTCCATCTCTTCAAGCATTTAGAAATGCAGAACTGAATAAGTTTTTCAGAGGATCTGGCAAAGTCATTCATGTAGAAATAAGGCCTGCCTTTGGAAGGAAGGGCAAGGGAAATATCCTTCTATATAATGGTTATGTCGTCTTAAAAGATGACCAATCTCACGAGACGATGAGTCTGCGCTGGTTTAATCTCTACCCCAATCATAAAAAGCAACTTGAATCTTTGGATCGCATCTCGTTTCTTGGACAAGTACAGGAATTTAAGGCGCAAAAACAGATCATTAATCCAGAAATTATTGACCAGGATCAAAATCTTAATCCCTATATTATAGAGTACCCTACTTTAAATAAAGTTTCAGGTAATCACATTAAAAAAATTATTCAACTCATACCAGAAAAACTTTGGGACATCATACCTGAGACGATTCCTGAACTTGGGTATGATAAAAAATTAACACTCTCAGATGCCTTTAAAATAATTCATGGAAAAATTTCCAAAGATTTTTTTAATGATAAATTAAAAATTAAAGCAGAAGAGCGCCTCATTTATGAAGAATTTCTTATTGATCAATTAAAAATTCAAACCAGAAGAAAATTTATCAAGAAAAAAAAGGCTCCCCTTATTTCTATCGAAGAAAAAAAGGCAAATGATCTGGCAACGCATTTACCGTTTGTCCTTACAAACGATCAAGATAAAGTTTTTCGTGAAATTATTTCTGACCTTAAATCAGGTCATCCTATGATGAGGATGATCCAGGGTGATGTGGGATGTGGTAAAACAATCGTAGCCTTTCTTGCTACCAGAGTTGTTAATAAAAGTGGTTTCCAGGTGGCCCTGATGTGTCCTACCGAAGCCTTGGCCCAACAACATTACGAGTCTTTCAGACAACTCAATCCTATCCTTCATGTGGACCTTCTGTTGGGCTCAACAAAAGCAAAAGAGAAAAAAGAAATTATTAAAAAACTAATAAATGGCGATACAGAAATTGTTATTGGAACACATGCCTTATTTCAAACAACTGTTGAATTTAAAAAACTGGGATTAGCGATCATCGATGAGCAACACAAATTTGGGGTTGAGCAAAGATTAAAACTCATTGCTAAGGGTGAGGGCACCCATTGTCTTATTATGACTGCAACTCCCATACCCCGAACTCTAAGCTTGGCCCAATATGGAGATCTTGATATCTCTTCTATCAAAATGATGCCGGAAGGGAGAAAAGGAATTAAGACCAGGATTACTGAAAAAGTTAATTACGATAAATATATTGAATTCATTAAAGGCAGGCTCTCCCTTGGAGAACAGGCCTACTTTGTTTTTCCCGCCATCGAAGAGAGTGAAACAGAGGATATTCAAAATGTTAAAAACAGTTTGGATAAATACCAAAAAGTTTTTCATGGCTTCAACGTCGGTATGTTACATGGCCAGATGAAAAGTGAAGAAAAAGAAAAGGTCGTCAAAGATTTTAAAGATAAGAAATTTAACATCCTTATTTCAACCAGTGTCATCGAAGTTGGTATTAATATCCCCAATGCCACCATTATGAGTATCTATAATCCCGAAAGGTTTGGTCTCTCCTCACTCCATCAGTTAAGAGGAAGGGTTGGGAGAGGAGATAAATCCGGGTTTTGTTTTTTAGTCTTAGATAGAGAAGTTTCCCCGGAGGCTTATCAAAGATTAAGAGTCATTGAAAATAACCTCGATGGTTTTGTCATAGCCGAGGAAGATCTTAAATTTAGAGGAGAAGGTGACTTGTTTGGAGTAGATCAATCGGGAAATCTGACATCCAAAAAACTCGCCAATTTTATTAGTCATACCAATTTGCTCGAAGAAGTGGTGAAGGATCTTAAGAACATTCAAACAAGTCATCCAGATATCTTGAACCCCTATTTTGAAACCCTCGCAAAAGATCAAAAAATACTCGATACTATCTAAGAGGACAGAGTATGATTAACTTTGAATTTATTGAAAGCCCGGATCTTGATATCATTGCACCTTTTAAATATTTCCAGAATCAAATCTATATTGGAAGAACTGTAGGAGATCTCTGGGTCGATGATAAGGACCTATTCCCATCACATATTTTTCTTGAAGTCATTGGTTCTGATCTTCTCATCCATCCACAAAAAGATGTGGAACACTATCTCTTGAACGGGAAAAGGGCCTCTTCGATCCGTAAACTTAAAGTAAACGATGCTATAACGATTGGAAAAACAACATTTAAAATTCTTAGCTTTTCTGAAACAATGAGTGAAACCAAGCAGGAAATTTTGGATAGAAAACTTGATAAGCTGATTCTTGAGGAATCTTTGCGGATACCTATCATAGAGAATCTTACAAAATTAATGGAGCCATAAATGTTTCAACATTCTGAGGCGAATTTTTATAGAACAGAAGATAATGAACAGCTCTTTTATGTGAAAAATTTTTCTGAATACAATCCGCAAAAACCCATGCTGGTATTTAACTATGGCCTGGTATGCAGTAATCACCACTGGAAATACCAAACCGAGTTTTTTGATAAAAAGGGCTACCAGATCCTGATTCACGATTATAGGGGTCACTTCCAATCAACCGGCGGACACGATCTTAAAAAGATGACTTTTCAACAAATGGCAGAAGATGTTTATAAGCTTTGTGAATATCTCAAAATAAATAAGGCCGTTTTCTTGGGTCATTCCATGGGTGTTAATATCTGCCTCCAGATCGCCAAGGACTATCCTTCCATAGTTGAAGGCATGGTACTCATCTCAGGAACATTTATCAACGTCAGGGACATCATGTTTGACACCAACATCATGGAGTTTGTCGCACCAATTGCCACTTTGGGATTAGAAAAGTATCCGGATATTTTTAGAAAAATCTGGACTCTTAGTGGGGTAAATCCAATTGTTAGAGAGATCATTCATTCAACCGGATTTAATAAAGCGAAAGTGTCGAAAGAATTTATTGAAATATATCTGAATAAAATGGGGCAACTTGGTGCTGATGTATTTTTTCAACTTTTCAACGAAATGACTAAGCAAAATATTATGGCAAGTCTTGAGAAAATGAAGTCTCCCACCTTGATTATGGGTGGGCACAAAGATAACGTCATACCAAACCATCTTCAAAGAACTCTCGCTAATCTCATTCCAAATACCGAGACATATTTTCTCAAAGAAGGCTCTCATGTGCCTCAAGCCGATTTTCCGGATATGATTAACGAGCGAATTGAAGTTTTTTTAAACCAGCATTTTAATCGATCTTTAAATTATGAAATTCAATAATGGGGCGAAAGATCCTCTTCATGGCCGATTTTAGTTGTGATTTTTTATACTCAGCATGGGACGCTTCCCCTTGTGAATTTTTCAAATGACTCTCTACATCTGTAATTTGCACTTCAAAGGGATAAAAAAATCGAATGTCTCTGGAGACGGCAGAGGTATCAAGGTTTAAGAGGGCCTCGGACACAGGGTTTTGTTTATCTTTTAGGGCCATCTTTCTTACTTCATTAAAAGAAGACATAAATGGATTACGGTACTTGATGAGTTGTCGGCCGGTGAAATGAATTGCCCGATATTCTTCAGATGTATGCCTGTTCTCTTGGGAGTTTCTACCTGGTACAGCTTCATCAATAACTTTATTCAGTTTGTCGTAAAATTCAACTTCACTTAACTGGTTCCTGATGGCCTCTTTATATAATGTATATAAGTGTTTCTTGAACGTTGTTAAATCAACCAGTGAATTCTGAGAACGACTGGGTTTTATGTTGTTAATCATGATGACATGATTTCTATGTAAGAATTTAATCACCCTCAATGCATCGAGCTTAGTTTTGGTGATGATTCTTACTCCAATTCGGTCAAAAAGTTCTTCGGCCACATTTTCTTGTTTGTGAAGAAGCTTTATGACTATTGAGTCCCTGGTTTTTTTAGCTTTGGTTTGAAAATCATGTAATGAGATAGATGTGCCTGTTTCATTTTTTAAAAATAATCCACTCTGTTCATCACGATGTATGAACTTATAGAACCTATCAAAAATTTGCTGTTGAATCGTCGAGTAATACCGATATCGTAAGTCTTTATCAGTATGAAGAAGGGTATGCATGACTTTTAAGACCACTCCCGCCCAAAGCTGGTCATCTTTTTTAAGCTTCGCTAATGAGTGTCCAGTGGCAGCAAGAAAGAGGTCCGAAATATTTGTGATGGTAAAAAGATAATTTGGAACTCTGAGATCAATTCCTTCAGGATTTCCTTCTTTTAAAAAGTAACGCTTTATAAATTGAATAGCTTCCTGAAAAATACCAAATAATTCAGCCGTCTCAACAGGATCATTGATATCAAATCCATACCCATAGAGAAAGTTAGTGACCTGATTCTTATCGTGCAACTCAGTGAGGTAGTTCGTGGCATCCAAAGAAGATTTCCCACTGCATACGACATCAAAAGTTTCCCAATTAAAAACATAGTCCGTCAGATAACTTGGTCTTTGAGTCATATTTTTTGCCAATCTCTCATGATGAGCTTAGAGTTACTAATAGAGTACTAACTAAAATCTGAAATTAACTTATATCGTATGAAAGAGCAAAAAATTCAACGGCCGTCCCTTCCTGTCATGCTTTTCCTTTCTTGGTTCTATACCGGAAAATTTCCTAAGGCACCAGGAACAGTCGGAAGTCTTGCTACTTTACCCCTGATTTATTTACTCGAATATCTTAACATAAAAACGATTGGACTTTTTATTCTGATTTTTGTTCTGTTCACGACCGCAGTTTCTGTCACTCAACACACTCAAAAAAAATTCCAGCTCCATGATCCACAATGGATTGTCATAGATGAGGTGATTGGAATGCTGGTTACTTGGAGTTTCGTTCAATCTGTAGAACTTCCCATTCTCTTTCTTGTTTTCTTAACTTTTAGATTCTTTGACATCATTAAAATCTGGCCTGCCTCATATTTTGATCGGCTTCATCATGGGATTGGAACAATTACTGATGATGTCATTAGCGGGCTTTACGCTGGAATTGTGTGCTACTCTTTAAGGAATTTCATTTGACCCTGGGCGTAAAATCATTAAATATTTCAAATTGTTAGACATCCGTAAATTTTCCGTAAAAATTGCATGAAAAGGATTGTCGAAAACTTGGGTGGGTGTTAGCGTCTTTGTATACACACTCATTTAAGTAAAAATTTTTTATAGAATAGAAGGAGTTTCTTATGTCACTGAACCACACGAACATGGCAGATGCTGCAAACAAAAAAAAGGCCCTTGATCTTGCCCTTTCAACTATTGAAAAGCAATTTGGTAAAGGGGCCATCATGCGCCTTGATTCAGCAGAAGCTTCTGAAAAAATTCCCGCCATTTCTACGGGCTCCCTAGGTATTGATCTGGCACTTGGAGTAGGTGGTATTCCTCAAGGTCGTATTATTGAAATTTATGGACCGGAATCATCTGGGAAAACAACCCTCACTCTTCACATCGCTTCTGAATGCCAAAAAACTGGTGGTACTGTTGCATTTATTGATGCTGAACATGCCCTTGATACAGTTTATGCGGCCAAGCTTGGTGTAGATATTCCTAATACTCTTATTTCTCAGCCTGACTCTGGCGAACAGGCACTCGAGATTGCGGATATGCTTGTGAGATCAGGTGCTGTTAATCTCCTTATTGTTGACTCAGTGGCGGCCTTAACTCCAAAAGCTGAACTTGAAGGTGATATGGGTGATTCACACATGGGACTCCAGGCCCGTCTCATGTCTCAGGCCCTTAGAAAATTAACAGGATCTATCGCTCGCTCAAATTGTACCGTTATTTTCATCAACCAGCTTAGAATGAAGATTGGCGTGATGTTCGGTAACCCTGAAACAACAACTGGTGGTAACGCTCTTAAATTTTATGCTTCAGTTCGTATGGATATACGTCGTACTGGTGCTTTAAAAGATGGTGAAGAAGTTATCGGTAACAGAACGAAGGTGAAGATCGTTAAAAACAAAGTGGCCCCTCCTTTCCGTGAAGTTGAATTTGATATTATGTACGGAGCAGGTATCTCTAAAGAGGGAGACCTCCTTGATGTTGCCGCTAATGAAGGAATCGTTGAAAAAGCAGGTGCATGGTATTCTTACAACAATTCTAAGCTTGGACAGGGACGTGAAGCTTCAAAAGAGTTCTTAAAGAATAATACAGAACTCATGAATGAAATCCGTCAGAAAGTTTTAGTAAAGCATGGGATTATTCCTTCCATGGACAATGCTTCTGTTGACATGACAACAGGTGAAATCAAAGAAGAAAAGCAAGCGACCAAAGCGAAGAATAAAGTTCAATAACCTCCCAGGATGGGCCACGAAAGTGGCCCTTCTTTTTTATGAATCAGCGTATCTATAACTACTCTATCCATCTACTCGCTCGCAGGGATTACTCTGAGTTTAAGTTAAGAGTTAAACTCAGATCCAAGAAAGATAATCTTCCTCATGAAATTGACGAGGTAATTTTAAAGCTCAAAGAAAATAGTCTCTTGCGCGAAGAAAACTATCGAAGACTCTTCATCCGTAAATGGATGCTTAAAGGTGAGAGCGAAGATAAAATCAGAAGACGCGGTTTTTTAGAGAAGCTTGAATTTCAGGAAGATGAATTTAGGCAAATCGAAAAAGAACTAGGATTTGATGAGAGTGAGAGCATTGAAAAGCTCGTCTTAAAAAAAATTCGCTCCAAAGAAATACCTAAAGATCCTCAAGAAAAATTTAAACTTAGAGATAAAATTCTTCGCTTTCTTATCTCTAAAGGTCACAGCTATGAGGATTCAAAAAAAGTTCTGGTAAACATACTGAAAGATCACTAAATGCGTAAATGGAGTCCACGTATGTCTTCATTTACGCATTGATATTAAAATAAAATTAATCTTCATCTTTGCTAGAATCTTTTAAGCTTCTTTTAATTTCCTTCATGGCTTTTTTACACTCAGATCTTGAACTGTATATGAATGGTTCTGCGTCATTTGGAAACTTTTGTCCTTGATGAATAATCACAAATCCATCTTTAGACCTAGCACTAAAATTGACACTAAAACCATTATCATCTACTGGAAAAAAGCCATTACTACACCTCCACGCATGGGCACTTTGAGATGTAGCAATAGTAATAAATAAACTAAAAACCATCATTCCTACATTTTTCACAACCAACCTCCTACTTTTAAATTTTAAAGAACAAAAGTTAACCATGTCGGTATTATAGAGATCGGAAATGTAATTTTTTATAAAAAATGATTTTTTAATGAGTTAGGAAGAAATTGAAACAAATTTATGACAATAAAAAATGGCAGTTAACCATTTTTTGTTAAGGAATTCATGAATTGTATGGATTTGACTTAAAGATCATTACACGTTGTGACCAATGGACTCGTCTCAATCTCTGCCTTTGTATTTTGGGAAAATGCACCACTACTTTCAAAGGAAATATCAATAGTGCAGGAATTGAGACATTTAATTATAGAGTGTGTACCACTTCAACTGACTTATCAAACTATGCTTTAGGAACAGTGTTTATTAAAGAAATTCTTCCAAATCTTAGTTAATCAAGCTCAATTGAAAATAAAGATAGTTATTTTGAAAATGAACCATCCATCCTTCAAAGTAATGGTTCTCCTTTAGCTTGTTCAGCTACATCACTGCCTACAGGATTATCAATCAACCCTACTTCCTCCATGATCTTTGGTAATCCAACAACCGGAACAGGTACAACCAATTATACTATCACCGCAACAAACTCTACTGGTTCGCTCCCAGCTCTGATATCTACTCCGATTATCGGGCGTGGCCCGATGGAATTTTTGCTAAATATTGCACTGAATATCAATACTTAGTTCTGTCTTTTCAATATTATGGAGAAAAAGGTAACGGTACTTACCGAATTGATTCTGATTGTTCAGGAACACTATGGAACAGCTCGAGTTTTCTCTACAAGAGAATAAAAGTGAGCGGATAATTACCGTTCACTTTTTATTAATGAATATTTTTTATGAGATAACTCAAAATTCATTCAAAAAACATCTGAAAAATTCTAAACCCCTTCCAAGATTTTTTTGAGATTCACCTTCCGATTGACGCCCAAAGAAGGGCGCCTTTTTCGTAAAGGATTTTAATGAAAGAAATAATCAGGATTTTGATTGTTTTCATCCTCATAATACAGCTTGCTTTGATACTCAGGATGAAATTATCGATTTAGAGGGGGAGGCACAAACTTCCACTCACATGATCATTTACTTAAATCTAGGCTTTCTTTTTAAATAATCTCAATTCATTTATTTTTATTATTTTGAAAACATAAAGAAATTCAGATTATTAAAAGAACTTACCCGATACCTTTTGATCAGCTAACGCAAAGATAATAACGAAAAGAACATGGGAACTACGAGGACCTACGAGAAAAGTCCTGAAAAGGCAAAAACTGGAATCTTTCTCATTTATGTGCGGAACTAAATTAGTCTGATTTAAATGCCATGATAGGCCTTTAAGTTATTTGATATGATTTTTGTCGACAAAAACAATTCATACAAAAAA
>CANHIY010000091.1 GCA_947461175.1 Bacteriovoracaceae bacterium
ATTTTCCTTCAAACCAGCTCACAAGTTTTTCTCCAAGTTGAAATTTACTAAGCCCAATGGGGCCAGTGATGGAGTTTTTTTGAACAAAAAAGTATTCACCCTCATCTTTTTGAAAACCCTCGATTTCACTTCCACCTACTAAACCATTACGAACCCGGTTACCAATCATGAGGTCCACAGGCTTTCTTTCCATTTTTTCCATGAAAACCTCTTTGGTGGTTTCTGTTTCTGCGGCAAAACTGATAATTTTCTGATGAGTCCTTAGGGATAAAATTTCTTTTAAAATGTCAGAAGCTTTTTTAAATGAAATGGTATCTCCCATGGCCTCTTTTTTTAATTTCATAGAGGCAGGATCAAATTCAATGTCTGCAATGGCACCAGTTGAGATGTAGAGGTCTGAGCTTGGGAACAATTCCTTGGCCTTCTCTTTCATAAGCTCTGTAGTAGGGGTTTTAAAAAGGCTAAAGTGGGGATGTCCCTTTAATTGTTCAACTTCCTTTGAGCACTGATAACCCGCGAGCAAAATGACTTCATAACCCTGTCCCAAAAAAGCTTTGGCGACAGAAATCCCCATCTTTCCAGTGGAGGGATTGGTGATAAACCTCACCGGATCAAGTGCCGAGGCCGTGGCCCCAGCTGTGATGATGACTTTTTTATGTTGGTTTAAAGTGGGGTTATAGGTTTCAATGAGGTCCACCACAGAACTCACGTCAGGAAACTTACCTTCACCAATGTCCCCACAGGCTAGAAGTCCAGAGGCCGGTTGAATGACCCCCACATGGGGAGAATGTTGAATTTTTAAAACATGTTCTTTAATTCTTTCATTTTGCCACATCTGGGTGTTCATGGCAGGAAAAATGAGGACGGGTTTTTTTCCAAAACACAGAAAAACACTGGTTAAAAGATCATTGGTGATACCGGTTGCAAGCCTTGAAATCGTATTTCCAGAAGCCGGTGCGATGATGAGTTTGTCGGCCCATTTGGAAAGTTCAACATGGAGAACATTTTCATTGGTGCCTATTTGAGAGGGATCAAAGTCATCATTTGGATGATAGGAAGCCTTCACTCCCAGGTAGCGAAAGGTTTCAAGTTTAATAAATTCCAGTGCACCTTTCGTTAAAATAACCTTTACTTCGTGGCCATTTCTAACCAGTTGCCTCGCAACGTCGTAACTTTTGTAACTTGCAATGGATCCAGTGATTCCTAAAAGTATTTTCATAGCTGCTCAATTTGTGTTGTCCACCAGTATTTAAGGGCCTCATGAATGAAATGGGGCCGCTCCTCTAATATGTGTTGTGATTTAGGTGAGTGAAAATAAGATTTCCAGGAATCCATTCCGCCGCCAGTAAGAAGAATTTTATCTATTTGGTACTTCTTTAGAATCTCGTGAGCAAGGAAAATGAATGCTGAATATCCACTACTGATTGCAAGAGTCGTATCT
This sequence comes from Bacteriovoracaceae bacterium, assembly GCA_947461175.1. GTDB lineage: Bacteria > Bdellovibrionota > Bacteriovoracia > Bacteriovoracales > Bacteriovoracaceae > Peredibacter. The sequence goes on from CANHIY010000091.1 coordinate 1,442, forward strand.
TTAGGAAGTTCAATTCCAGAGGTTCTCTTCCAAGAAACATTTTTAAGCTGTTCACCATGACTAAAAGTTTTAAAGTAGAGATTTTCTCCCGGAAGGATATACCCTCCTTGAAAACCATTTTCATTGATGACATCTATGGTGACAAATGTTCCAGCATCAATAAGTAAAGTGGGGCGCTTGTCTGTCTTAAAGGCATAGAACGCTTCAATTAAGCGGTCCTCACCCAGTGTGTTTGAATAGTTTACCGGCATCCCTGCAAATTTACTTCCTCTCCAGTAATCTTTCACCCTGGTAAGAAGATAACCTTCTTCCATGAATTTATTGATGATTTCCTCCCGAGACCTCACTTCTGAGAGAACCATACTTGTATTATGGGGGCTCATGTCTAAGGTCTTAAGTGTGGAATTTAATTCTTCTAGTGTGACGACCTGAATGAGTTTCCAAGCTCCGTTTAATTTCTGAAACACACCTGCGTGAGGATTTGAGTTACCAAAATCTAAAGTGACCAAGCCTTGCATATTAGCTTCTCTGGTTGATGAGATATTTTTCGATGAGATCTTTTTTAAGTTGATATAAATCTGCCACAGGTACACAAAACTTTGGTGGATTCTCTCGACCTAACTTTAGGAGGTCATTAATCACGAGGACCTGTCCATCGGTTTTTTTTCCTGACCCGATACCAATGGTTGGGATCTTAAGTTCCTGGGTGATCCTGGCGGCAACAGGTTCCTCAACCATCTCAAGAACCACTGCAAAGCATCCCGCATCTTGAAGAGATTGTGCCTCTTTCAGAAGTCTTTGGGCATCGTCTTCTTTTTTTCCATGTTTAAAATATCCCCCCAGCTGATGAACTGATTGAGGAGTCAACCCGATGTGGCCCATGACGGGAATACCAGTTTGAGTGAGGCGTTCAATAAGCTTTAATTGGTAGGGAAAGGCCCCTTCTAATTTAATCGCCTCACATTTTGATGCCTGAAAAAGTTTAGTGGCGGAATGAATTCCTTGATTAATAGTTGAATAGCTTCCAAAAGGCAGGTCTACGATGAGAAACTTATCAAGAGCACCTCTTCTCACGGCCTTGGCAAAGACCAGCATATCATCCAGGGTCACCTCAATAGTTGTTTCATAACCCAGGATCACATTACCCAGAGAATCTCCAACCAGAATCAAATCAAGATCAGTATTGTTTAAAAGAAGAGCAGTTTGATAATCGTAGCAGGTTAACATTTGAAGGTTTTTTTGCTTGCTCTCTTTTAAGTTTCGTAAATTCAATTTTTTCATTTCTGTTCTCGTTTAAGCGTTTCATGTGTTTTTTGTAAGTCAGAGTTTTTCCAGAAGTGCCGTATTTTGCCTCTAATTTCTTCTACATGAGAAGCCTCTAGTTCAGCGTTGAAAGTTCCATCCTGGATTTCAGTCATTAATGATTTCAAGTTTTGGATCATCTCTGGTTTCATGAGTCTTTGGTGACCCTTGTGAGCACCAACCAGAGCATTGGGACTAATGAGTTCAAAAAATTCTAAGGGGCCTTTTTCTACCATGGCGTTTACAATGAGTTTTAGTTCATGCCAGCACTCAAAATAAGCCAGTTCTTTTTCAACCCCGTTTTCAATTAAATGCTGAAACATTTTTTCTGCAGTATAAGGAATCAGAGAGCAGAGAAGTCCCTGTTCTGAAAAGAGATCAGCCTCAGTTTCTTTTTTAAAAGTTGTTTTGTAGGGACCCATAGAAATTCCTAGTGCTGTGGCCAGGTTTTTCAACCAAACTTCAAGCTCTGGAGGGGAGCCGCTGGAGTGCTCCAGAGAATACACGGCCCCAAGGTGACCCTTGATGAGGTACTGATTTCTTAACTCTGTCCCAATAGATTTGGGAGCAAATAAGATATGGTTTAAATGGGGATATTTTTTTTCAAATTCATAGGTCACCACAGAAAATCCATGGGCATACAAAAAATGGGCTCCCTGTTTAAAACCTGGGGCATGTTCGGATAAAAATTCCTGGTGGGAAGAATCTGGTGTGAGTAATGCGTAAAAATCAGCGGCATAAAACTCTTTAGAACCAATTTCTACAACTTCTATCCCCAGGGCTTTAGCTGATTGAATCGATTTACTATGAGGTCTCAGGGCCACTCTTAAAGGGAAGCCTGAATCTTTTAGATTTAATGCCCAGGATTTTGCCTGATTACCAAGGCCAATGATTGTCAATTGCATCATAAAAATGAATGGTTTGGATCTCCAGAATCAAGCTATCATGATTAAGTAAGAGTTGGCCAAATTTAAAGAGGTATTTGTGACTGACAATTTGAACCGGGCCTTTATGTATGGAGAATCTGTTTTTACCACGACTCAACTGGTAAATGGAACCGTGCGGGATTGGGATTTGCATTTTGAAAGGTTAAGTAAAGGAGTGGAATTTGTTTACGGACCCTTTATTGATGAATCAGACTGGGTGGAGCAACTGAAAAATAGGCTGGAAGGAAAGTTTCAGGACCTTCAGGACAATAAAATCCTCAGGATCACGGTTTATCGGGAGCAACAAAGGGGACTTTTAAGAAATGGCTTTATTTCAGTGAGCGATCTTAAAGTTCATCTTCACTCCACTCCATTGGACCCCCAGAGGTACGAGGAAAAAATGATTAAACTCCGGACTTGTCCGGTTTTGGAGCGCCCTCACTGGTGGCCTTCTTTTTTAAAGGCGGGAAACTACTTCGACACAATTTTAAGACAAAAAATATACATGAAGCCAGGGGATGATGATGTGTTATTTCTTTCATCCCAAGATACGGTTCTTGAATCCTCCGTGGCCAATATATTTACAGTTCGTCATAACAAACTTTTTACCGCTCCCACGGGCCCCAATGTCCTAGAGGGGGTCATGAGGAAAAAAGTTATCGATGTGGCCCATGATTATTTTGAAACTTTTACTGAATCAGAAACAACCATTGAGCAGCTTCTGAAGGCCGATGCCATTTTTGGGGCCAATTCCGTGCGTGGGATTTTTTTGGTAGACCGCATAGATGATCATGACATAACTTATGGACTAGATTTTTTAGAAAAGTTTAAGAGTTTAAGAAGAAGAGTTTTTCATGAATAATCTTGAAGTTGTATGTCCTACCTGTAAGAAAAAATTTTCCTATTACTCATCTTCTTTCAGACCCTTTTGCACCCATCAATGTCGACTTTTGGATTTGGGTCAGTGGCTGAGTGAGTCTTACGCTGTCCCTCAGGTTAAACTAACTGAAGAAGAACAATTAACTTTAGAGCAAATCACCAATGAAAAATCCTCTCAACATGAAGAAAGCTAAGAAAGAGTCGAAGGTTGATTTAAAAAAGACCCTAAACCAAATGATTAAGTGGGCCTATGAATGTGGTGAAATCTTAAACGAGCACTTAATTCTTTCTTATACAAAACCCCTAGAAGTTATTGACAAGGGTAAGGAGGGAGTGGCCACTGAAGCGGATGTGCTTTCAGAAAAGTTTGTGATGGAGAAAATTAGAAAACATTACCCTGATCACAAAATCCTCTCTGAAGAGGATGCATTTGCAAAAAAACTTAGGATTGAGGGGGTTAAAAATGATGAGTACCTTTGGCTCATTGATCCTCTTGATGGAACCAATAACTTTTATAATAAGGTCCCTTTTTTTGGAGTAAGTCTTGCGCTCAACAGAGGGAATAAGACACTTCTTGGAGTGGTGTATAATCCGGTTAATTGTGAATTGTTTTACGCTATCAGGGGAGAAGGGGCATTCCTTACAAGATTAATTGGTCAAAAAGAAATTAGTGTCAGGCTTAAAAAACGAAAAGTGAAAAAACAATTTAAGGAAGCACTTTTATCGGCAAATCTTACCGGTAAAAGAGTGGAAAAAGATCTTCTCAAAGAGTTTCCAAAGGTACGTGCCATGAGAAGATTTGGAAGTGCCGCCCTTGAGATGAGTTACGTGGCCGCTGGAATGCTCGATGCTTACTGGGAGCAAAAACTTTGGCCGTGGGATATGGCAGCTGCTGCCCTGATTTGTGAAGAAGCTGGAGTTAAGGTCTCAACTATGAAAGGGGAATCCTACCACCCATTTTGCTCTTCTGTACTCTGTGCAGATTCTGCCCTTCACAGTTCATTGGTTTCTGTTCTAAATAAGCACTAATCCATAGTTTATTTTGACATAAATTATGATGGCCCCGATAATATAAAGGCGGCCTATAAAACTGCGAACTTTATCCATGGAGGGGTAGGTGTTCGATACAGTCATTACTATTTTTGACAAATATAATGAAGAGATCTTTGATATTCAGCGTGGATTGCTGGTTATTATCTTCACTCTTCTCATCTGGTTGTGGTTTTACAATAGAAGAAAGTACCATAATTTAAAGCATGCCATTCCGGCCAATGTGGTTAAAAACTACCTTGATTCAATCATCCAAAATTCGAACGCTCTTAAGTCTTCTCTTTTTAGAGGAGGTGGGATGAACCTGGAGGGAGTCCCTTCAGTTATGCCTCTTTCACAGTTGGGTGGAGGTGACTCCATCGGAATAAGTGGGGCCCCCAATACAGCACTGATGGAGGAGCTGAATCAAAAAAAGGCACTCATTGCTTCTTTAGAGGCACAGCTTGCGTCTTCCCATGGATCCCAGAGGGAATTAGAGTCTAAAATCCCTCCGCTACAAAATCAATTATCATTGGCAGATTCAAAAATTAAAGAACTCGAAACACTACTTGCAAGGAATAGAGAAACCGGCGGAGGAGATGAAGCTCTCAAGCAGGAACTCGCCATGCTGATAAAAGAAAGAGATGAAATAAGAGAAAGATTAAAAGAATTTGAGATTATTTCAGATGATCTTGCGAATCTTAAAAGACTTCAGCAGGAGAATGAGCAGCTTAAGCGCTCCCTGGCAGCCGTTCAAGGACAGGGAAATATTGAACAAAAATTACCAGAGACTTCTTTTGAACAAATGGATCCGGTAAATGTTTCAAATATTCTTGAGGACGTTCAAGAAATAAAAGATCAGTCCTTAGAGCAAAATGATCAACCTGAAAGTTTAAATAATATCAGTGTTCTTCCTCAGGAAAGTGAGAAACCACAACCTACAGCCTATGCTGAAGATAAAAGCTTGGCCCAGGATGAAAAATCAAAAACAGAGAAAACTCCAGAAGATCTTCTCTCTGAGTTTGAAAAAATGTTGGGGTGAATATGAAATTCTATTTCATGATGGTGGTCATTCTCTTTTCCTCCTCCTTATGGGCAGATAAAAAAGATCACCAGATTAAGCTTCTTAAGAACCCCAATGTGACTCAAGGGTCACAGCTCACAAAACAAGACCCAATATCCGTAGAGCGTTTAGAGCAGATGTTTTTGATGGATGAAAAAACACCCGGACTCAGTGCCATGCTTAAAAAACACTCTTTTCACTTAAAAGAAAAAGCTGTCCCGACCCTGATAAAAGTCATGAAAACCAGTAAGTACCCAATCCAAAACCGCTGGCATGCAACCATGCTCTTGGCGAGGATTATGGGGACAAAGTCTTCTCCTTTTATTGCCAAATTTACTGAGCACCCTCACTGGATGATGAGGCTCGCTTCTCTTAAAGCTTTATTGGGTCTTAAACAAAATGACTACACTGCAGTTTATTCTAAGGCCCTCAAAGATCCCTCCATGATCGTAAGAGTTCAGGCCTTGGATAACATTTCCCAACTAAAAATCACCACTCTCTCAAATCAGGTTTGGAATATGATGTATGATCAGTCAAACTACACGGGGGAAAAGGGATCCAGGAAGAGGACTTCTATAGTTAAAAGTATTATCAGAACTCTAGGAGATATAAAATACCAGAAGGCAAAAGGGCCCTTTGCGAAGCTTATTTTAAAACCAAAATATCAAGATTTAGTAGATGACCTGGACTACTCTCTTGAAAAGATTACTGGGAAAAGCTCACCGGACTCGTTGGATTTAAGAAGAAAATTTTGGACCCAAGTTGCATTAAATAACCCAAAAAAAATCTGACCTTGAGAATTTTTTAGAGACCAGAATTCTCTAACTGTTCCTTTTCCCTCGCCTTGTCTATTTCCTTAAGACTGTTATCTATGGAAATGAGCCTCTCAATGCGGTAGAGAAGAGTTTTTTCTACAATTCCATCAGGGGTGACCTCTTTCCAGCCTTGTAAAAAGTCTTGTTCAATCAACTGTCTTTTATAAATGGTTACCTTGGTAACCTCTTGAGAGGAACGAAAGCCTTTAACAACGTTGATGATGATTTTAAATTTTGCGGCCTTGACTGCATCGGAAGAGCCAAAAGCATCGGCAAAGTTCAGTTCCAGAGTATTATCAATCCACCTGGTTTTGATGAAACCCGCCTCTTGATTTTGTTGTGCAATATCGTACTTTCTCATGACAGATATGACAGCTTGCCAGGTCTGGTTGTAGTCGGATTTAAAAATTTTTGATGGAATTTCCAATTCTTCTGTGACCTGACGGAACTTTTCATAACTGGCACAGCCATTAAAAAATAACATGAGGATGATATATTGATAAAATTTCATGACTTTTATGTTATCAATGAATCAAATAAAAAGAAACTTATTGGGTAAGACATGAATCATAAAAATCTATTTAAACAAGTATTGTTAGATGAGGCCAAAGCTTTAGAACTGGCCGCCTCCCGTTTGGGAGATGAAGAAGTCAATAAAATCATTTCCATTTTTGATCTTCTCGCCTCAACAGGTGGCAGTTTAATCATTTCTGGTGTGGGAAAGTCCGGGCACATAGGGACTAAAATTGCAGCGACTTTTTCTTCCTTGGGGCTTCCATCCTTTTTCCTGCATCCCACTGAGGCCATGCACGGAGATTTAGGACGTGTCACCAAATCTGATGTGATCCTTCTGATTTCAAAATCCGGAACAACTGAGGAACTCTTAAGTCTTCTCCCCTTTGTGCAAATTCCTAAAGAAAGGATTATTGCCTTATTGGGAAAAATAGACTCACCCCTGGCCTTAAAGGCTGGCATCGTCTTAGATGCCTCTGTGGAAAAAGAAGCTTGCCTCAATGACCTTGCTCCCACCACTTCAACCACCCTGGCTTTAGCGATGGGGGATGCCATGGCAGTTCTTTATGAAAATGTGATGGGTGTTTCTAAAGAAAAATTTGCAGTCAATCATCCAGCAGGTCTTCTTGGAAAATCTCTGTCCTTAACTGTTGATAAACTTATGATTCATGCGAGTGATTGTCCGGTCGTATCGGAACAATCAACTCTTCAGGATGCCATCCTGGCCATGACCCAAAAACCTGTAGGGATGTGTGCCGTTTTGAAGAATCAAACCCTCATAGGGATTCTTGTGGAAGGAGATATCAGAAGGGCCTTTGCCAGGACTCCAGATGCTATCAGAAGTCCCGTTCAAGAAATCATGACGGTAAGACCCACCATGATTTCTCCTGAAACCCTGGCATTTGAGGCATTAAAAGTGATGGAAAATCCCATGAGGCTATTAAACGTGGTCCCTGTTGTTGATGGAGGAACTTTTCTGGGTGTCTTAAGGCTTCATGATTTATTCAAGGCCGGTTTTCATTCATCTGCTAAGTCTATTTAGATCTCTCACTCTTGAACTTTCAGGGTTCCTAAAAGTTCAGGAGTGAGGAGAATAAAATTTTTCTTTTAACCAATTAATGCATCCTAAAACGAAGACGAATACAAGAAGTGGGAGGATGCCGTAAACCTGGTAAAAGGATGCCTCCCCTGATCCCAGAGGAACAACCACATCTAGAATTCCCTCTTGACCAATACTTAAGCGATCGCTCTCTGTCCCATCCGGGTAGATGACGGATGAAATTCCTGTGTTGGTGGTTCTTATGAGAGGAAGTTTAAACTCCAGGGCCCTCCACTTGGACAGAAATAAATGTTGGTGAGGTTCAGCTGTCTCTCCGTACCAGGAGTCATTTGTATGATTAATCATCAAATGATTTCCTCCCCATGTATTAAGGAGTGTTCTCATGTAGTTTGATTCCAGGATTTCATAACAAATTGGAGTCACAAAACGGTATCCCTCCCGAGTTTCCATGAGTGGTGTTCCCAGTCCTCTTGCAAAAAGCGAAACAGCAGGAACAATTGAAACGATTGTTGAATTAAGTGGGCCAAAAGGAAGTGTTTCACCAAAAGGTATCAGAATGTTCTTGTGGTAGGATGTTTTAAATTTATTTTCACTCAAAAGAATGGAGGAATTGTAAACACTCTCAATCATTTCAAAGGGAGATTTTGACATATCCTGGTCGTAACCGCCGATGAGTATTTCAGCACCTGTTTTGTTCATGATATTAATAAAAACATCGTCAAGCTTTGTCTCAGAACCAAAAAAAGTGTCGGGATAAGCTGTCTCGGGCCACAGGATTAATTGGGGTCCAAAGTTATTTGAGGTGGAAGAGAGGTCTTCATATTTTTTTCTAACAGACTCGAATGAATTTTGATCACCCTTTTCAGATTGAATTTTTAAAAAGTTACCAATATTGGCCTGAACAATACGTACTGAAAGAGTTTTGTCGGAGTGCTTATTTTTCAACGGAAATATTGTATTGATTAAAATAAACACCACTAAAACGATCCAAACCTCGGATCTAAGTTTTTTCATTTTTAATTGATTAAAGATTTCCATCGAAATCCAATAGGTGATGAAACTAAAAATGGCCACTCCTCCATAGGGGGCAAGCCCCAGGAACGGGGAGAGGTGGAGCCAGGGGCTTCCCGCAAAAGAGGGGAACTGTTGGGGCACATATCTTTCAAGCAGAGTGATAATCAGAGCAGTTAAAAGAATTCCTTTTTCTGAGCCCCAATCTATGTTCGGGCGAAATTTTTTCCACACAACATACAACCACCAGTGAGGCTGAAGGATGAGGGAAAAAAGAAGTCCTAGAATGATTGATACGAAGTAGGGAAGTTGACCAAACTCTCTGAGGGTGTGAGGAATCCAGTAATAACCGGCCAAATTGAGTCCAAGATTAAAGGCCAGCACATGAAGAAGTGTTCTTTTAACTGTGGGAGTTGATTCCAGCCTCCATAAAAAATAAGGCATTGACACAAAGAGCAGGGGAAACCAACCTGATCCCAGAAAAGAAGGGTAGGAAAAAGCATAGCCCGCACCCGCAAGTAAAGTGAGAAAAAAGGAAAAGGAATGATTTTTCATCTTCCCATTGTAAGTTAATAATCAGTGGTTTGCTACAGAACGGGCAGCAAGAGTCTCGAGTTTTTCGTTAACTGATTCAGCTAATTCCAGGGCCCTGCCTGCATCAAGCTTACCAGAACCCAAAATCTTACCCTCAAAGGTTTTTATCTTAAGTGATGAAGAAAGAATGATGTTCTTGATGTGGTCGTATTCTAATTTCGGGTGTTTTGCCTTTATTAAGGCAACCACTCCGGTCACAAAGGCAGTGGCCTGAGAAGTTCCCGTCATGTAACCGGCCCCATTTCCAGGAATAGCAGACCGTATTCTGTACCCAGGGGCTGCAATGTCCACAGATTTTTTACCATAATTTGATGAAGGTATAATGTTTAACCCATCATCGTGTGCGCCCACTGTGATGATATTAGAAAGTCCATAGGAAGCAGGATAGTAAGCGTTTCGTTTTTCATCAATATTTGATCTTTCATTCCCTGCAGCAGCAATAATAAGAATTCCCTTCTTTTCAGCCGCTCTAAGCACCCTGAGTTCCTCCACCGATGCCTCAGGACCGCCCCCTGAGTAATTAATCACATCAACATTTTGATCTACTGCGTACTGTAGGGCCTTGATAGTGGCCTCCAGGTTCGCTTGACCGGAAGATTTCGGGTTATAGTATTTAAGGGCGAGGATTTTTACCTCAGGAAAAACGGATTTAACGATTCCGGCCACATGTGTCCCATGTCCATGAGCATCCACAGGGGTAAAGCTTAATTTATCTTCAGAAAAATCAACGCCAAAATAATTTGAAGTTACTTTTCTTCCTGGAACGTGGATGTTGTTTTTAAGAAAAGGATGGTCTCCTTGAATTCCTGTATCCACCACAGCCACGATGATGTCTTTTTTCTTTTTAAACCTGAACCACGAATCCTTTAAATTGATGGAGGCCATTTGCTTATCTGGATCTATGCCCCAAGAGGCGTACCTAGAAATTAAAAGTTCAGGATGATAGGCAAGAGTCTCCGCACAAACAAGTGAGAGCTTAAAAAGTAAAGTGAGTATAAATACCGTTTGAATAACTCTTTTCATGCCCAATCCTTACCACATTTTTGGACCAACTATGGCCTTTGGATGGCCACCATGTAAAAAAGTGGAGCAAATCCTTTGCCAAAACTAGCCCTTCTTTTTGTGAAGGGAGGTGAGGATCTTTAAGGACTTGGAAAAGAGGTCATGTCAGGAGGATAATGAATGTCAAAATTGTTATCAGATTTTGAGAAGTTGTTGGATTCTTTTGCATATTTGTTAAACCCCTTGATTTTAGAATGAGACCATATATCCGCTCTTATCGAAATAATTAGAATTCAAGAACCCACATTGCTGCATGATTTTGAGCTTTAAATACTCCGCATTCTTATAGCCATAACCTCGTCTCA
>CANHIY010000092.1 GCA_947461175.1 Bacteriovoracaceae bacterium
AAAATCACAACAACTAGCATTTTAATATCATTCCTTGGAATGTTTTCTTTTTTAATATTATTTTTAATTTTACTTTTACAAAGATTGGTTGGAGTCCAGTACGTAACTCTAAACGATGATACTATTATTATTTTGCTTAGTTTTATTTATTTAATTCAAATATTTGTATTTTTTTTAAAAAAAGAGAAATCTCTAAATATTTATGTCATTTCAACAGTTTTAATTTCGTTTATTGTTGCCGCTTGGTATGTAGGATTCCTGTCGCAATTAGCTTATTGGATTTACGAATGCACTTTTGGTCCAATAACTAGAAATATGATTAGTTTAAGTAAAGCTAGTTTATTTTTCAGTTTAGCACAGAATTCAGGGCTTATAGTCCTAGTCATATCATTTATTTTTTTTAATGTTTTTTCCAAAAAAAATGAAACTAACAGAAATAGGAATTATGTATATTCTTTTGTCATCCCTGCAATCCTTCTTGTTTTTTTAGGTTTAAACACTCAAAACGAAGAAACGAGATATTATGTTCCTTCAATCGTAATATTATATCTATCACTTTTAGTGATTAAACTACCCAGAGATACAATTTTGTATAAAAGATATTTAGTATTGGGCTTTTTTTTCATTTTTATTTATTGTCTCTCTCATCTTAGAGCATTCACTTCTCATTCATCTTTGCAGAATATTAGACTTCCATTCAATGATATTTCAGCGCCTAATCTAGGAGTTGATTATAATTATGAGCTATATAGAGTTTTAAGACAAAAGATTGATCAAAACTCTAGAGTACTGATTTTGGATATAGGTAATGCTAATTATCAAAACTTTCCACCAACGGTAGACGTTTTTAATCTTTTTAAGTTTAAACTATTGGCTCAGGATTTTAATGATAAAACATCTTATTTAAGTTATCATTCAGATAGTGCAAAATTTAATACTAATATTTTAGAGATTATTAATGAGTTTGATAATGTGTTAGTTGGACCATTGGAGTACAAACCGGACAAACTCTGGCCAAATGGTTCTGAAGCCTTAGGTTTATATTTGATTGAAAATTTCAATAAGGGTGTAGCAACTATTAACTTGAAACATCCAGAAACAATGAGACTTAAAATTAATGACAAATTAATAATTTCCTTTCTTTTATTTAAAGTAAACCACTAGGGATTTATTATTCTTTCTCCATGAAAAATTATATCAAGTCCATTTTTTTCATCTTCTTTTGGGGATCTAGCCTTAATTTTCTTATTGGTTAGGTAGATTAAGGTTAGTGATCCTAGGAATGAATATATACTTATAATTAAGGCTGATTTTAAATTAATCCAAATAAGTTGTGCTCGTGTTAGGTTTCCTGGGATGAATTCCGTTAAGCAAAAAACTGCTGTCAATATTCCTCCCACGAAACCTGCAATGCCGTGTGTGCTAAAAGATTCTGAAGTATCATCAATTTTAAGTACTTTGATCATGAATCTTGAAAAATAATTTCCCGCTACAGAGGTGATGACCCCTACGAAGAATGAATGAAGAGGGGCTAAGTAGAGTGCGCCTGGGGTTATACCCACCAGTCCTGAAATCAATCCTAGTCCGCAACTCGTAATTGATAAACGATGAGGGGTATAAAAAATATCGATAATTGCCCATGCCGCGATGCCAGAGAATGCAGAGATAACGGTGTTGATAATAATCAGTGGTACATCCTTGGAGAATGAAAGAGCGGATCCTCCATTAAAACCAAGCCAACCGACTAAGGTTAAAAGAAAACCCAGTGCCATAAGACCGTTGTTATATTTTTTTCTAAGATTAAAAAAATCTAAGCGTTTACCTACAAATACACTCAGAGCAAGTGCTGAAAAGCCTGAATTCACATGAACAAGGAGACCACCAGCAAAATCTAAGAGCCCTTCTCTTCTCAAAAGGCCATTCTCAAATGTTGTAAGTCTTGCAACTGGTGCGTAAATTAATAAAACCCAAAGAAATATAAAGCTACAAATAAAAAAATAATTACACCTCTCAAGCGCAGCACCAACAACAATAGCACAGGCAATTAAGCAGAAAAGATAGTTAAAACTAAGAAAAATAATGGGGTTTGGATAACTATAATTTAGGGGTATTGCTTCTCCCGAAGATAAAAGCCAATCCAGATATTGGTAATAAGTTTCTATGCCAGGAAAAAAACTAATGCCATAGCCTCCGATAATCCAGGCAAGAAGAGTGGTAGGTAATAATAGGAACATAATGACACAAGAGCTGTGAGCGTGCTGAACTCTTGAAATTCCCAGATAGATTAAAAATAGACCAATAAATAAAAAGAGTAACAGAAACATACAAATAGTTATCCAGAGATTTGTCATTGGTGCTTTACCATGATTAAAAGATGTTAATTTCAAAAGATTATAGGATAATCTTTTATTTATATCCACAATTTGGTTTTGAGTTTAATATGCTTGGATTTGTAAGTCTTACAGGAAATATAGACTTTTTTGATTCCTCGATTAGCAGGTTTTATCAAGATACTCGTTTAGTCTTGATGGGTGAATGTGATTATTTAAATCATAATGACGATGATTACTTCATCTGTCTTAAAGGAATTATCACTAAATTCATTGAAAACGAAGCATTTGATAAAAATTTACCCCTGATTTCAATTCGAAACCTTTACGAAAAAAGAGGTGATGATTTCACGAGGTTTTGTGATGGTCTATTTTTGCTCATAATTCATGATAAAAGGCAAGATAAGGTTATTATTGCAAATAATCGTTATCAAACCAGTACCCTTTACTACAGTTGCGGTGAAGATAAAGTTTTTTTTAGCAGCTCGCTTCGTACTCTCGTAGATACTTTTATAGAAAATCCCAAACCTCATCTAGGAAGTATTAAAAGTTTTATTTCAACAGGCTTTACTATTCCTGATCAAGTACAGATTGAAGGAGTAAGAAAATTACTGCCGACTTTTCGAATCGTAGTAGCCGATGGCGTTTTTAAGTTGTTTCATCATTGGGATAGCGAGTTTACTTTTGAAAGAAGAAATAAAATTGACTTAGAGGTCGAGATCAATAGATATGAGGAGATCTATCGGCGAGGATTGTCAGATTATTTCGAAGCTTACAAGACAGATGAGTTGGGGTGCTTGTTAAGTGGTGGCAATGATACCTCGTTTGCTTTAATTCAGGCTTCAAAAGTTCATCAGAAAAAGATTCATACCTTCACAACTACCTTTCCAGACTGGATGTGGAGTGAGGAGGATTTTGCCAGAAATATATCAAATAAATTCAATACACATTTTCATGCCATACCTTTTAAACCGGAAGATGTTGATTTAATACTTGAGGTTATAAAGGCTACTGAGGAGCCTGTTGTTAGTGTGACAATTCCTATGATGAAAATGGCAAAACATGCCTCCAAGTATGTGGATACTATAATTGGAGGTGATGGAGGTGATACTCTTTGGGGAGAGTATTATCCGGTAGAGGAATTTCAAAAATATGTTCGTTATCTACCTTTGTGGGCAAGAAAACTTATCCATCAGGTAGCGAAAACTGGAATTTCCCTGACCGATTGGGAGAGATTTTGGGAGCTGGAGCACGTGTCTAGTTTGTTTGCAACGAAAAATTATTGTGATGATTTTTTAAGGCGTTTGTGTACCTATAGGCACTTTAACGACACTCTTGTGAATGAATTGTTCATACCTTCATTTCAAGAAATTACAATGCCCAGAAGTGTTAAGGAAATTGAATTTAATGATGAGAATTTTCACCGAGCTCTCATTGAAGGGAAACTATTCAATGGATTTTACACTTATATGTCTTTTTTTACTCATAAAGAAATGGAGAGCCAAAAGCTTAAGCTTTACTTTCCTACAATAAATAAAGAGTTAATGGACTTTATAACTACCTTACCCAAAGAATGGATAAATGGCGGAACCACTTTTCAACGTCTTACAAATCATAAGTCAATCAATAGACGATTTCACAAGAGAGCACTCGCTAGATATTTAAAATCGGAGGAGATTTATAATAGGAGCTTCGATATTCCATGGTATCTAATATTAAAACCAAGAAAAAAACTGCTCCATCTTTTACTCAATAAATTAAAAAATAGAGGGTGGTTTAGAGATCAAACTTTGGACAGGATATTTTTTGAATTTGAAAATCAAACAGCTAAAGATTATGAGCTTCTTGAACTAAAGCATCATGGCTATCGTATATATACTCTGTTGGCCCTTGAGGTTTGGGCTATGATGTTTATAGACGGTAAATTCTCAGGGGGGATGACTCTGGAAGAATACTTGGATTAGCCCAATTTAAGTGTGCTTCGGAGATATTTTAATTTAGGAGTCTGCAGATCAAGACATTTTTTTAATTATAAAATGAAGGCTAAAACCAGCCACTAAAATGATATGATAAGATTATAAGATATTCTTTTAGGATTTAGACTCATCTAGAAATTTAAGATGGCACTGTAGGTTTAAAAAAACACTTTTTCTTCATGAAAATATAAATTAATTCATTTTTTCCCTTTCACTTCCTTCGCGAATCACAATATTTTGTAATGAATAACATTTTGTGGGTAATAGAAAGGTTAGTATTCCGCTTACCTTAGTTTTACAAAGTACCCACCCTTAAAATAAAACTTATTATCGAAATAATTCATCTTTTAATGGATGAAATAGTATTATAACTGACCTCTTGCTAAAGGGGCCTTCTGGTTTTAATCAGGAAAATAAAGAAGTACCCAGATTTACTTCTGGGTACTTCTCAAATCAGAAAAATTTAATATTAAAAAATTATCATTATTTCTTAAAGTCTATCTTACCTGATTGCATCCAACATTTTATTGGTTGGAGATCATGAATTCATGTTCAGTATTAATTATTGAAGTTATCCATATGACTTCAAAGAAATTGCCCCAAATATTAATTGTCTTATATTTGTTGGTCTTTGCAAGGTTATTGAAACTCTGAATTGAGCGCATTGAGTTGTTTTTGTAAATTAGAATAATAGGCGTTTTTTTCTTATCAATGAATCTTTTAAGATTATCAATAAACCTAGAAAATACTTCATCTGAGAAAGGGTCATTAAAAAAGAAAACGCTATCATCATCTTCAAATTCATACTCGAGAGCATCTCTACAAATGCAATTAAACTCATCGTGCCTAAGGTGATATTTCTGCATATTGACCTGGGCAACTTCAACAAGTTTTTGAACAAGCTCTACACCCTTGGTTCTTTTGAATCCAAGCTCCAGTGCTAGTAGCATTGCTTTTCCTGTTCCGGCACCGATGTCAACAAAAGTTCCATTAGTTGGTAACTTTAGCTCTTTGAATAATTTACGAAATGGTATCGACCGAACAGGTTGATAAAAGTTTGCAAAACTTGAAGATAATTTTCCATTACTTTCAGACTTAGCATCAACAAACTCATGTGCATTTATTCCTTTCAACTTATCTTCTACAATATCTACTAGAGCGATTAAAATCATTTTAATAGTTTCAAGAGGTTCTCGTGTTTGAAAGCCTAGAGTTACTGAATGGATGTAAATTTTTATGGAGCTTTTCTTCATAAGGAATCTTAAAAAAATATATGTTATCACTCCTGTTGTCAAAATAAATATTTGTTAGCACTTGTTCATCACGCCGAAGTGTTTCGTAAGGCATTCTTTAAAGATAGCTTAAGTCTTTTTTTTTAAAATATCTCGGGCGAATTTGAATCTTTGGATTTGCAAAACATTGGGGCTCATTTAGAGATTTTTGAAATAAATTCTTAATGAAAATTAGATCCATTTATCTTTGGTAGGGAAATACTTTACTAAAATCTTTTATCTCCATTAAGGATTTAACTATTAGAGAAATAGGAACTATGAGTTTTTTAAGTTATTCTAGCTTAAGAGCATCATGATTATTCCGGTTGATATAGATGATTTCTGTGAAAAATATTACTTAGAAGAAGCTCAATGGAGGACGGACTTTTTTAATGGTAGTCGGTGCCTCATTTAAAATAGGAAATCACAGAGAAAAACCTCATCAAAATCAAACGTAGATATTGAAATGAAATATAGAGAGAAAAAAATAATGTTCATTGAGATCTAGGGGTAGATACTAGGCCGCAATGAAAAATTTTTGCATTTTTTTCAAGTTCAGTACTTACATCAATTGAAACACCGCCTTCACTTATTTTAGGAACTTTTAATTTGAGTAATTCTTGGTTTAGCTTATGGCATTCATCGTATTTGTTTTCAAGTATGGCCTCTGCTAATTTCTTTTCATGAAAGAGATAATGATAATCCTCATGTAACTTTTCTTTAAGACCAGAGAGGAGTTTTTCCCAATTTGCTGGTGCCTCATGTGAAGGCCAAGTAAAGGTAACAAGGGTCTGACGACCAATTTTTTTTAAATTGTGAGCTGGAAGTAATTCTTTAATGAAGGGTAGGATTGAGTGCCTGTAGAGTGACACTGAATTGTTCAAGATTAAATAAATCTTGAAAGGCTTATCCTTGGGAAGCTTTTTCCAGTTAATATATAAATGATGAACAAGATGGTCTTTGGTTGGGTCATGGAGAAAGGTTTCTTTACTTGCATAGATTTCATGAGAGCGCCACTCTCCTCCGCGCCACTGCCCTAAAATTGGAAGATTGAAGTTAATAGCATAGTTTGTAAAACTTGGGTCAATGAAGTTATCGTATAAATCCTTAGAGAAAATTCCCAAAAGACCGCAGTTAAAAGAACTCGCATTCTTTTCTAATTCAACGGCAGCATTAATTGGAAGACCCCCATCACTTACTGCTGGAACTCTCAATTCACGAAATTCACGATTTAATATCAGGCATTCATCATAATTATTCTCCAAAAATGCTTGTGCTAATTTTTTCTTTAGAAAGATGTAATGATATTCCTGAGGCAACCTTTTCTGTAACTGAGTTAAGAAATTGTCCCATTTCTTAGAGGCCTCACTTGGATGCCAGTTAAAAGAAACCACCGTCTGTGTATTAAAATGGTTTAAACTATGCTCAGGCAGTAATTCATTGATAAATGGAATAATAGAGTGCCTGTAGAGCGATTTAGTAGTGTTTATAATGAGGTGAATTTTAATTAGTTTATCCTTAGGAAGTTTATTCCAGTCTATATGTAGATGATGGGCATAGTCTGAATCCTCAGAGTTATGAAGGTAGGTTTCATTTTTTGCATAGAATTCTTTGGATATCCATTGTGATCCTTGCCATTGACCCAATTTAGGTAGGTTAAAGCTAATAGCATAATTGGTAAAAGATGGGTTTGCGAGGCTTTCATATAAATCTTTTGAGTAAGAGTGACTTTCAACATACGCAAGCATTGATTTCATTGAATCACTTGATCTAAAAGTTACAAAGAGTGAAATAAAAACTAAAGCACTTCGAAGATGTCGTGCTTTCAATTTTTGGGATAACCAATGGATGACATTCATCCAAAGTGGTAGGATAAAAATCAAAAAGTTAATGTAATATCTTCTTGTAAAGGACCAATTAATAAAAAAAATGAAAATAAAATAGATAATAAATGGAAAAAGAATATATAAAAAACCCATGGGTCTTAAGTCAGAATTACCTGAAAATATTTTTCTAAAAGATAACATGAAAAGAAAAAACCAAAATAGATATTCAAAATCATATGTAGTAATTCTATATGATATTATATTAAATAAATCATTTAAGTTAAACTTGTTCAAAGCTGTACTCCACACACTTCCAAAAGATACGAATTGATGAGCATGCTGTGAATGGTTATAGATTAAAATTAGAATCGGTAGAGAGATAGCAAAAACCCCCGCATGGGTAAGGAAGAAAATCCTGCTTGATTTCGGGTCTTTTTTTAGAAGATGAAGAAATATGATTATAGAGTAAAGAGAAACAATTAGTTGAGTTTGTATGCCTATAGCCATTGCAGAAATAAAAGTTGATAAGAAAAGAAAAGGACAAAAAGCTTGTTCTTGTTTTTGAGAAAATGATTCAACTTCAATAAAATAGAGGAAGATAGTTAAGCAGGCAAGCATAGTTGGTCGGCCTTCGATAGCATAATAACGAAACAAAGGTGTTGAAGCAAAGATCATCAAGACCAAACTTTGAGTGACTAGCGACTGGTATTTCTCCCATGTATAAAAAAAAATCAAAATGAAAAGTATTAAATAGAATATGACTGCATGAATTCTTGCTGCGATAGGTGTCCATCCAAGAAATGAGAATGCTGCGGACGAAAAAAAATAATCGAGAGGAGGTTGTTGTTCACTTGCCGCGACGTTAATAATGTTTTGTTTTAGTAGTGATTCATCAGTAACTTTTTTAAATTGAGTGTATTCATCTAACCAGATAGGTCTTGTGTTATTTTCTGTATAAGCACTTTTTAAAATAAAGCCGAGAAAGATAGAGAAGACTAAAAAGAGTAAAAATAATTTTTTATTAAATGTAAATTTTATAAATTTTTTGCAACTAATTCCTTCAAAAAGGTAGTATCCAAATCGGTAAGAAACTCCTCCGACTAGTATCATGACTATGATGAAAAATTGTGAAAAGAAGTCGTGAGTCTTTTCTACGTAAATATACTTGTATAGAGTAATAATACTTGCATAGAGTGAAATCGTACAAATTGTAACTCTTGAAAAATTTAATGTTGTTAGCAAAGCTTAAAACTCCTATTTACATCCAAGAAGGATCTGCACCAAAGTTCAAAATTGTAAAGGACAAGAAGCTTCTTAGAATCAAGTAGTTCTATCTTATCTCGATGAAGAATTTTTTCAAGGCTTGATTTTTTATACAGACCCAATCTTCCCGACCCATCGAGTATGGATTCCTTCATTTTTAAAAGTTCATGAGCTGAAAAGACTTTTTCAGAAGGAAGATAAAAAGCTTGTTTTTTTTTAATTAAAGGTTCTCTCGGGACAGGGCCATTTCTCAGACTCCGTCTCATGAAGTTTTTGGGATCTCTCTTGTTGGAGATTAATTCATGTGTAGTAGAAAAGACGTATTCAATTAGTCGATGGTCAAAGAAAGGAACCCTTGCCTCAATAGAGTGAGTCATAGATAGCCTATCTAACCTGTGAAGAGTATAGTTTCTTGCCCAAAAATACATATCATATCTTCTAATCTTCTCCATGAAGCTCATATCTCCAAGAGAATCCCAATAATCTTGAAAGTGAGTAGGCCTTATTAGTTTGTCTTGAAAAATGGTTTCTTCGTCTTCTGGAAATAGTTCGATAAGACTCAGGTATCTATCAAGATTACAATCTAAGTAATTGAGATGTCCCAAAACTTTGTTCCAGCCAGTCTTTCCTAGCTCGGCAGGATATGGAAAGAAAAACTCTGCTAGCTGGTAGGGAGTTAGTTGTATTAGCTTTTTCAAAAAGTTTGTTATCAGTTTGGGTAGACTTCTGAGAACCCAATCTTCAAGTGACAAGAAATGTTGGTGAATGTAGCTGGTAAAAACCTCATCCGCACCTTCTCCGCTCAGGAGTACCTGATGATTTCTTGCAATTTTTTTCATTAAAAGAAAAGTTGGAAGTAAAATAGAATCTCCAATTGGATTTTCTAGAGCTAATATTGTTTTTTCGTAAATTTCACTTATATTTTTCTCCATTCTGATAGTCTTATGATTGATTTTAAGCTTTTGAGCTATCTGTTGTGCGTCAAAGATTTCGTCATTTTTTAGACCAGTAGAAAAAGTGTATGCAGTGAGATTAGGGATGTTAATGGAAGCATAAGAGGTTATAGCCGCGGAATCGATGCCTCCTGATAAAAGTGTGGCCACCGGTATGTCTGAAGCTAGATGCTCACTTATGATTTGAACTAAAAGATCCCTTAATTCATTGGGATTTAGTTCCTTTTCTTGAGGTAGAATTTTTCTTAAGTCCCAATAAGGTGAGTAACTCATGATTTCATTTCTTTTACAGATCATGAAATGGCCTGGTTTAAATTCCATTATGTTTTTGAATATAGTCTCGTCACCTGCCACATATCGCAAATTGAAATAACTCCAAATTGAATTGGGATTGATTGAGTTGTTGTGCTGTGTTGTAAGAAGTGGTTTTATTTCTGATGAAAAGGCGATATCAATCTTTTTTTTCAGGAAATAAAGTGGTTTGATCCCAATTCTGTCACGTGCGATAAATAATGTGTCTTCAGTTTTGTCATAAATGACTAAAGCAAACATTCCATTAATTTTAGAAATGAAGTCCTTGCCCCATTGGATGTAGGATTTTAGA
This sequence comes from Bacteriovoracaceae bacterium, assembly GCA_947461175.1. Taxonomy (GTDB): domain Bacteria; phylum Bdellovibrionota; class Bacteriovoracia; order Bacteriovoracales; family Bacteriovoracaceae; genus Peredibacter. Next base: position 10,224 of record CANHIY010000092.1, read on the forward strand.
ATAACCTCAGTATCACTTTTTGTTTCAAAATGATGACCTTGAGCCTCAAGTTGTGATTTTATGACAAGGTGATTATAGCATTCTCCATTGTAAACAAGAATGTATCTTTTGCATTTAGAAATCATTGGTTGATTCGCGTTATCATTGCTATCAAGGACCTTAAGCCTTGTGTGCAAAAATAAATAAAAATCTTCTTGATATCTTTGACTATTATCTGGACCTCGATGTTTTAGCATGTAATTAATTTGCTCAATGTGATTTTGGGCGAAGTTTAGTTTTTCCAATGATGCTGCAACGAATAGACCGCACATGGATTATCTCACTAACTGTCGTAAAAATGTTGTGAGTAAATGATAGCTTCTTTTAGAAATGAGTATTAAACGGACCCAATTTATTATGACCATAATCATGCTTTATTAATCTGCAAATTAAAGATATTGGAATCTTTAATCTTTTTTTTTGTCGAGTTTGGATAAAGAACAAGCTGTTTAGTTTTATGTTTCTTGAGCCAGATTTCATCTTCTTCGGTGGGAGCATAACTAGCAAAAATAACAAGATCAATTTTGTGTTTAATTTCGCTACATTTTTTTACTGCAATGTAATTATTTTTTAGTTTTCGCAAAACTGAATCTTTGTCACGCAAGTGTATTCTTATTTTACTCAGGTAGCTTGATCTAGGTTGGATGTATTCGATCAATTTCAAAATAGGACTATCTCTTAGATCATCTGTTCCATGTTTAAATGCCACACCAAAACAAAGTATATTTTTAGGTTTTAAATCCTCAATAAGCCTAACAGCTCTTTGAATGTGTTCAAAGTTACTTTCTAGGATATTTTCTAAGACTGGAAGCCTTACCTTTTCTCTAATACTTATGTAGTTCAACGCTTTTAATTCTTTGGTAAGACATGGGCCACCAAATGCAAAGCCTGGGTTGAGATACGCATTTGAAATATTAAGAGTAGTATCAGAAAAAAAGATATTAAAAAGATCATCAATATTAACATTAAGTTTTCCAGCTAGTGTAGCAATCTCATTAGAATATGCAACTTTTAAAGCATGAAAACTATTATTCACATACTTAATCATTTCTGCGGTTTCAATAGTGGTAAAATGAATCGAATCATGATTAATCAAGTCAAAAAGATATTTTATTTCAGTCTTTTCATTTTCAACCCCTACGACACCTAGGCTAGGTCTAAAAAAATCATGAACGGCATTACCCTCTCGTAAAAACTCAGGACAATAGAATATATTAAATTTGGTTTTAGAATCTTTAAGAAAAGGAATAATTTTTTTTCGAGTTGTGCCTGGTGGCAAAGTACTTCTAATTATTAATGTTATAGATCTGTGTTTAGTTTTAAGATTTTTTAACTCTTTCATGCATGAAAACAACTGATGTAACTCCACTGAACCATCAGAACGTGACGGGGTGCCAACGCATACTATGATAGTTTCAACATCTTTAAGAGCACCAATATCATGATTAAACGTAAGTTTTTGAATGTTCTTTTTAAATAATTCTGTCAGACCGTCCTCATGAATATAAAGTCTTCTCTTCTTAAGAAGATTTAATTTTTCTCTTGAAACCTCTATACCGATGACCCTATAGCCTTTTTCAGCCAGACAAATAGCACTAACCAGGCCGACATTTCCCAGACCCAAAATACCAATTTTCATTTTTCTCTTCTCATGGTTCAATTATAAGGGATTTAAGGATTTT
>CANHIY010000093.1 GCA_947461175.1 Bacteriovoracaceae bacterium
CTGCTCATACATTTCTGGGGCAGTGGATTGGTAATGGGAGAGATAGTTATCTGGATTATCAAATTGATTGGCCCACCAATAGTCCGGAGAGCTCTGGCCAATTTTTTTACCCACTTTAAAAAAGTGGCGCTCATCAGTGTAAGGAACGGCTTCTGTTTCAACAATTTCCGCCCCATAAAGCTTTAACACTTTATGTTTTTCCGGGGCCATGCCTTTAGGCATCACCACAATCACCTTATGGCCCAGGGCCTGGCCCACCATTGCAAGTCCAATCCCCGTATTTCCTGCGGTCCCTTCCACAATGGTCATGCCTGGTCTTAAAACTCCCCTCACTTTTGCTTCCACTACCATATTGAGGGCCGGACGGTCCTTCACCGTTCCACCAGGGTTTAAATTCTCACACTTCATAAAAATCTCACACCCCGTGAGGGCACTTAAACTCTGAACCTTCATAAAGGGAGTGTTTCCTATGGCCTGAAGAAGTCCAGTTGATTTTAGTTTAGTGCGAAGATCCATTGAAATTTCCCTACGTGTTAATGTACTTTAGAGTGAAATCTTATACCTCAAAAGGCCCTTCATGTCTTCTAAACTCGCCCAATTTTTCCATGATAACCGCCACCAAAGCGTTTTCGTTCAGTTAAATATTTCAGAAGTCAGAAAGTCCGTGGAAGAACTGATCCTCTTACTCTTTCCTGAGCGGGGCCTACTTGGGGCCCAGGGGTTAGTTGAGCTGGAAGAAACCATTTCAAATCTTAAAAATAAATTTAACTCTTACTTAAACTCCGTATCGGTCCTAAGACCTGATTCTGAAATAAAATCCTCCGCCAATGTGGAACTCTTTTTTAGCTTACTTCCTAAGCTCTCAGAATCTCTAGAACTGGACGCTGAAGCGGCCCTTTCCGGGGACCCCGCGGCCTATAGCCGGGAGGAAATCATCATTACTTACCCAGGTTTTTACGCCGTCTGTATCTACCGGCTGGCCCATGCATTTTATGAGATGGGGATTCCTTTACTCCCAAGACTCATGACAGAGTATGCCCACGAAAAAACCGGAATTGATATTCACCCCGGAGCAAAGATTGCGGAGAGTTTTTTCATTGATCACGGAACAGGGGTGGTCATTGGAGAGACGGCAAAAATTGGAAAAAATGTGAAAATTTACCAGGGAGTCACCCTTGGGGCCCTCTCAGTGAAAAAGAAGCTTCAGTCCATGAAACGCCACCCCACTATTGAAGATGATGTGGTGATTTATGCTAACGCCACAATCTTGGGTGGTGATACCGTCATAGGCAAAGGCTCCATCATAGGAGGAAATACCTGGATTGTTGAAAGTGTGGCCCCGGGAAGCATCATCACAACCCTTGGTCATTAAGAATGGAAATCGATAACAAAAAAATCCACAAATGGATTCAGGATAAAAAACCCTTTCAGCTTCTGGATGTAAGACGGGATGATGAGCGTGAATTTTGCCACATCGGTGGCCTTCACATTCCCCTCCATGAGCTTATGACAAGGTTTGAAGAAATACCCCGGGATAAAACTCCACTTATTGTGTATTGCCATCACGGAGTGAGAAGCCTCCACGCCACTCAATTTTTAAAATTTCATGGATACGATGCCCTTTCTCTAAGAGGGGGCCTTGATGCCTGGTCACTAGAGATTGACCCCAGCATCCCTCGCTATTAAAATAAGTAAACACCCTTGGGAGCATGAAATGAAACACATACTGAATAAAACCGTAGGCACCATTTTAGTTGGAAGTGCTATTCTTTTAGGCGCAGGATTTCTTCTTGGGCTTCCGTTTAATTTTTTTATGTGATGAAAATCACCCATCATTCAAGAAATCCATTCTTCCTTTGAAATATTTTTTAATTTTTCTTTCACTGATTATTCTATTGCTTTACTCATACCAATAGTGGGGCAAGGTATTTATCGATACCTGCCCTCAATTTCTTTGAATAAAAATTTAGTTTTTTAATATTTGGTCTCCCACACTTACCTTGTAGATAAAGTTTGAGTGCCTTTATAGCTGTCTCAAAATCAAGAAGTCTAAACGAATCAATGATCGTCCTCTCTGGATCAAAAATTTTAACTTCTATTTCAGAAATTTTTCTTTTTTGAATACCAAGAGACGTGTTACGCATACGAACAATTCGAGTCATGGGAAAATGCACATGTGGATAAGAGTGTGGTACAGCAATCCAATTCTCCTTCATCCTTTCATCTGTAAGACCATAGAAATTGAGCGCAGAAATAAGACAAATCACGGCCCCTGGAATTCGATGAGCTGCGACGGATAGATCCTCCCACGGAAGATTCTCATCCTTAGCTATGTATTGACTAAAGCGGTAAACACCTCTCGAGAGCCTCTCAATCTTTCCAGTTTTTTCATAATAGGAAAGCATACGAGGAGAAACCCCATAACTATTTGCCTCTTTAGTCGTAAATGAGGACTTGTTCCTAAGATCTGATTCTAGAGACATGTAATCTCCTGCACCCAGAATATGTTATTGGGTGCTTTTAATTACAATAAAACCCCTAAATACCTGTAGTCACATCAGTAAGTGACGTTTATTTCGTTTAATTAACAAAATAAAGACTAATACCTGGTAAAACTGAAAACAAGGCCAAACTCAGAAGTATCACAAATAAGAAAACTTCTTTGGGAAGAAATCAACCTCGAAGTCCAGTCCACCGTTTCAGAAAAAAAAGAGAGAAAATTTTTAGAACAAATCTCTCTATGGTTAAAAATTTACAACTTTTTACAAAAGAGACATTTTTGTTGAAAAATGTCTCTTTTGTATGTTAAATTAGGGAATGACTCCTCAACAAGAATCAAAACTCAAAAAGAAAAAAATATTTACTCTCGCTGAAGCTGAGTCAATTGGTCTTTCTCGGCAGGATGTGGCCAAACTTGTTAACGAAGGTAAGCTACTTAGAATGGAAAGAGGTATTTTTTCTCACCCAAAAGCTAAAGTTGATCGAGAGATTGATTTTCAAATTGCGTGCACCAAGCTTGGATCAGATGTTGTTGTGGGAGGTCTTTCTGCTCTTTTCTTTTACAATCTTATTGAACAGGTGCCACAGCAAGTTTGGGTTTTGGTTCCTCAAAATAAAAAAACAAAAAGCAGATTCTATAGACTCATTCGTACAAAAACTCCACTAGACAAAGGGATCGTAGAGGCCGATGGATACAAGATCGTGAGCCTTGAGAGAGCAATTATTGAGGGTTTTAAACTTGCCACTAAGATTGGAGAGAGAACAGCTATAAAAGCTGCAAGATCTGCTATTCAGCAAAATCAAACAACACTTAAGAAAATTGGAAACACGGCCAGAGAAATCGGTCTTAATTCCTATTTCACCAGGTACTTCGAGACGATTATAGGGTCCATAACATGACAACAAAAATAAAAGGCGAATCAGTTAGAACTAAGCTCAGGAGCCTTTCTTCCAGACTTAAAGTTAAATATTCGCATCTTGAAACTGTATTTTTGATAGAGCGACTGGTGGCGCGGTTAATCGCAGACAAAAAACTCAGTGAGAATTTGGTATTCAAGGGAGGATTTGTCGGACTTAAAGTCTATGAGTCACCAAGGTACACTATTGATCTGGATGCACTTCTTGTGAAATCGAACATTAAGCAAACTCTAGATTTGGTAAGACAACAGGCCCAAACAGATATAGATGATGGTGTTTGGTTTCGTTTTGAAAGCGAAAAGGATTTACTCACTCAGGGAGAATATGGAGGAATTCGCCATACTTATCGAGCTGGAATTGGTGAGATATTAAAAGATCTTAAAAAAGCGCAAATTATAAATTTTGATTTGGGTATTGGAGATCCAATTACTCCAGGACCGCAAAGAGTTGATATGCAAACTTTTACTGAAAATGAAACGTTCAGTTGGTCAGTTTACCCAGTAGAAACAATCTGTGCTGAAAAAATTCATGCCTTAGTTTCTCATGGTGATGATAATTCACGCTCAAAGGATATCTACGACCTGGCCGTATTCCTTCCTAAAGCAGACCCAATCATTCTGAAAAAAGCAATCAAGAATTGCTTTCACTTTCGAGAGACAAAACTGCCAGTGAATTTATTTGAAGTCATAAAAAATCTGAACACTCATCGACTTGAGAGAGGATGGGAAAGTGCCGTAGCATCAATTTCGGCTCCAGTGACTTTTGAGCAAGCATTCAATAAAATGCTCAAAACTATTGAGGATATTGAGAATCAATGGGATTAACTTTGAAAATCCATTAATTAACAAAATAAAGACTAATTCCTGGAAACGCTGAAATCAGGGCCAGCCCCAAGAGCATCACAAATAAAAAGGGAATCACGGCCTTAATGATTTCTCCGATGGATTCCTTAAAAATCCCCGAGGCGACAAAAAGATTGATACCTATAGGCGGGGTTAGGTAACCAATTTCCAGGTTCACAATCATGATGATTCCAAAATGGATGGGATCAATCCCATAGTGGATCGCCATGGGGGTCAGGATGGGAGCGAGGACCAGGATGGCGCTCATGATGTCCATAAAACATCCCACAATTAAAAGAAGAATGTTCACACAAATAAGAAAACTTATTTTGGAAGAAATCATCCCTGACATCCAGTCCACCATCTCTTGGGGAATCTGTTCAAAGGTCATGAACTTATTTAAGCTTACGGCAAGAATCAGGATCAAAAAAAGCATCCCGAGCATTTCGGCCGTTTCAGAAAAAACAGAGAGAAAATTTTTAAAACTAAGTTCTCTATGGATAAAAAACTCTACAATAACCGCATACACCACCGCCACGGCGGCGGATTCTGTGGCCGTGAAAAAACCACTATAAATGCCTCCTAAAATGATTAAAGGCATAAGGATAGAGAAAAAGCCCTTTCTTGTGTGAAGAAGAAAGTCTTGAAAGCTAAATTTAGTCACATGATGTTTTGGGCGGGCATAAAACATATAGCCACAGAGAAGAATCACAAGAAGAATCCCTGGGCCAATGCCGGCCTTAAAAAGATCCACCACACTCACTCCGGCCATGATGGCAAAAATAATCATGGGAATACTTGGTGGAATGATAATCCCCAGAGTCCCTCCGGTAGAGAGAACACCAGCCGAGAGTTTTTTAGAGTACCCGGCCTCAATAAGAGCTGGGTACATGAGTGTTCCAATCGCAATAAGAGTCACAGGGGAAGAGCCAGAAATGGCTGCAAAAACCGCACAGGAAAGGATCGCTGCGAGCCCCAATCCTCCGGGGATTCCTGCCGTAAGGGATTTTGCGAAATTAATGAGCCTTGAAGAGATACTTCCCTTGGTCATTATCTGCCCTGCCAAAATAAACAAAGGAATAGCGAGAAGAATTTCCTTATCAGCGGCGTAAAAAATATCCCCAATGATCACAGTGAGGTTTTCATCCGAAACAGTTACATAAGATATTCCCGCCAGAACCCCCATAATCATAAACAGAGGAAGCCCAAAGAGGATGGAGAGAACGAGAAAGAATAAAATTAAGAGTCCTGTTGACATTAATGAACCGCCCCTGGATCTTTTTCACGAGGAAAGAGGATGAAATAAAAGTATCTTAAACTCATAGACAGGAAAGTATAGGGAATGATCATCTGAAGCACCCACATGGGCATATCAATAATCACATTCCGGTCACCAAATTCTCTGGACTCGCTAATATAGAGATACGAATAGTAAAACATCGTAGACGTAAAACCAAAGATCATGAGGTTATGTAACCTAAGATAAACTTTCCTAAGACTTCCCTTCCAAAGTTTATCGGCCACTTCCGGTCGTAAGTGCTCCACCTTATGGGTCACTAGGATCGCTCCTAAAAAGCCAGTCCAGATCATCATATAAACGGCACCCTTCTGGGCCCAGGGAATCCCTGTTTTAAAAATTTCTCTCGCTCCCACATCCAGTACGACAAACATTGTGAGAAAAGCCACTAAAAGTGCTGCCAATAATTTTTCAATACGGTTTAGGGAGTTAAGAAATTTTTCCATCATTTTTTTGCCTTAAAAGCTTTTTTACCTTCTTGAATAAGAGCATAAATCCGGGCCGATTCTCCGCCAATGCTCTTCACCGCTTCTTCAGCTAGACCTGAGGCGACTTTTTTAAAGGCCTCTTTTTCAGACATTGATAGGTTATAAGTCGTTATCCCCGACTCCTTTAAAACCTGAATCAAGCTATCCCCAAGTTTTCTCACGTTCGAGCGGATCTCAACCGCCAAACCATTTCCCGGGCCCATGAGAATTTTTCTTTGATTCTCATCAAGCTTATCCCAAAACTTTTTGGAATAAATCACTGCCGCCGGCTGATAGATGTGGTTACTCACGGTATAAAACTTAATGGCCGTCTGCCATTCTGCGGCCAGGGTAAAAAGTGGGGTGTTATCAAAGGCCTCCACCACACCTGTTTGAAGGGCGGGCAGGACCTCCGGTGTGGCAATCGCCACAGGGGAAGCGTTTAATTTTTTCCAAAAGGCGAGATGAACTTTTGATTCCTGAGAGCGGATTTTAACTGCCCTTAAATCTTCCGGAGTCTTAATGAGTTTTGATTTATGTCCTAAACTCCTCCAGCCATTTTCGGCCCAGGTGAGCATCACAAATCCCTTTTTTTCAAAGAGTTCTTTAAATGGTCCCAAAAGATAATTATCTAAAATAAAATCTGCTTCTTCTGAGCTCTCAAACAAAAAGGGCACTTCTAAAAGATCAAGTTCCGGAATGATACTTGCCATGGCCCCACAGGTAAGCCCTCCACCCTCAATATTTCCTCGGCGGATTTTCTGCATGATCTCAAGCTCACCTCCGAGCTGTCCTCCGAGGTAAGTTTTAATCTTAATCTGGTTATTGGAGTTTTTACCCACACGGTTTTTAATCTCCTCCAGGGAATCGGCCCAGGGAGTTCCTGCCGGAGCAATTGTGCCAAATTTTACTGAAAGTTCTTTGGCAAAAGTATTAAATGAGAGAAAGAGTGAGAGGAAAAATAAAATTTTCATCTTGATTCCTTAAAAAAGATCATCCATTTTTTTTAAAAGTTTTTCTGCTTTTTTCTTTTCCCAAAAATTTTCTGCTCCAAGCTCTTTATGCTTATCTTCCTTAGAGTTCAGAACATCCTTAAGAGTCGCTTCAAATTGCTTTTTATCTCCGGCCTTTGTCCAATAAACTTCTGCCATCAAAACTTTTGTCCCAAGATACTCTGGAGCAATCGTAAGGGACTTCTCAAAACTTGTTTTACTTTTTTTCAAGTCTCCACCTGCAAAAGAAGGCGCTACCGCATAGAAGCCTCCCCAGTAACGTGGAGCTGCTCCGTAGAAATAATTTGGCTGAAGTTTTTCTACGCGCTCAATAAGACCCTTGATCCTGGTTTTATATTTTAAGGCCGCTGCAATACCCGTGGCCTTGGCCCACTTCCCTAAACTTGCGGCCGTCCAGTACATGGCCGGAACCTCATTCACTGTAAGAACATCTAAAGACTCCTCGACACTTTTTCCTGAGGAAACTTTCTTTTTAAATTCTTCATTAGTCGCCAGGGCCTTTTCTCCAAAGGCAGTGGCTTTTTCATAAACCTCTTTCTTCTTCTCAATGTCATCAATATGAGCGTCGGCCAGGAAATAATACCCACGAGTTAAGTAGATAAGAGTTTCAAGGTCATTGGGATTGGCACTATGGAGCTGTTCAAATTTTTCGAGAGACTTCTTCAGAGTTTCCGTTTCCACTCTCTTGGCCCAAAGATCTTTTGCCTCTTTGGTAAGATTGCTAACTTGTGCCGCCGTTAACTCAACCGACTTCGTTGATTTATTCCACCCTTCCTGGCGGGTGGTGGAGCAACTTATAACAAAAACAAGAAAAAATGCGTATTTAAACAAATTCATGTTCGTTCCTTTTTTTAATGAATAATTAAAAGTTTAAGAAAAATTAATCTGGACTGCCAAGCTTTTCAAGCTTGAGTAAAAAAGTTGGGACACAGGTTTTTATTAGAATGTGCCTAGAGAAGAATTTGGATTTTGATACTTCTCGAAGAAATCCATACAAAGAAGTCGACTTCTAAGGGGATGAAGACTTATCTATGACTTAAAAACTCAGATAATACGAATTACGTCTTTTTTAAAAAAAGCGGTGCAACATAATCCTCAAATAGAAAAAATCCTAGAGCTTATTCTTTATGTTCCTGATTTTTAGCTTCTTCTACATTTTTCTTGATGTATTTTTCAAGATGTAAATTGCATGCACTCATCGACTCAAAATCTAACTATTTTTTTAGACAATCCACAAACTTCTAATGATCCACCACTTTAAGCATATGGAAGCTGATCATTTTCTCCTTTGATTTCTCAAGATCTGGAGAAGCGTTTTTTCTTTCTCTGGTGGGGTTTTCTGCTGAAGAATACCCTTGAGAAAAACAACTTATTGAGAGGGTGAAAAGGATAAGTGGTGTGAGGAGGTAAGTTTTAGTTTTCATAATTTGCTCCGTTTATAAAATGCTTTCTTAATTCAAAATATTTTCGCAAACCTCATAAGAAAAAGAACATGGGACGTTTTCTATGATAAAAATGTCCGATTTTTTCCTCACCAAAAAAGTCCAAGTCTCCAAAGATTTTCTCTATCTTGGAATTTACCTCGTCACCCTCTACTCAACCCTTGATGAGTGGGGAGAGGAGCACATGGTGAAAAAAATCTATCTGGATGTTCGGGATAAATTAATTTAGAAGAGTTTTTATCATCAGGATTTTAAATCCCCTAATCCTTCAATTTCTGATTTTTATTTTTTTTCTGCATTTTTCTTGAAGTATTTTTCAAGATGCTTATTGCAAAGATTCATTGATTCAAAATCAGCCGTTTTTGTTAAACAATCCGCAACTTTTTGATGATCAATTGCTTTTCCTAAATGAAAATTAATCAATTCAGCTTTTGATTTTTTGAGATCATCGGCCGAATTTTTTCTATTCTCCCCCAAGTATAACGCGGAGGAGAAATCCTGTGTAAAACAATTCAAAGAAAAAGAGAAAAATAAAATAGAAAAGATTAGTTGTTTATTTTTCATGTGGGTAACTGCTTTTTTAAAAAATTCTATGTAATTGTATCTTTTCAATCAATATATTTATCAACAAGGAACGAAGTTGTCCTAACCCTCTACATTTTCGTTTTGATTTGAAACACCCTCATCAGGCCTTTTCCCTGAAGACTCTTTTGGTTCTTTGAAATATTTTTTTATAGGTTCATTGCAATTATTCATCTCGTCCATATCTTTTGCTTTATGAAGACAATTAAGCACACTGGTATGATCCTTTAGCTTCATAGCATGAAAATCCACTAATTTTTTTTTCATCTCATTAAATTCTTTTATGCTATCGACCTTAGACTGGTCATTAACCTGTGCTTGATTATTGGTTATCGCCTCAAGGCTTTGCGAAAACGCACTGTGAATATTTAGAATAATTACAAGACATAAAATTAGTTTTTTCATATTTGTTCTCCGTTCAAATCCATTTTTAGTTAATAGCAGTAGTAATTGTAAACATCCTCGCAAATGGTGGCGCCATAAATAGGTACCTGATTATATCCTGACCGTACTTGTCCGCAAGTACTACACTCACCCTGATTACAGGAACAATTTGTCATCTGGCACTCCGGTTCCGTTGCAGGCATAAAAGAACACATGTCAACATAGCCATTCCAGTTCCATCCGGTTGTTCCAAGACTGCAATCACAGAGGCCACATCTCGAAACACCACCCAGATCTTCACATGGCCCCTCGCGCCTAACACATCTTGTGTAACTAAAGCTACACCATGAAGTGTAAGAATATGGTTCTTGAGTGTAACCAGTGATTTCCTGCCAGCAATTTTGATGTGAAAATACGGCCGTTGGTTCCGGGCAATAGGGGTTCCCATACTGCCTTCCACCGCAGTAGCAATCCTTGTAACAAGTATAAATGTCCGGGGTCTCTAACCAGTAATTATCAAATCCTCTTGATCCACAATTAAAAGTACAACTACTAAGAGAGTTTGGATAACCTCCTCCGTCGTATCCTCTTCCTGTACAGTTATACCAACAGCTACTTGTACTTGCCACTGCTGTTGATGGGCCATCATATCCAATGGTTGTGCATAGGTATCCTGAAACGGTTATGGATACAGTGGCACTGGCCGAACCTGCAGAATTTTGGATTGTCACTGTGTAATTTGATGGACCTGATGGACTGGGAGGAGTTCCGCTGATCACACAGTTTGAAGAATTTATAGTTAATCCTGAAGGAAGTGCGGGAGAAACTGTGCAAGTAACAGTTGTTCCCCCGTTATAAATTGTGGGTGTAATGGTTCTTGCCACACCAGCACTACCAGTCGTTCCACTTACTCCTGAGAAAGAAATTGTAGGAGGTCTGGCGGAAATTGTTATGGACACATTCGCAGTACTTGTTAAGTTAGATGAATTTCTAATCGTGATCGTATGGCTCGTAGCTGATTGTGCCGCACTTGGAGTTCCACTAATCACACAACTCGTAGCATTTAAACTTAGGCCTGCCGGTAAAGTTCCACTGCAACCCGTGATAGGCGCCCCACCAGTGGTTAAACCCGTTGGAGAAATACTCATCGCTGTATTGACTTGCCCTGAAGTTCCACTTGCCCCAGAGTAACTTAGAGTTGGAGCAATGGCAGCGATGGTGATGGTGATCGCTGCATTCGTAGATCCAGCTGAGTTTGTGGCAGTAATCGTGTATGATGCTGAACCAGCAGTGGTGGGAGTTCCACTAATCACACAAGATGAGTTCACCGAGAGACCTGCTGGAAGTCCAGAGGTCGTGCAGCTTGAGATGGCAGCTCCATTCGCATTTATGTTGGAAGGATTTATGGTGAGTGCTGAATTCACAGTACCGGAAGCACTGGCGTAACTTAACGCCGGTGCAATTGGACTCACTGTAATGGAAACTGTTCCTGTGTTAGATAATCCAGCTGCAGTGGTGATTGTCACTGTATGATTTGTGGCGGTTTGTGAAGCCGTTGGAGTTCCAGAAATAATACAAGTCGTAGGAGCGATACTAAGTCCAGCTGGTAAAGAGGCCGTACAGTTACTGATGGTTGATCCACCAGCGTTCACTGTTGGAGTGATGGTACGGCTTGAATGAATGTTTCCAGTGGAAGCCGAATAAATTATGGTTGGTGTAATCGCACTCACGGCAATGGAGACTGTGCCTGTGCTAGATAATCCGGCTGCTGTTGTAATGGTTACTGTGTAGTTTGTTGCTGACTGAGCAGTCGTTGGTGATCCACTAATCACACAGGTTGTTGGTGCGATAGAAAGTCCTGCCGGAAGTGTTGCCGTACAGTTACTGACAGTTGATCCACCGGCATTAATCGTTGGTGTAATTGTTCGAGAGGACTGAGCGTTTCCTGTGGAAGCTGTGTAGCTTATGGTTGGAGTAATCGCACTCACGGCAATTGAGACCGTGCCTGTGCCGGATAATCCATGAGCATTGGTCACTGTCACGGTGTAGTTTGTAGCAGACTGAGCAGTTGAAGGCGTTCCACTAATTACACAGGTCGTAGGCGCAATAGAGAGTCCATCAGGAAGAGTTGCTGTACAGTTACTAATTGTCGAACCACCCGCATTAATCGTTGGTGTAACAGTTCGAGAGGATTGAGCGTTTCCGGTGGAAGCTGTGTAGCTAATGGTTGGGTTAATCGCACTCACGGCAATAGAGACCGTTCCAGTATTTGATAATCCAGCTGCTGTTGTAATGGTTACTGTGTAGTTTGTTGCTAACTGAGCAGTCGTTGGTGATCCACTAATCACACAAGTCGTTGGTGCGATAGAAAGCCCTGCCGGAAGTGTTGCCGTACAGTTACTGACAGTTGATCCACCGGCATTAATCGTTGGTGTAATTGTTCGAGAGGACTGAGCGTTTCCTGTGGAAGCTGTGTAGCTTA
>CANHIY010000094.1 GCA_947461175.1 Bacteriovoracaceae bacterium
ACCTGTTGCATCAGAAGGAAGAAAATGGAACGGACAAGGAGTAGAACCCGAGGCAGTGGTTTACAAAAATAATATGCAAAAAGCCAGGGAAGTAGCAGAAGACGCAAGAAAAACAAAAGACCCGGAGGGGAAATTAGTTAAAGAGATCACAGTAAGATCCAGCTCAATCCAATCTGGTGCTGCTTGCAGCACGCCGGCTGAGGCGCTGAATGAATTACTAGAAGAAATCTAAACCGCAGTACAAAATTTTGTATTTCAAATTCATTTTCAGGGCTTGAGGTCCAAAATCTCAAAAGGATTTGATCATTGATATTCTTCATTTTTGTGATTTAAAATAGACTTTGTGGATGAATTTAAACCCTTAAATTTCAATGATGAGGGATATAATTCTCCCTCCTTAAGAAATCTTTTCTAGTACAACCGGTATCTATCTTTTGCAGTTGAGTACTTCATCAAGCTTTTTCTTGATTGCTGTTTCAGACAATCCCTTTTTTTTCAATTTCTGAACCACTTTATCCACAAGGGCGAGATTTGATTTTGCAAGATCAGAACTAGCGTCAGTTTTCCCCAAGACATTTTTATACTGCTCCCCAAAAGGTCCATTCATCCCTTCAGCGATTTTAGGATCTGAAAAGGTTAGTTTACTTTCCCTTGCCACGGAGACCAAATCCTTTTCTGGTATTTTTTCTAAGGGTTTCGTGACCGTTAATGAAGTATTAGGCTTTCCATTCATTAAATTCATATCCTTAAAACCGTTTTTAAACTTTGAGATGGTGGCGCCCTTGGACTTTTCCAAAAGTTTTAAAGCACCTACTCCACCCTTTAACCAGGCAAACATAATGGCAGGTGGCATAACAATGTCACCGGCAAGTTTACAAATGGTATTAAGTTTAGAGGCTCCATTCATGCACTGATATTGAGGAACAAAATGATCGATAATGGACTCAACCGCTTGAGACATAAAAGTGAGGAGTGGTTTTAAGAGAGTCTCTCCCACCGCAAGGATAGGGTTGAGAGGATTTTTCGCTAGATTTTTTGAAAATTCTCGAGAAAAATACATCGCCGATGAATTTAAAAAGGCCTTGACCATTTTTCCAGTTTTTGAGGCCATAACTTTAGATTCTGCAAGGGCTTTTTCCCGGTAATCAAAATCAGTCATAAACTTTATCATGGAAGAAACTGAATCTATACTTACTCCAACGAGAAGCTTTATGAGATCGATCACAAATTTACCGAGCTCTATCATGGAATCCCACAAAAATCCTTTAAGGCAGGCACCCACTTTACCTACGAGATTTTTTGAGGATAGAATTTCATTCTCACTCTTTACATCACAGCTCATCCTCTTTTCTGGTTTAATCTGTTTACAGCCGGGGTCACTCTCCACAATGTTTTTACAAATTTTTGTGAACTCCCCCCCCGTAAATGTTGAGGACATAAGCTCCGAGGCGGTAGAGCATTTCTCATTTGCCCAGGAAATATTAAGAAGTAAAATGAAGACCAGAATTATTTTCATGCAGTTCTCTATTTAAAATATTGTTTGTAACTTTCAATTTTTAGTGGGCCATACTCCGAGGTAATAAGGTACTGTCCTGATTTTTTTTTATCGGCCCAGTAGACCTCCAAAAAGTAGACAGTTTTTTTATCAGAATCCTTATACTCTCCTTCAACAATAATAATTCTCTTATTTTGATCATCAAAAAACTTTTTATCTTTTGCTGTCCAATCATTGAAACCAAACATCTTGCCGTACTCTTTTTTGGTTTTAAAGTGATCCTCAAGCTCCACAAGATTACCTGCAGATAAATCATTAAATTCAAACTCGGAGTCCATGCTCATAAGATCTATCTTTTTTAATTCATCAAAATAGTTATTCACTGAGCCCATTGTTGTTTTAAGCTTAAATTCCGCCACCGGAGATAAAGCAAAGGAGGAAAAAGAACAAAATAACAAAATGATCCACATAGACAAAATCCCCATAAAATGACTCCTCTTAAACATTTTTAGTTATCGGTTATATCTTCATTTAATTTAAAAGGTTTTTTGACTCATACAAATCTGTGACAGAAACATCAGATGACTAGAATAAGTGTGTGAGTTTTGAGATAGTCTCAAATCTATGAGTAACTTATGTTGGATCAGAAGAGATTTACGATTACATGACCATGCCGCTCTGGCAAAGGCCCTCTCCCAAGGTGAAACCACCATCGTTTTTATTTTCGATAAGTTTATCCTGGATAAACTTACTGATAAGCATGACCGGCGCCTGACGTTTATTTATGAGTCTCTTAGGGAAATAGAATCAGAAGTTCAGAAAAAGGGCTCCTCCATTTTAATAAGGTATGGAGATCCTGTTGATGAGATCCCCAAGCTTTCTCAAGAACTCAAAATTAAAAATGTCTACTGTAACCGTGACTATGAACCCTACGCCAAAGAAAGGGACAGTAAGGTTGCCAACAAACTCGCCTCCTTGGGAGTAAACTTCGAGCAGTTTAAGGACAGTGTCTTTTTTGAAAAAAATGAAGTCCTGACTCTTCAGGGTGGCATTTACAAGGTTTTTACTCCTTACAAGAATAAATGGCTGGAGATTTTTGAAAAATCGGGTAAGACCGTTTCTGATTTTGAATGTCATCTCAAAAATTTACGAAAATTTTCAAATCCAAAAAATATCCTTGATCATGACTGGTACAAAGACATTGGCTTCATTGAGACCCCACCACCTTTAACAGGTGGATCCAAAAAGGCCTTAAAACTTCTTAAAGATTTTGATTCAAAGATTGATTTCTATGAAGAAAAAAGAAATTTTCCCTCTCTTCCTGGGACCTCCAACCTCTCCGTTTATATCCGTCATGGGAATTTATCGGTGAGAGACCTCATTAGGGCCGCCATTTCCCACCGAAGTGAGGGAGCAAAGACCTGGCTTTCGGAAATCATTTGGCGTGACTTTTAT
The DNA here is from genome assembly GCA_947461175.1 of Bacteriovoracaceae bacterium. GTDB lineage: Bacteria > Bdellovibrionota > Bacteriovoracia > Bacteriovoracales > Bacteriovoracaceae > Peredibacter. Next base: position 2,951 of record CANHIY010000094.1, read on the forward strand.
CAGATGATCCTTGACTCCTTCCCTCATGTGGCGAAAGGATCATTTAAAAAAGACTATGATAAAGTAAAGTACTCAGGGGGAGAGAAGGAATTCAATGCTTGGAGGGAAGGCAAAACCGGCTATCCCATTGTTGACGCAGCAATGCGTCACCTGAACCAAACTGGGATGATGCATAATCGTTTGAGAATGATTGTAGCCTCATTTCTTTGTAAAACTCTTCTCGTAGATTGGCGTAAGGGAGAGCAATATTTTGCTGAAAAACTACTGGATTTTGACCTGGCCGCCAACAATGGGGGATGGCAATGGTCCTCTAGCTCTGGTTGTGATGCTCAGCCATATTTTCGAATTTTTAACCCCTATTCTCAAAGTGAAAAATTTGACCCCAAAGGAGAGTTTATCCGCCAGTGGGTTCCTGAACTTTCCCACTTAAATGGAAAAGACATCCATCATCCCTCTCCTCTTCTGGCACCGGAGTATCCTGGTCCCATTGTGAATTATGAGGCCAACAGAAAGCGTTGTTTGGATATGTATGCGGTTGTTAAATCCACCTAACTTCCAGGATACGGTATGTCTGAATCTTGTCTCTTAGAAAAAAGCATTTCTGACCTGACAAGTTGTTTAAATCTGGTAAATTAAAAGCAATTAAATCTTGAACTTAATTCCTAATTTTTACTTCGAAAGGGAGCACTTTTGTATGATGACATCCGCTGTTAATCATTACTTTCGGTCCTCTATCGGTAGAAAGCATCTGGTAGCGATCACTGGACTTCTCCTCTGCGGGTTCCTCCTTGGTCACTTAACTGGAAACCTTCTTTTGATAGCTGGTCCTGATGCCTTTAATCTTTATGCCCATAAACTGATGTCACTTGGACCCGTTTTATACTTAATTGAAGCGGCCCTTACCGCAGTTTTTGTCATTCACTTGGGTCTGGCCATTAAACTGAACCTCGAGAATAAAAAGGCGAAGGGTAAGTACCAGATGAAAAAGTGTACAGGCCGTGGAACAACATTCATGTCGGCCACCATGCCTTACACGGGAATTGTTCTTCTGATTTTCATCATACTGCATCTGATGAACTTAAAATTCGGTACCAACTATCCTACAACAGTGGATGGTGTGGAAATGAGAGATCTTTACCGAACTACCATGGAGTATTTCCAAAATCCTGTGAATGTTCTTTGGTATGTCTTCTCCATGATCTGCGCAGGACTTCATACGGCCCATGGTTTTGCTTCGGCCTTCCAATCTCTTGGGGCCAATCATCCAAAGTACTACCCAAAAATTAAACTTATCAGCTATCTATATGCCATTGTGATTGGTGGGGGGTTTTCTTTCCTTTCAGTCTGGGCCTATATGAAGGGAGTGTAATATGAGCTTTAACCTAGACTCAAAAATTCCAAGCGGTCCACTTGCTGAGAAGTGGGATAAACATAAATTTGAATCAAAACGAGTAAACCCTGCCAATAAAAGAAAATATACGGTCATTGTTGTGGGGACAGGTCTTGCTGGTGGATCAGCGGCTGCAACTCTTGCTGAGCTTGGATACAATGTTCTTTCGTTCTGTATTCAGGACTCTCCAAGACGGGCTCACTCCATCGCTGCCCAGGGTGGTATTAACGCTGCTAAAAACTATCCCAACGATGGTGACTCCATCAGAAACCTTTTTTATGACACCATCAAAGGTGGGGACTACCGGGCCCGTGAAGCTAACGTTTATCGTCTTGCTCAGGTCTCAAACAACATCATCGATCAAATGGTGTCCCAAGGGGTTCCATTCGCTAGAGAATATGGTGGGTATCTTGATAACCGCTCTTTTGGTGGTGCTCAAGTTTCTCGTACCTTCTATGCCCGTGGACAGACTGGTCAACAACTTCTTCTCGGTGCTTACTCGGGCATGATGAAAATGGTGGCCAAGGGTAAGATCAAACAATTCAGCCGTCGCGAGATGATGGATTTAGTTGTGATTAACGGTAAGGCGAGAGGGATTATTGTCAGAAACCTCATCACTGGTGAACTTGAGAGATATGCTGCAGACGCAGTTCTTCTTTGTACAGGTGGATATGGGAACGTATTCTATCTATCAACGAACGCTCAGGCCTCAAACGCTTCTGCCTCCTGGAGGTGTTACAAGCGTGGTGCTGGTTTTGCTAACCCATGCTTCACTCAGATTCACCCTACTTGTATACCAGTTCATGGAGATTACCAGTCAAAGCTCACTCTTATGTCTGAGTCCCTTCGAAACGACGGAAGAGTTTGGGTTCCAAAAAAGAAAAATGATGAGCGCCGTCCAGAGGATATCCCAGAAGATGAGCGGGACTACTATCTAGAAAGAATTTACCCCTCCTTCGGAAACCTTGCCCCTCGAGATGTATCATCGAGACAGGCAAAATTTCGCTGTGATGAAGGTCATGGCGTAGGTTCAACAAAACAAGCAGTTTACCTTGATTTCCGTGATGCTATTAAGCGAGACGGACAAGAAACCATTGCTGGAAGATACGGAAACCTCTTTGAAATGTATGAAAGAATCACTGGGGAGAATCCTTATAAAACGCCCATGATGATTTACCCAGCGGTTCACTACACCATGGGAGGGCTATGGGTAGACTATAACCTTCAGTCAACAATCCCCGGTCTTCATGTTCTGGGTGAAGCAAATTTCTCTGATCACGGGGCCAACCGCCTAGGTGCTTCCGCTCTTATGCAAGGGTTAGCAGACGGTTACTTTGTGATTCCTTACACTCTTAGTAACTATCTTGCCTCTTCTCCTCTTGAAAAAGTAACAGTTGAGGATAATGCCTTTAAAGATGCAGAACAGGCCGTGAAACTTCAGACTTCTAAACTTCTTGGCATTAAAGGAAAAATCCCTGTTTCTGAATTCCATAGAAAACTTGGCCACTACATGTGGGACTATGTGGGCATGGGACGAAATGAGGCAGGTCTTAAAAAAGCCATCGACGGAATCAGAAAACTTCGCGAAGAGTTCTGGCATGATGTGAATGTTCCAGGAGAAACCGGAAACTTTAACATCGAACTTCATAAGGCAACCCGAGTGGCCGACTTCCTTGAACTTGGGGAACTTATGGCCCTGGATGCTCTAGAGCGAAATGAATCTTGTGGGGGGCACTTCCGCGAGGAATACCAAACACAGGATAATGAAGCTAAACGTGATGATGAGCAATATGCCCATGCTGCCGTATGGGAGTATACAGGTCAGAACTCAAGTCCTATTCGTCACAAGGAAGAACTGGTTTTTGAAAACGTAAAATTAGCGACTCGTTCGTATAAATAATTTTAGGAGCTTTTATGTCATCAGCACAAAATATGACGTTGAATTTAAAAATATGGCGTCAAAATAATAATAGTTCAGAAGGTAAACTCGTGGACTACAGGGTGGAGAATGTTTCTCCCGATATGTCCTTTCTGGAAATGATTGATGTTCTTAATAATCAGCTCGTCCGTAAAGGTGAAGACCCGGTGGCCTTTGATCATGACTGCCGCGAAGGTATTTGCGGAATGTGCTCCATGATGATTAATGGTAAGGCCCATGGTGGATATAAGAACACCACCACTTGTCAGGTTCACATGAGGCTGTATAAAGACGGTGACACTATCGTGATAGAACCGTTCCGTGCAGCGGCTTTTCCAGTTGTAAAGGATCTTGCCGTTGACCGTTCTGCCATCGATAAGGTTATGGCCGCCGGCGGTTATATCTCAGCTAATACAGGTAATGCTCCAGATGCTAACTCTATTCTTATCCCAAAACCTGTTGCTGAAGAGGCCATGGATGCTGCAGCTTGCATTGGCTGCGGGGCCTGTGTGGCGTCTTGCCCGAATGGTTCGGGAATGCTTTTTATGGGTGCGAAAGTTTCTCAACTGGCCCTTCTTCCTCAAGGGTCTGTTGAATCTCCAAAACGTGCTTTAAACATGGTGTACACTCACGACAACCTTGGATTCGGGAACTGTACCACTCACGCTGAATGTGAGGCGACTTGTCCAAAAGGAATTTCTATTGAGCATATCGCTCGCATGAATAGAGAATACCTTAAGGCCGCATTCACTTATCATGAGAAAAAGCGCTCTGAAGGAGCAGGATAATAAATCTTTAACGACCAGATTCGCCTCCTAGAGGCAGTCTGGTTCCTTAGTAACTATTTATATAAGGATCAATTGAAGTAAGCATCTCGTTAAGTTCTGCAGAAGAACTAAGGGACTCTTTTTTGAATTTACTTAGAATATCCTTAGTGTAACCAGAGTTAAAAGCCGTCACAAAGGTTAATTCTTTTGAACCGTTATCATTCATTTTGTAAAAAGCAATGAAATTGTCTCCAGCGGGGAAAGCTGTTTCAGAATCTTGTTTCTCAAGAATGTAGAGAAAAATAATTTTTCCAATCTCTTCATTGGTGGTCAGCGTATCCTTTAGGGCCTCTTTAGCCTTCATGATCCACCCGCCCTCATCCACGATAAAGATACTTGCACCATTTTCAGTTTTAAGAACTCCAGAATAAGGCGAGATACCTTCACAGTAAATTTTATGATCAGGATCTGCGCAGCCAACAGTTTCAATATATTTTAAAAATTTATCCCGCTCTATAAGTGATTTACGGTCAACCCTAAACCCCATAATGTCAGTAACTGTTTCCTGATTTTCAGTGAGTTTAGACTGAAGTTTGGTCACAGCGGAGTGTTTTTTAAGATTATTCGCACCTGTTTTAAAAAAACTATTACCATTGTATCCGACATAAAGCACCACAGAGACCAGAAGAAAAGCTTTTAAAATCCGTTTAAAATCCTGCCTCTTCTTCTTAGACTCTATGGACTTCTTTTTTTTCTGTGCCTCAATTTTTTTCTTTTGGGCGAGGGCCTTTGCGGCCTTAAAATCCTCCATAGAAATGAGCTGAGTTTTGTTTTCTCCGGAGGCACCCTCTTTAGATGAAGAGGCTTTATTGAGATCTAGTTGTAAAATCCTCTCATATTTATCAGCCGTTTCAATGAGGCCTACAAAGGCATAGAGGCCAAGCCTTAATTTTATCCCTGGAAGAAGTTCTACCCGCTTACCGGGGATGATTTGTTCGCCCTTAAGATAGGTTCCGTTGGTGCTTCCCTGATCAATGGCGATGAATTTTCCATCCTCTTCAAGGATTTTTAGATGTTTTTTACTAACAGAAGGGTGATCAATTTTAATGTGACAGATTTCAGAAGAAGAACCAATGAGAAGTTCTTTTCGATCAATAAGATACACAACGGGTTCTTTGGACTTGACTTCAACTTTGATGAACATATTACTATGGTAGGTCAAAGTTAAATTTAGGGCCAGATGATAATTAACTACTTAGAATGTCCAACTTTTTTACAGCACTATGCCTATTAGAGTTGAATGAAGACAGATTAACGACTTATTGGGAAAGGGAGTAACATTGAAGATCAACTGCTACAAATTGAACAGCATCAATAAATACACCCTCGAGCTGAGCTTCCGTGGTACAAGATTTTAGGACCACCTGATACCCCAGAGCTGATCCGTCAAATCGTACCTGACGGCCAAAATTCCCGCACTTTACTCGGCTTTTTTCAAGGGGTATCTCTAATTCACCATTGATGACTAAGTCTTCGTTGATGAGCTGAATTTTATCTACACCCATGACGGAAAGGTTTTTAAATTTACAATCCAAGATGGAAGCAAAAACCTTATTCTGAACAACTAACATAAAAACTAGTAGTAGAGTTGCACAGAAAAGTCTTTTCATTCCTCTCTCCTTTTTTGATGGGGATATCTAAGAGATAACATAGGCCAAATTATTTTAAAACTAGTGCTTTTTGACACCAGTTATTTTTTCATGAACTCACACCTTAAGGGGATCATAATTCTATTGAGAACATCAAAAAACGAATGTAGGATTTGCCATGTTTATCTACGACAAAACCTCACTGGCCTTTATTCAAAAAACTGAAATCTTCCTGAAAGAAATCCTCACGAAAGCTGGCATAAGTATAAGAAAAAGCCGTTTTGAGTTCCAAAACTATCTCTACCCCATTCAGGTGGTGGTGTTTGAAGGAAAGGAGTGGGGACACTTTAATCCAAATTTTCTTCAGATTGGCCTTAATCGTAAACTTATCCACTTGGCAAAAGATAGTGTGGTCAGGGATATCCTTCAACATGAACTTGCTCACTACTTAACCCATATTCTTTTCAAAGATGCTCTCCCCCACGGGAAAGAGTTTCATGAAGTCTGTGAGAGATTTGGATTTCCCAAACACATCTCGTACGCTACGTTAGACCTTGAGGAAGGAAACCTCTCAAAGGAGGGGGACCTTCAATCAGAGAGGGTTCTGGAAAAAGTGAAGAAGCTCCTTTCTCTGGCCCAAAGCTCAAATGCCCATGAAGCAGAACTTGCGGCCATAAAGGCCAATAATCTTCTCCTGAGACATCATCTTGATTATCTTAATCTCAAGGAAGAGAGGATTTATATGGATAGGTTTCTTATGCGAAAACGCAAAGACAGTAAAATTTCTGCCATCTACTCCATTTTGAAGCACTTTATCGTAAAAGCGGTTATTTCTCAGGGGAAAAATTCCTGTTGTTTAGAAGTCTCAGGACTTCAAACCAATGTAAAGCTCGCCGGGTATGTTTCGAGTTTTCTTGATCGGGAACTCGATCACATGTGGGAAGAGGCCAAAAAAAATCACCATATCAAGGGAGTAAAGGCCAAAAATTCTTTTTACCTTGGAATCGCAGCTGGCTATGATGAAAAAATGAAAATAACCAAAATGAATTACTCTGAGGCCGATCGTAGGGCCCTGGTTGTGGCCGAACAAAAACTCGACCTTGATACTAGGATGATTTACCGCCGCCTAGGGCATTCACGGTCTGGACATGAGACTGATCCTATGGCCAGAGGTCTTGGTCACAAAAAGGGTCTGAATCTCTCCATTAGAAATGCCGTGGAAACGGGATTTGGAAACCTTTACCTATCAAAAGGACAATCTTTATGATCCTTCATCCTATAGCTCGACTCTCTTTAATTTTTGGTTTTCTCTTTCTGGCCCTTGGTGTTCTTTTTGGGGCTTTTGGAGCTCATGTTTTAAAGAACTTGGTTGAAGCCTCAAAACTCATTACTTTTGAAACAGGTATCCGTTATCACTTCTACCATGCTTTGGGGCTGGTTTTGGTTGGAATTATTCAACAGATTTTTCAAAATTTAAAACTTCACCTGTCCATGTATTTCTTCGTCATAGGAACGATTCTTTTTTCATTTAACTGCTACCTCTATGTTCTTTCCGGAATAAAAATCTTTGCCATGATTGTTCCTCTAGGAGGAATCCTTCTCACTTTAGGTTGGATAATTTTGATGGGTAAATTTTTTAAATTTAAAGCTTAGGTAATCCAAACCCACAATTTCTTTTTAGGTAAAGATCAAATTCTTTGTCTGAAGGATATTTAAATTCACTACTACCAACTTCTGGAGCATCCCAAAAATCAAGCCTAGGCCGTCTGCATCTCTGTCCAGTGAATCCATTCATGATCAGAACATCAAAAGCACCTTGTATTCCATAATCCAGGTCAATTTTATTAGTATCAAATTGTGGGAGTTGAGGAGGTTGACCTCTTGAATTCACTCTCAAAACAACTCCTTTACCCACGTAGCGTAGGTGGGGAAATTGCCTTTTTACAGGATCTCTTTGTAGATCGACTGCTCCTTCTAAAAAAACTCCTTGAACAATTTCCTTGGTGTCTTTTCTGAAAATGATCTTCTCCCCATTTGGAAGTGTCACATTTATGGTTCCGGTTAGTTGCTCCACCAGGGGTAGGTTTTTTCTTGGGAAAAACATAAAAACTGAGTGCATGGTCTGGGACTCATCCTCCACCATTTGATCTTCAACCTCTAACAGGATATTTTGTCTCGCCTGCTCAAGGTAATCAAAATTAAAAGAGCGCTGAGAGTGTTTGTATTTTGATTCTTTGACAATTTTATTATCACCAATATTTTCAAGAGAAAAACCTTCTGTGACACCCTCAGGAGAAGAACTTCCACGACTGAATGCGACCTCATCAATATTTAGAGAATGCACAAACTCATGATGAAGTGGAGTCAGCTCATTTTTTAAAGGAGCTATTGTAGTTTTTAAATAAATTTCCTGACTTAAAATTTTTTCCTGCCAATCTACCCTCATCCGTATGTCACGCCCTTTGACTCGGGGCCGGATTTCAGATTTATAAATGCCTTGCTTAAGAACGAAAGGTTTGGCCTCAACATCCTCATTGGTGGAGAGAGTTAAATCATTCGGATCAATATCGTCAATTAACTGATTTTTTTCGTCGTAAAGCCTCACATAAAGAAATGTGGAATCAACTCCACTAGAAAAAATCACTGGCTCCCTTAACTGCCCCTCTAATCTTGTAACAACTCTTTCCTCATTAAAATTTCCTGCCAAATAGCGGCTTGAAGAGTGGTACTTATATTTGAGTGGAAGAACAGAAGTACAACCTACTAAAAATAGCATGCAAAAAAATCTCATAAGCTCTCTTTCGGAGTATTTTAAAATTCCATTAATACCAAAACTTTATATTGTTCGCAGGCAACTGAGGATGGTTTTACATTAAAATTTGTTTAATTATACCTTATTCTTTAGGGAACAATCACTTGACGGGAAAAGGGATAATGGCGGTTGATAAAATTTTTCTCTCTTTGATCCAGATCCACTTGAGACGGTATGATTCTTAATCCAAAAACTTCATCATAGTTTAAAATTTTCTCCGTGATTTTTAAATACATGGCGGGGCTCCAATTGTGAGCGTTGGGGTCAAATTTATTTTTCTTCACAAATTTGGGACTCATAAAGTTTCGATAAATTTTCACCAACTGTGCTTTCTCCAGAAGAGCGCCTTCGTGTTTTTTAAATGAAATTGTCTCTCGTTTTTGAGAAGAAA
>CANHIY010000095.1 GCA_947461175.1 Bacteriovoracaceae bacterium
AAGATAAGCCATCCTCAATTTTTCAGTGGCCCGGAATTATTCTTCTCGTTCCTGGATCTGTAGGTTACCGGGGAATGACTTCCCTTTTTCAAAAAGATGTCCTCGGAGGTCTTGATACCGCATTTACTATGATAACTCTTGCCATGGCCTTGGTTGTGGGTGTCTTTTTTGGAAATATCATGATTAAACCCCGGCGCTCACTTTAAAAATCAAGATTAATGGTTATAAAAAGTTTTGGAAGAAACTCTTGAAAAATGGGGCAATCTGTCTCTCTTTTTTCTTCATCATGCCTTTATTTTAGTTTCGGGCCTGGTATGCAGGATGCTAGAGACTCTTCATGTAAAGGAGGGATTATGTCTCAAGAGATCATTGATAAAAAGAAAGAATTAAAAAAAATTGAAAATGAAAAACTCAACACTGACGAAGGGGGAGAGACCTTTAAAACTGATTTAATGACTCCAGCAGAATATGAGGTTAGGGAAAATGAGGACGCTTCATTACAGGATAATAGCTATGCTTTTGACGAGGATAATACAGGGGATGAAGATTTTCATGACGTTGATGATGATACTCAGGATAACATAAGGATTGATTTTGATAATGATGAGGACTACGTTATTTAAATTTTTCATTTAAAATTTTGGAAATTCCGTCGATAAGTCTCTCGGGGTAAGAACCCCCCGGAGATAATTTTTATGTTGAAAAGGTCTCTTTTCTTTTTCTTTATTTGTATTCTTAATTTCGCCCACGGTCAGAGTACATTCTATTTTTGCGGTGACTGTACGCCTGCGGAAGGGAGAAGCCATTTGACAGGATTTTTTTTATCCTATTATGAAATGACCCGACATGAAAGTAAGAAAGATGTCATAGGAGTGGGTTCGTCGATGACTCCTTCCTTTATTGTTTCAAAATCGGACTTATCTGTATCCCCAAGGGACAAACCTTCCGATAGAAAAAAATTAGAAGTTAAAATATTTAACGATCTTGATAAAGGTAAAGTACCTAAAGCAAAAAAAGATCTCTACGGAACTAACTCTCATGAATATAAAATTCTTAAGAGTCTTTATGATGATGTTGTCGTTGATGATAAAAAAAATAAAGTTAATGATAATGAAATCAAAACTCCAGAAGAAGGGGAGCATTTAAGAAAAGATAAGATAAAAGAAAAGCTTTTATTTCACCTAAAGGCATTGGATAAATCTGGGCCCATAGTCATACATCTTGCTGGACATGGCTGGAACGATGAATTTAAGGGAGAAGGAAGGTTACCTCCTCAAGAATCGGGTATTGCTCTTAGGACTGGCTTAAAAGGTGATACGGCAAAATCTACGGTCTTAACTCATAAAGAGCTGGGGGAAGTTCTGAATGAGGCAGGACTTGCTGGCCCAGGTGCTCCTCCTGTAAGAATTGTGGCGGAACACTGCTATGGGGGAGGGGCCCATTATTTGTCTGAAACATTTCCTAATATATGTACGAGTTCTTTTACTTCAAATGAACAACCTCACTGGACCGCGGAGGAGTTACCCGTTAAATTTTGGAGAAACTATAATTCCATGACAAAGTTAAACGGAACGACTCCTTCGTTACGTGAAACTTTTAACTCTATTATTCCTGATTTGGGAAGAAATCAGGGGGCGAGTTTAGGATCAACTCAGTTTGTAAAAAACCTTCTTAAAAAAAATGGAAAAAGTGTTGAGAATGAAGCGGGCCTTGTTCCTAATTGGAGAAGGCTTCTTGAGGGTCAGAAATTATGGGCCCCTCGATGTGATGAGCTCAGTGTTCATCACTTACCTCAAATTGAGGAACTTAAAAGTATCATGAATAAAATAAGTTCTTCTTTTGGGACTTATAACAAAAATTATTCAGATATCCTATCTGATCTGATTTTAAATCATAAGGAATACCAGAGAATAATCTCAATTTATAACGATGAACTTCAAGGCATGAAAGAAGAATGGAATAGATTGAAAAAAGAAAAAAAACTTACCCTCAATGAAAGCGTTTCTGATCTTCAAGGCTGGGGGGATTGGATGCTTGGAAACTTTAATGATAAAAAGGAAGAAAAGCTTAAGACCTTGGGGGTTGATGAAAAAAAACTATTAGAGAAGTTTGAAAAGATAAAAAAAGAAACTCTCCCAAAGGTACATAAGTATTATACAGGTCTTGGCATCGCAAAGGAGCTCCTTGAAACAGAAATGTTTTTTGACCTCCATAAGAGTGGAAAAATCTCTAAAAATGATTTTGACACGTACAAAAGAATGGTTAAGTGTGAGTCATTACCTCTTTAGAGAGTAAATTTTCACTAAAAGTTATAACTTAATCCCCCATAGATGTTTCTTCCGAGGGACCAGATGATCCCATCTGACCTGACTCTCGAGTAGTAATTTTTATCCAGGAGATTATTTACTCCTAAGGAGAGGCTTAAATCTTTTCTTAACTCCCAATCAGAGGTGAGGTCAAACACAGTGTAGGAAGGGATTTTAAAATCTTTTGAATTCCCGTCATCGGCGTAATGTTCTCCAACCACCACTCCCATAAGGGCGATTTTAAATTGATTTTCTTTTTTATAAATGACCCCTCCGCGTGAGAGGGTTTTGGGAGCATATTGAGGTGTTTTATCCACCAGAGTTCCTCTCGTGTAACGGGCATCCAGGATGTTAAAGTTTCCGTATAAATGAAAGTCACCTAAGGTTTTAAGTTTTGGAAGAAAGTGAGACAACTTTATTTCTGTGGCACCGTCTATCCCACGGTGGGTCCCGGAGCCAGAGTTTTGATAAACGGTTCCCACCTTAGCAATTTTATTTTCATACCTAATGTGGAAAAGAGAGAAGTCCCAGTTAATTTTATCCGTTTGTCCTCTGTATCCGAACTCAGAGTTCAGAGTTTTAGCGGACTCAATATCACTTGAAACGGTATCAGTCACAAGGGTCGGAAGGGCGTCCGACCAGGTGAGAGGTCTGTAGGCCTCAGAAACATTAGCATAAAGTTGTGATTCATCAGTTGTGTGGTATGAGAGCCCAAGACCCAAGAGAGGGACATTTTCCGTGGAGTCATCTTTTCTTAAAGGATCAGGAGATTTTCTTTCATTAATCACTTGTCTGATATTTTCCACCCTCATTCCTGGAGTCACCATTAAGTTTCCAAAAGAAAAGCGGTTTTCAATAAAATAGGAATTGGTGTGGGTCTTTCGGTCCGATCTTTTGGTGACAGTACCATGATTGGAATCAGGGGCATCTCCGGTTTCCTGAACCAGGGGAGAGATAAGATTATAGGAGAGAATTCCCATGGAGAGGGTGTGCTCATTTCCCAAGAATTCATAATTTTTTAAAAATCTTATTTGGGAGTTATACCCATAGTAGCGCTGGTCAACAATTTGGTTGGTTGTCCCGTTGTAAAATCCTCCAAACTGTGGAGCAGTTCCCTTATTTTGTCTTTTTGAATAGCGGTTGTACGCATTTCCCCAAATAGTAAGTTCCAGCGTAGAATTTTCATCAGTTCTGTGTATAGCACTGAGGGAGAGTTGTGCCCGATGAACTTTTAAACGGTCATGCTCCTTTGAGGCCTTACCCTGATCACCGCCAAAGACATTGAGTCCAGGACCAGTGATTCTCGAGAATCCGCCACTTTCCCCATGATCCGAATTGTATCCATTGAAAGTCAGGGTAAAAGTATTTTTTCCTTTAAAGAGATGGTCTCTTATCTGAAGATAGTCCCCAAAAAAATCTGAGTTTACCCGTTGAGGGCCATCACCCTGACGCCTATAATACTCTAAGGAGTAAGCGTGATCTTTGGATGAACCAAAAAGTGAGTTGTTCGTGGTGAGAAGGTTATAACTTCCCCCCGTAAGCCCAACCGTTCCAGAGAGGTTTTGATTCTTTTTTATGGCACGGGAAATGTAATTCACCACACCACCTGGTTGCGGGCCATGGTGAAGTGCCGCACCTCCACGAATAAACTGAAACTTCTCCATCATAGGAAGTGCCGGAGCATAATAATGGGCCGGGTACCCATACATATCGGCCGCCACTGGTAGTCCATCTTGAAGAAGGAGAAGGTGATAGGACTCATGGGGGTCACCGAGCCCTCTGTAAGTGAGTGCCGCCAGAGACTCATTGGGAATTTCTGAAATCAATAACCCTGGTGTTTGCGAAGAGGCCTGGCGGTAGTTATTGGTCTGAAGTTTGGGAAGCTCTTTTAGTTCAGTGACCGTATTTTTTTTGCCGGAAAAAATCTGTGTGCCCTTGTTTTCTTCCCAGTAACCTGAGAATGACCCATCCTCTTGTTCAACGACTTCTATGGTCTCCAGGGTTTCGTCTGCGAATGAATAAGTTGACAAAAAAAGAATGAGAAGAAAAATTCTTTTCATGAAGAGGGCTTCCTTTAAAGTGAAAATGAATGAATCGAGTGATAGTTTAAAAAATAGTGTTTGATATATCAAACACTATTTTTTAAACGATAGGAGATGGAAGAAAAAACTTTAAAATGAAAAAGGAAAACCTAAAGAAAGAAGAAGGCCTGTGCTTTTAATGTCTATTGAATCCAAAAGTTCAAAGTTTTCTTTATCATATGTTAATGCCACCCACTCAAAGTTCACACTAAAGTGTCTGGCCAGGTGATAGCCAAATCCAATTTTAGGGCCGCTCCCTTCAATGAACCCTTCTTCAATTAAAATATTGCTATTCATATCTTCAACTTCTACCGAGCTTTCATACCTTGAATTAAAGATGTACCCTCCCCACATTCTGAATTTATTAAATTTACCCATTAAAAATGCACCAAGATTACTCATCCTATAATTTGTTCCATCTACATCAAACTCTGCGGTGGAAAAATCAATACCGAAAGCGATCTTTTTCCAAGTCAATCCTAGCCTGGCACCGGGCATGAATCCCTTAACACTTTGTTCATCTAGATCCACGTCAATTCCACTTATAGTAACAGAGCCACTTTGCTTAAGACTTGCATAGCCAAGATAAGGTTCAAGTATAACCTCTCCAAAGGCAGAAAAAGGGAGTACTAGGGTAAAAGTTAACCAAAAAAGTAATCTCATCATTTTCATTTCCTCAGCTTCAATAGTTGATATAAATTTAATATTCGATTTAGAATATGATTTTAGTTTAATTCAAAAAGTAAAAAAATCTTCTGAAATAATTAAGGTGATTGATTCTGTCAGTCCTTGATACTTTGCCTCCTAGCTCTTTCCAAGGAGATGAATGGATGAGACCACTAATTTTTATAGTTCTGGCCCTAATCACTCTTTCCTGTGGAAAAAACGGAGTGGCCTTTAAATCTTCCCCATCTCCTCAAGAGGCTTGTGGAACAAATTGGAACGATACTTCTTGTGAAACCGTGGAAGAGGGAAGTGGGGTTGAGCTTTTGGAGTCAGTGATTGATGTAAAGGTTAAGACCACGAATTCAGAAATTATGTTCCTCGAAAATAAAAAATCCATTGCCTCAGGAGAGAGAATTATTTGTGAAACGAGTGTCAGGGCAGGGGAGAGTTATCTCTATACTCTTCGAAACAATAAACTTTGGGTGAAGATTTTAAATGAGTCGTTTGAAATGGAGCGCTTAAATGATGGAGAGGGATTGAGTGGAACCTGGCTGTGGAAAGGTGTTATATCCCAGGGCACTCAAGTGTTTCGAAGCCTCACGTTTGTTGGTAGCAATCAAGTGATTATGAGAACAAGTTGTGAACTTTAAAAAAAGAGAGGGCCTTAAAAAACCCTCTCTGATCATTTTTAGTTTAACTTAAATTTTCAATAACAGTTGCCACTCCCTGGCCAAGTCCAATGCACATGGTGGCGAGCCCATATTGTTTGTTATTTTGTTTAAGTTGATGGGCCAGAGTTCCTGTGATCCTTGCTCCTGAGCAACCTAAAGGATGTCCTAGAGCAATAGCACCTCCGTTCAAATTGACTTTTTTATCAAGAGCATTCAATAAGCCTAAGTCTTTTAACACAGGAATAGACTGAGCGGCAAAGGCCTCATTTAATTCTATGATGTCCATCTGATCCATCTTTAAACCAGCACGGTCCAAGGCCCGTCTTGAAGAGGCCACTGGCCCATAACCCATGATGGATGGTTCACAACCAGTAGAAGCAAGAGAGAGAATCCTGGCCAGTGGTTTTAAGTTCAGGCTTTTTGCCTTTTCTTCACTCATGATGATGACACAAGAGGCCCCATCTGAAAGAGCTGAAGAATTACCGGCCGTCACTGTCCCATTCTTGGGATCAAACACAGCTGGTAATTTGGAGAGCCCTTCAAAAGTCGTTTCTGGACGAATCACTTCATCCACTGAAATCAAAGAGGGTATCCCCAAATCATCGTGTCCCAGCGTAGGAATAATTTCATCTTTAAACAAGCCTTTGAGGGTGGCCTCATGGGCCTTTTGATGGGACCTTAGGGCAAATTCATCTTGATCTTTTCTTGTCACTCCATGCATGCGTCCCAAGAGTTCTGCCGTAAGCCCCATGGAGCCTGCTCCTTTGGAAGTGGTTTTATTTAAGGCCGGGTTAAAATCCACTCCATGGGTCATGGGCACATGGCCCATGTGCTCCACCCCTCCACAAAGATAAATATCCCCTTGGCCAGACCAGATGCCTTGAACGGCCATGTGGATAGCAGTCATGGAAGAGCCACAGAGGCGGTTCACGGTTTGTGCCGAGACAGTTTTTGGAATATCGGTGAGAAGCTGGGCATTTCTTCCAATGTTGTAGCACTGCTCGAGGGTTTGTTGAACACAACCCCAGATGATGTCTTCAATTTCACCCGGATGAATGTTTGAATTTCGTTTAAGAATTTCTCTCATAAGGTGTGCAGACAATTCTTCTGCACGGACGAAGCGAAAGTTTCCGTTCTTGGATTTTGCCATAGGAGTTCTTACGGCATCAACGATCACTGCATGTTTCATATGTACCTCTTAATAATAAGTTTTATTTTCCGCAGCCATGCCTTTCATATGAGATGTAAACTCATACATGTGGCCAATGGAGTGAAACTTCAAGGAAGTTTCTTCAAGTTTTTTTAGTCCTAGGGAGTCAGCATACTTTAAGGCCCCTCCTCGGAACGGAGGGAAACCCAGGCCTAAGATAAGCCCCATGTCCACTTCTACCGGACCAGAGACAATTTTATCCTCCAGGCAACGGGACGACTCCGTGATCATAGGGATCATCATCCTCATGATGATATCCTCATCCGTTAGTTGAATCTCATTTGTCACGACACTTTTCATGAGTTCATAAACAAGTGGGTTTACTTTTTTAAGGGGTTTACCTTTTTTATCTATTTCGTATTCATAAAAACCCAGACCATTTTTTTGACCAAAGCGCTTGTTCTCATACATGACTTCAAGAACAGTTTTTTTCGAGTAGGCCATCCTGTCTGGAAATGCGTCGGCCATGATTTTTAAAGCGTGAACACCTGTATCAATACCCACAACATCTAAAAGATAGGCTGGACCCATGGGCCAGCCAAATTTTTCCATGACCTTATCAATACGCTGAAAATCCACACCGTCTTCAATAAGATGAACAAATCCTTTAAAGTAGGGGAAGAGGATTCTGTTCACTAAAAACCCCGCACAGTCATTCACGACAATAGGAGTTTTTCCCATCTGACTAGCGTAATTCACGGCCATTGCAATGGTTTCTTCCGATGTTTTTTTTCCACGGATGATTTCAACCAGGGGCATTCTATGAACAGGATTAAAGAAGTGCATACCACAAAATTTTTCCGGGCGAGAAAGGTTCTCTGAAAGTTTAGTGATAGAGATGGTAGAGGTGTTGCTGGCGATAATGGTATCATTGGATGTGAATTTTTCTACATCCAGAAGAACAGATTTTTTGATATTTTCATTTTCAATAACCGCTTCTACCACAAATTGAGTTGACCCAAAGTCAGCATAGGAGAGAGTGGGGGAAATGGACGAGATAACTTTTGCCATTTTTTCCGGGGTTATTTTTTTTCTCTCCATTTCTTTATTAAGAATTTTGGAGGCCTCATTCATACCAAGCTCAAGCTGTTCATGTTTAATATCTTTCATAAGAACGGGAACTCCCATGGAGGAGGATTGGTAGGCAATACCACCTCCCATGATACCCGCTCCCAGAACCGCGCCCATTTGAATAGGTTTAGAGTTTTTTGTGATGTGTTTTGACACTTTTTTTAGATACTGATCCCCAAGGAAAACTTGAACAAGACATTCTGCTGTTTTAGTGGCCGCACAGAGTGCAAATGTTTCTCCCTCAATCTTTAGGGCCTCATCACGGTTCATAACAGAGGACTTCTCCATGGCCTCCACGGCCTTTAAGGGAGCTGGATAATGGGGACCAGCGAGCTGAGCAACAAAAGCCTTTGAACCCTGAAAGCTCATGGCCGATTCAACACGGTCTAATTTAAGAGGAGATTTCTTTTCCTTCACACGCTTCTTCCAATCCATTTCTCCATCAAGGCATTTTTGAAGAAGCTTTAGTCCCGCTTCTTCAAGTTTTGAATCCTCCACTATTCCATCAATGGCGCCAAATTTTAGGGCCTCCTCGGCCTTATAGTGTTTGGCCCCGGTGATCCATTCGATGGCATGATCAGCTCCGATAAGCCGTGGAAGCCTCACTGTTCCTCCCCAGCCAGGGATAATACCTAGTTTTGTTTCTGGTAGACCAATATTCGCTTTTGGAGAGGCCAATCTATAATCCATAGTCAGAGCAATCTCACACCCTCCACCAAGGGCAAAACCATTAATCAGGGCCACCTTTGGAAAAGGGAGGTCTTCGTAACCAGAAAAAATGTTGTTAATGGAAGCAATCCAGGAAATCATCTCATCCTGAGATTTTTTAAAGTGATCAAGAAATTCGGTGACGTCTGCTCCAAAAACAAATCCACTTGGTTTACCGGAGGTGAATAATAATCCCTTTGGATTTTCTTTTTTTATCACTTCTAAAACTTCACCCAGCTCTTTTAAGGCCAGGGCATTAAAGACATTGGCCGATTGGTCTTTAAGATCAAAAACAACTTTTAAAATATGGTGGGGAAGAGCTTCTAGGCGTAGGGCCTCTCCATGGTACAGCATATAAATCTCCTTCAAGATAAGAATTAAAATTATTCTACTCTCTTGAAGGAGAAAATTCTAAAAGAGAATGCTAGAGCATTTTAGACAGGTCATTTTTTATGTCTTGAGGTTTGTCTGTAGGGGCATATCTTTTTATAACTTGTCCCTCTCGATTAACCAGAAACTTAGTGAAATTCCATTTGATGGCCTCTGTGCCTAAGAGGCCTGGCTTTTCTTGTTTAAGAAATTGATAAAGGGGAGAGGCATTCTCACCATTGACCTCAATCTTTTGAAAGAGAGGAAAGCTTATGTTGTAATTTAGGGAACAGAAATTTTTAATCTCTTCAGAATTTCCTGGTTCCTGGGCACCAAACTGATTGCAAGGAAAACCTAAGACCACTAATTGATCATCAAGTTCTTTATAGAGATCTTCAAGTCCCTGGTACTGGGGTGTAAATCCGCACTTACTGGCCACATTCACAATGAGAAGAAACTTCCCCTTATATTGTGAGAGTGAAACATCCGAACCGTTTATATCTTTTACACTAAATTCAAAAACAGATTTTGCCATATTTAACTCCTTCATTTAGGATGACATTCTTTAATTATTAACAACCTTACCGAATAAAAGACTTATGGGCCAGCGTCGAGCCGGACATGTCAACCGATGTCCAAATTGCAGAGTGAACCGTTTCTTTTGCGTATGCGAAAACTTAAGGCCTTTGGAAATTGAGACCAAGATCTCCCTTATTGTTCATGTGCGTGAATTAAAACTCACTTCTAACACCGCCCAATTTGCCGAAAAAATGCTCCCCCAGAATGCCGAGATTTTTATCCGAGGAAGAGTGCACGAACCATTTACCTCGGAACCAGTTTTAAAGCGCATGGGATTACCCCTTTTCCTCTATCCCCATGAGGATGCACAAGAGCTGAATGAAGATTTTAAAACAAAATTTCCTGGTCCTTATCACCTCATCATTCCAGATGGTAATTGGCAGCAAGCAAGAAAAGTCCGTCAACGGGAGGAAGGGTTTAGTCATCTCATGGCGGTTAAACTCCCCGGTATGATTACGAGTGAATATGGGCTCCGTAAGGCGCTACACCCGGAGTGGGTTTGCACTTATGAGGCCATGGCCCATGCTTTGGGGATTTTAGAGTCACTAGCGGTACGAGACAGACTTATGGATTTTTTTAGAATTTGGGTCAAAAGTACTGAACAGGCTAGGAGTGGAGATTTTAAGAAAATATCCTTAGATAACAATCCGTAATACCCTCTCCCCCAGCGCATTTATTTATTCATCAATAACAAGTTTTTCGGTGTCGGTTCAGAGCTTCAAGAAATAATGGCAGAACTGAAAAATTTTCATCTGATGATGGAAAATGTTTTGCCACAGTATTCAGGATGGAAGCATGTTGAAGGAGGAAAAGTTCTTCGGATGTTTCTTGATTATGTTGGCTTCAAGTTTCTCTTTTGTAACTCTCTTCCTTTTTTTACGTATTTTTTATTGTTTTTTAATTATTTTTAAATAATTTTATTGATATTTGTTGATATTTAACCTATAATAGAGGTGTAGTTCATGGCCACCATCATTAAATTGACCCAGCTGTACTACAAAGAATTTCACAGGCGTAAGGATGTTTATTTTGACGACGAAGAAGCCGTGGAAATTTACAAAGCGACCCAGGAGTTACAGCAAAACTGGCCTCGATGCTTAAGAGATACAACTGTTCCTCCGGATATAGTGAAACATGACGGGGATTTGTACTACTTGAGGTTTAATTTTGATCCTCCTCAACAGATAAAATTTCGTATTTGTTTTGGAGTACAGACAGAAGATAGCGGAGACACTGAGATAGTTGCTCTCACTTGTCGATCAAAACAAGAGTTATCCTGCGGAAATAAAACAGGAACTGATGCTTGGAAGATTCATATCTCCACTGTCGGAAAGGCAAGGTGGAACGAGTACAGAAGAAATCAAATAGTGAGTTGGAAAATTTATTAGTGGAGACCATATGGGAGTCTTAAAATTAAAGGATCAAGCTTTGGATTCAAAGACTTCTACCATCAGAGAGGTCCTTAGATATTTTTCTTCGAAAGAAGAAAAAATTCCTAAAATTACTATTGATGCTATCGCAACTGCGGCCGACAATGCTTACTCTGATGACATCCTTTTTGAAGAATTTGATAATTGGACAAAAAACCATGATGATGATTCGTTTTTATATTTAATCAATCATTACTGGGAAACAATCAAAAAACCAGTTCTCAGTAAGGAAAGAAGGGATTTAACAAACCGAACTGATAAAATTGAATCCATAAAAAAAGGTTCGAAACAAGAAGTTGCTCAAAAATTCGCCAAATTTTTAAATAAGATTTCTCATGAAAGAAAGCTTACTACCCTTGAAGCAATTGGTGAGTTTTTAGAGCTTACCCCTCAGAGAGTCAGTATCCTCCTTAAGGGCGAACACAAGCCTCAGAGAGGTACAATTGCTAAAGTTGCTGAAAAATTTGAGATCTCAATAGAAAGAATCCAAAAAGAGATTTCTCTTTGAATTTAAGACCTAATAGAAAATAATTCTCATCCTTACGTGGCCCAATACACATCGAAGAAAGAAGTTGAATAAATAGCTCGGTAAAGATTTTTAGAAACCAGTCGATAAGTAATAATGAACTAAAGTTCCCCAAAATTACTGGACACATTCGTTTAAGCGGTTTAACTACCCACAAGGAGTAAACCGTGGAACAAAGAGCTACTAGAGTCAACCGTAAGTATTCAGAGGAATTTAAGAAAGAGGCAGTGGAATTGGGCGCGAGGGTTGGTAA
>CANHIY010000096.1 GCA_947461175.1 Bacteriovoracaceae bacterium
AAATCAAAAAAATTTCCAGATGGAATTAAATCAAAATTTCGCTTGATTCATATTCCTACAAATAGTTTGGTTATTTTAATTGATAACCATGAACCTTTTGGATTTCATGAACACAAAGAAGATGAAGGAAGAGAGGAGTTAATCATTTCAAACTGGGAAGATGCATTGAAATATTTTTTATCTAAGATTAAGGAGTTAGAAAATGAACAAACATAAAGTGTTTCACTGCCGAATAAAAGCTTTATCGTCGATTAAAGATGACATTCATCAAACCATAAAAACCGGCAAAAAAAATATTCAGAAAAAAAATGTAGCTTATTTTGCAACCCGAGAATCCTTTCGTAAGTTCCTATCATCTTACAAGTTAGAAATTCTTATAAACCTTAAGCATCATGAATTTGAGAGCGTTTATCATTTAGCTCGTTTTCTAGGAAGAGATTATTCATCAGTGCTAGCCGATATTAACGCTCTTGACAGTAGCGGATTTATTACCCTAATAAAATCAAAGAAAGGAAATAGAGATGTATCCTCTCCATCTATGGCCTTTGATTACGATGTGATTTCATTTGAAGATGATGGTTATCATCTCTTATTCCCTTTGATGGAAAATATTTCAGTAGTTGCTTAATAAGAAAGCATCCTTGGGATGATGCCGATTTCTTTTGCATCTTTCGTTGTAAGAAAAGGAGTGTTTTCTATTTTTTCATCTGTTAGTTTTCTTTAGGCTACTATTGCCCATTTGTTAATTCGATTTCACTTTCAACTCTGGCAAAGATTTCAACGGTAGCAACGAGGTTTATCCACAGTTCTTTCATTACTCTTGTATCCACCGAGCGAAATCAATATTTACATTAATAAAAATATAGATTTGATAATGTGTATAATTTTGTTTTTACTCAAATATTCCTAGGAGAATTTAGGGAGTTAGCATAAAACTACCCCCCCTAGACAATTCTGTCCCAATAGGTGGTTCTCGAAAGAACATTCTTAGTATGACTCCACATGAAGGTGATTTCATTTTTCTGAAAGGAAAACTTTTCGCCAATAAAAAACTTGGGCCTAAAAATAAAGTAGCGGGGCCGTGAAAAAAATCAATTCATCAACCCATGAACGAACTCTTTGATCACATCCCTTCCTGAAACTTTTTCTAATTGCTCAATGCCTGGGACAGAATTAATCTCCAGCACATAGGGGTGTCCATCCTGAACCAGAAGATCAATAGCACCGTAGAAGGCCCCGGACCTTTGGACACACTTCTCTAGGATCTGGGAATAGTCATGAGGGAGGGTTGAGAGGGTAGCAATACCCTGTTGAGTGAAGTTAGCCGTCACTCCAGATTTCACCTTGCGCTCTAAAACGATGGGGGCCACTCCCTTCATGAAAAAATACCTAAACTCCCTCGCCCCTCTTAAAAAAGGCTGAAGAAGATAGTCTTCGTCTTTGCCCTTCTTTTTTTTCCAGGTCTTAAAATCACTCCACTTTAGAACCTCTACTCCCCATCCTCCCTGGCCAATGGTGGGTTTAACAATGACCTCGGGGTAGAGGCGAAAAAATTTTTCGATGGTCATGAGATCCGTCCCTTTTAGGGGTAGCCAAGGAAGTATAGGAACATCTTCTTGTTCAAACCATAAGTACTGGGAGGGCTTTGTGCGGAAGAGCTTTAACACTTCCAAAGAATTAATAAGCTTCTCCTGGGGAAGGTTTTTTATCATCATGAGGTCAAGCTCACTCCCATAAACCCCAGTGGTGCGGACAAGGTAGTGTTGGGTCTCTGGGATCTCAAAATCAGACCAAGGGTCAAAGAGCACAACCCTATCTTTGAGTTCATCAGTCAGCCTCTTTATAAAGTAAGTCTGTTTATTTTTTGCCACCACACAAATGTTATTCATAAAGACAGTTTCCCAAAGTTTATTTAAAATGTTCCCATGCTTTTAAAAGTTTTAAGTCGTAGTGTCTTATTTTTCGGGATCTCAGCACCTCTATGGGGCGAAGTCTCCTTCCCCCTCACCCCAAATCTTCAGGGTTTTTGCTACGAACTCTCCAAAAAGTTTGAAGAATATAAATGGGGCCATCCTCAATGTGAACAGTTTAAATGGGAGAATGTAAGAAAATCCTCCAAGGGAACTCCTTTAGTCTGGACCACTTTTGGAGATGAAAAATCCCCCGGGGCCCAAAACACGACCCTCGTTTTGTGTGGAGTTCATGGTGATGAGATCACACCGGTAAAGTTTTGCTGGGACCTTATGAACGAGTTAAAATCCCACCATCAGTTTTCTGATAAAATGATTGTAGTGGCCCCTTTGGTCACCCCTGATTCTTTTTTCATCAAAAAACCCACCAGAACCAATGGCTCTGGGGTGGATGTGAATAGAAATTTTCCCACCGCCGACTGGAAAACCCATGCCCATCAAAAATGGGCCCAGGTGTATCGAAAGGATAAAAGAAAATTTCCTGGGACTAAAGCTGGCTCCGAGGCAGAAACTATTTTTCAAATGAACCTGATTAAGCGCTACAAACCCAATAAAGTGATCTCTGTTCATGCACCTTTAACGATCTTGGATTATGATGGCCCCTCCCTTAGAGCAGAGGCCGGGAAATCCGCGAAGGAACTTCTTGAACAGATGTCCCATAAGTCATCGGGGTACAAAGTTTCAAACTACCCCATTTTTCCGGGAAGCCTTGGTAACTGGGCCGGAAAGGACCAGCACATCCCAACCTATACCCTAGAACTTCCGAACTCAAATCCCGAAGAATCAGATAAGTTTTGGGGCCTCTTTAAAGAGGCGGTGATTTTTGCCATTAATCACAAAATGAAACCAACCATTGATTAATGATTATCATTAACCTTCTTTTGAAGGAGTAGGTGGAAGCATCTTCACCAGAAGGGCCGGAAAAATAATGAGCACTGATCCAACGATATAGGCACTCACGGACCCAAACTTCCAATAAACTAGAGATGAATAAATGGGGCCAATGACTCTCCCTAAGGACCCAAGGGACCTAAAAATCCCAAGACTCTGACCCTGCATGTGGGCCGGGGTATAGAGGGAAACTAAAGAAGTAAGACACGGGATAGTCATGGCCGATCCCACGGCAAGAAAAAATAACCCAAAGTACAGCATCCAACCAGCGTTAGCAAAAGCGAGGATCAAAAGCCCTGGTATAATGGTCACAAGACCCTGAAAGCTCATTTTCCGCTCACCCACGGAGTGGGCCTTTCTTCTCACGTACCCACCTTGAACCATGCCGAGGATAAAGCCGATGAAGATGAACATATAGGCATTATCCATGGATGAGTACCCAAGTCTTTCTACGGCAAGAAATGTGAGAGTAAACTCCATTCCAGAAAAAGCGGTGATAAAAAGAAAATAAGAAAAATTCGTGAGATTCACTCCCTGAAAGGGAAGGGGTTTCAGGAGCTTTAAGGGGTTCATACTCCGCTCCACATGGGCCTTTACCCCAGGTTTTAAGGTCTCCGGGAAAAATTTCCAGATGGTGATAAAATTCACAAAACTTAAAACTGCCGCCACAGCTGCAGGAGTGGAAAAAGGATTAACCCCAAGCTCTGAAAGATTCTCTGCGTAGTTTAAAGGATTAACCATAGAGAGGATTCCCCCTAGGGCCGGCCCAAATACAAACCCCAAGGCAAAGGCAATCCCGATAACGGCCATGCCCTTTGAGCGGTTTTTTTCATCTGTAATATCACTCACCACAGCTGAGGCGATGGAGAGGTTTCCAGACATGAGCCCACCGATGAGCCTTGCGGTAATGAGAAGTGTAAAGGAGCCAGAAAAAATCCAGATCACATAACTTATAAAAAGCCCAAAGACGGAAATAAGAAGAACCGGTCTTCTTCCCACTCTATCGGAGATGGATCCCCAGACTGGTGCCCCAATAAACTGAAGAAGAGAGTATAGGGCCCCTAAAAGGCCTCCAAATAAAACGATGGTACTCATGTTTGGGGTGCCATCGGTACCAAGGGAGATGGATTGAATATTTGAGATCAGGTTCATCATGCCGGAGAGGAAGAAATTATCTTTATCCACCTCAAGGTAGTACTTGGCCATGGCCGGGAACATGGGGAAGATGATGGAGAAACCGATGAGGTCCAAAAACATGGTGAGAAACATGAGTTTAAGGATTTTTTTAGATTCTTCCGGAAGTTTTGCTGGCGCATGCTCATGTTGTTCTTTTATCACTTCTAGGTACCTTTCTTGGGCGTTAATGGAATAAAAAAGCTCCTGCCTCTGGGCCTCAGAGCCGTTTGCGTAAATATTAATAAAATGAGCATAGTCATGAATCCACTCTGGGTCAGAGTTCACACAAGGGATGTGTACAAGCTCCCCTTGGGCCTCTTTAACTTCATGACCAAGTTCATTTCCAATTTCATCCGTGGTTTCAAGGCAATCCACCACAAAACTCGGGCAATAAACCCCGATTTTTTTAACTCCCCCTTCTACTTTTTTCATCACCATTTCATCCGTGTAAGGACCGAGCCAAACCTCAGAACCAAATCGGGACTGGAAGGTCATGGTGATGGGAATGGAAGGACGAAGCTTTTCTTTAATAAGTTCAAAGGTTTCGAGACAATGAAGAAGATAGAGGTCTTTTTTCTCTAAAACTCTTCTTAAGGGAATTCCATGGAAAGAGATCACGATCTCATTCATGTCCGGATGATTTTTAAGGGATTCTTGAATTTTTCTCACCGAGTGGTCAATAAAGGCCTTTGAGCGGTGATAGGAGTTTACAACAGTGAAGGTGGGAAGATTAACCCTGCCCTTAAACTCACCACCAAGGGCATCAACCACAGAAGCAATGGTGCTTTCAGAATACTGGGGAAACTGAGGGAGAACCAGCACTCTTTGGGCACGAGTGTAGACATCTTCTTTTTCCCACGCGTCTAGAACCTCACCGGCCCTGGGGTTTGAGAGAAGAAAAATGTGGTTTAACTCTAAATTGGGATCAAGTTTGGGTCTTAAGGCATCGGCCACTTTTTTGGTGTTGGTCACCAGAGGAAAGCCCTCTTTTTCATAAATCCGGGAGTAGGCCTCGGCCGAGCGCTTGGGTCTAAAGGGCAGAACGAAGAGGTTTAAGATAATCTTCCAAAGAATAGGGTTAATATCCACCACCCTAGGGTCCCCTAAAAATTCTTTCAGGTACTTACGTACATCTGAGACCTTTGTGCTTTGAGGAGAACCTAATTGACCTAGGATAACTTTAATTTTTTCTGCCATATGCTTCTTTGTGTTGAAAGATTACCTTCTTTTTGTCATAAATGGGCCTAAATGACTAGAATCAAAAGTATGAGAGGAGTGCCCAATGGCAAAAAAAGCTAAGACGGAAGGTAGACAGGACAAGGACCTTGGAACTGTGACACTTTTGGGCAATACAAAAACCAACTATCCTGAAACATATTCTCCCCAAACTCTGGAAAAATTTCCCAATAAAAATCCTGGCCACGACGCTTGGACAAGTTTCATCTGCACCGAATTCACCTCCCTTTGTCCTAAAACTGGACAGCCGGATTTTGCCAAAATTTTTATTAACTACATTGCTGACAAAGAAATGGTTGAGTCCAAGTCCTTAAAGATTTATCTCTTTAGCTTTAGAAACCATGGGGACTTTCACGAGGACTGTATTCAAAAAATCTGTGGAGATCTTTTTAAACTCATGAAACCAAAATACCTAGAAGTCATGGGAGACTTTACTCCTCGGGGAGGGATTGCCATTTTCCCTTATGCCTCCCTGTCTAATGGACAAAAAAAATACGAAGAACTAAAAACCATCCGCATGGCCAATTACTCTCCAGGAAAGTATGGCATGGACCTTTCTCGCCTTTACTAGGAGTTTTTGATAGGATTTTTTGGTCTTTCATTTTTTTTGAATAGAGGGTGGTTTAAAATGGGTCTTGGAATGGGTGAACTGGTAGTCATACTTTTAATCGTGCTGCTTTTTTTTGGTGGAAAAAAAATCCCTCAGCTGGGTGCCTCTTTGGGGGAGTCTCTGAAAAACTTTAAGAAAAGTTTAAAAGATGACGGTAAGGATGATGATACGGATAAAAAATCCTAGAACTCATTGACCACTTTCAACACAATGGGCTCATTATCCTGAAGTCCTTCAATCTCTTCAAATATTTTTAGAACCACTTCTTCATAAGAAGGTGTTTTGTTTTTTTGTTTAAGGATTTGTAAAACATACCTTGCGGCCCTGTCGATGAGCTTATTATTTGAGGCCCTCACCCAAGTCATAACGTTTCCTTCATAACGACCCATCATCCCCATGAGAAGTGTGGAGTGAGCGTTGAGAAGCATTTTGATCATAAGGTGATTAAAAAGCTGATCTTCTCCCCACTGAAAAAACTTCTTCTCTATACCACACTCAAAACTGACCCTCTCTCCTAAAAAGAGAATCGAGAAATCTTGTGTCTTCACACTCAATCTTCTTTTTTTAAGTCCAGATAGAGAGATATCAAATCCTAAAAGCCTATCGTGATTAATTTTCCCCAGAAGTTCTGGCCACTCAACAGGTCTTGGGGAGCGGGATAGGAGTTTGTTCCAAGCATCGAGAGAAGTCTTTGAGTCCTTAAGAAAAAGATAAGAGAGAGCATGGTGAGGATTTGGGTCCAGAGAATTTTCAAAACCACCAAGAGAAAAAGTCGGAGAGCGCTCTGTGGTGTCGGTTAAGATGCTGATCCCTAGATGAGAGTCAGTAAGGTAGTTAACAAAAATCCCCTCTTCGTAGAGTTTTCCCTCCATGAGGGTAAAGGGGGTGAGGTCTTCGTAACTTGTAAGAGTTAAGTCATGAAGAAAGTTTTCATAGAAAGAGCTGAATTCCTCAAAAGAGGTGTGGTCATACAAAAGTGCCACTCCAATGGAGAGCATAAGAACTGTTGAGGCCTGCATCCGGGTTGAGCCAGAGATGGCCATGGGCCCAATGGTGAGGTTAATTTTTTTAACCTTAGGGTCATCAATCACGTTCTTGGATCTTTTTATAGAGGCCAAAACCTCATCAGGGTTACAGTAAAGAAAATAAGGATTTCTATGGGAAATAAGAGAAGCTTTTTGAACCGCTCCTATGACAAAGGGTGTTTCTCCACCTTCCGTGGAGGCCAGCAAAAGATCCTGGGGGCCGAAACCCATTTCTATGAGCTGACGTTCACCAAAGTGGGTGTTGTCTTCAAAACTCTCAACCGATTTAATAAGAGCGTAATCCCCTCCGGCCATAAAAGAAAAAACGAGATCTTTTTCAGGATATTTTTGTCGAAACAAAGTTTCAAGCACCAGGGAGAGCCGTCCCGTGGCCCCACAGCCACACATAAATATTTTATGTCCTGATTGAAGTGTTTCTTGAATGGATTGGGAGAGTTCCCAGATGAGATCCTTTTTTGTGGAGAGGATGTGAAGGGCCCTCTGATCAACGTCCTGAAGAAGTTTAAATGCCGCTGGGAGGTTTGTTTTCACAAGGTGTGAAAGATCCTGGGTCAGGGGGTGAAAACTTTCAGTGACCAAGTGACCAAGTTTAAACTGGGAAGAGATCTCAAGAAAGGCCTTGGTTTTTTCCGCGGGTGTCATGCAAATCCAGATTAAAGTTACTTTAAATGACTATCGCTATTAGAATAATTCTTTTCATAAACTTCAACAACAGGATCCTGAGAAAGATGAAAAAAAAGACTATTCTCTGAAAGTTCACAGAAAACCATGGGGGCCCCTTGAACATCTCTTATGAGAGGACGAAGTTTTAAAAAAACAATTTGATTTTGACTTCCCTCTGGGCAAAGGGATTCAAATTTCTTTAAGACTCTAAGGGATTCAAAGGTATCGATCACATTAAAAACATCCCGGTACCCTAGGGTGGAGAAGTTTCCTGAAAGAAGAAACTCTTTTAACTCGGTATCTGAAAAAACTTGTTGAGTATTTTTAATGGTTTTTCCCAGTTCACTTAAAATATGATTCATTTTAAGACCTGTCCCAATGCAGTTTTTACAAATACCCTCTTGAAATCCACAAAAGCTCTGATCCTTGCATAACATCTCACAGAGATTATCATCATTACGGCAATGAAAAAAAATTTCTTTTTGAAACTGATCACTCCAGTGAATATCCAGTGTTTGAGAGAAGAGTTTGTGAGAGAAAATAAACGTCATAAAAAAAATGATAAGCTTCATATTTACCTTTCTGAAAGAAGACAGGAAGAAGAAATTTTTAAATCTTGATGAAAGATAACCTCCAGAGGTTCAGGACACTCTTTCACCACGACATATCCCGTTTTATCTAAACAGGAAAAATCAGAACTAACTGGACTAACTTTAAATTTTTTAGTCAACTCCTCGAGCATCCTAGATTCACATTTTTTGGGTATACAGCTCTCCCCTTTTAAAAGAAGCTTTGCACACTTTGGTGAAATACCGCCATGGTAACGAAAACTTAAAAGGAGTTTTTGAGGAGAGACCTTCCAGCTTTTAAAAAGGTCATTCTTGTCTTTAAGATTTTGTATCAGGCGGACAACTCCTTTCACAAGAAAAGCACTTGACCGAAGGATTGGTGGTGCCCCTAGAACAGAGGAGAGTGTCCGAAGGTTAAGGGCACAACTAAGACAGGACTTATTGTATTTTGGAGTTTTCTTCTGAAGATCATCCTCGGAAACGTCCAGATCAATTTTAGAACTTTCACGACATCCACTTAAGCTTATTCCATCGAAGGTATAATATTCATGGGGATTAAGCTTCGTACCTGAAACAGAAATTGCACAGGGCACTCCAATCAGTGGCCCAAGATCAGTCATGAGGGAGAGTTTTAATTTCTTTGGATCAAACTGGGGGTCGTAAAAAACTTTTCCCTCTCTCATTAAAGAAGTAAATGAAGTTACCTTTTTATCCTGAAGGTCAGCAGAAACATAAACGGGTGTGGGTAAGAGCCCCGCCATACCTGCCTGGGTGAGGTCATGAAAAAAATCAAAAATGATTTTATTCTTTTTTGCCCATGGATCATAATTCCCACAGGCCATGGAAGAGGCATAGGGGTTTGCCATATTTGAGGAAATGATATCACTCTGGGTATAGACAGCGGAAAGGGATTTTGAAATCGCCGACAAAGTCATGATGGAATCAAGAAGGACTCTGGCGCAATGGACTCCGTTGTAGCAAATCACTTCACCATTTAAAACTTTTAAAAAGGGTTTAGGAGTTTGGGTCTGGGTTGTTAAGGCATAATCAAAGGATATTTTTTCTTCCTCATAAATAAAATCCTTGTACCATGAAGAAAACCCCTCTTTTTTAACCTCAACATCTTTCCAGAATTGTTGGTTCTGAAGATCAGTGCAGAATGCCTTAATGGATCCTTTTAAGTTTTGAAAGAGTCCAAAGATACTTTCATAATCAGTTTCAAACATCTCATGAAAAGCTTCTTTTATGGAAAGATTTTCTTTTAGTTGATTTAAATCAATTCGAAGATGAGATAAATGATTTTTTGAAGAAACACCAAATTCAGAACACATGTAATACACTTCCTGTGCTGTATAATGACCCTCCACAAGTTCTTTATGAATTTTTCTCATAAAGAGATCCTCTGAAATAAAACGAGTGATTAAAGACAAATTCGAAAAGGCCCTAGAAAGTCTCATCTTTTGTTGTCCCCTTACTTTGAGAAAATTCTCTCTAAAATTTTCTACCCAGATTTTCGTTGTGGGAGTCTCCTTTAGATTTAACAGATCATCCTCCATGAGGGGAAGGGGTTGAGACAATAAGTAAGAAACAGGAGATTCTGGAGTTGGACGTAAAAAATCAGTTTGAGAAAGATTCAAATCTTTTGAATACTTGGTTAAGGTTTTTAAGTTATTAAGATTTAAATCAAAGTCAGAACACTCACTCGGAACAATTGATTCACAACCATTAGAAAAAAATAAAATCATTTCTTCTAGATTCACACTTCTTATGAGCTGATCAAATGGTGCAGACAATCTCACAACTTCTGGGGAATAACGGAAGGCCCAGGAAAGGTAAATCTTTAATGAGTACCAAAACTTAAAACCATATTTTTTAAAATTTCTATCCACTAATAAATCAAACTGATAAAAAGCTGTTTCTGGGGATTCATTTACTTCAAAGTTCTCACAGTCTGTGTAAGTTTCCTCAAGATTTTCCATGTCCTTTGCCATTTTTTCAAAAAGCTCATGATCTGGTTTGGAGACGTTTAAATGAGAAAAAAGAGTGGATAGTTTTCTTACCATTTTGCACTGAGATTTTATTAATGGTTTTTCACCAGAGCTTCTTTCCCAATTCGTCTTGAGGTACTCATACCCAAGGAGATGGTCCTCAACAAAGGGGAGATCATTTGAAAGAAGACGCGAAGAGATGAGACCAATTAAAGAGGTTAAAGTGTAGCGAAATTTTTCTATGGCAAAATTTGTGGTGGTCACAGGATCTAAATTTTTTATCTTACTTAAGCGGTAGGCAGCCTTAGCAAAGTTAACATTATCCACAATTAAAAATACACTTTGAGTGGGAAATTTTCCTCTCTCTGCACAGGCCGCGCGGTTTAAATAGGTTATTTCTCCTCCTAAATAATTGAAATTTTTCCCGAACCTTTTCCATTCTGAAGCGTTGGCCGTAGACAACAAGAGAAAGAGAATCAAAAACTTCATCGCTCTACCTTTTTAAAAAATTTCATCATCCTTTTGCCAACAATAATTTATTGCTGTTTTGGACTTAATACTTTTATTCCTCACAAATAGTCTTTATAAATTTCATAATTTTATTTTTCTCTTTTTGCCCAAAAAGGGGCCGCCATGAATTTAGTGAAGTTATGTTTGTTATCTTTATTGATCCTTAATTCCGCTTTGGGACAAACAGATCAATCAACTCCAACTGAAGAAAAAAAATACGATGATTATGAGGAGCGTTTTGGAACCGGCTCCAGTGAATTTGAATATGAGCGCTTTGATAATGAATCGATTATTCTTTCCATTAAAAAAGATATGGAATTTGCCTGCACCAAAGAAGGTCTCTGTACACTTTCCGCCGTAACCTCCCGTGATAACCGCTTTACTGCCCAGTTTAATTTTGGAGACGGCTATCTAATGGGTGGATTTAACAGCGGAGGCGGTGGAACCACCGTGATTCTTCCTGGGTCCGGAGGAAGTGTTTTTCCCTCGGGGCCTTTTTATGGTCTGACTCTCAGGTACAACAGAGCAAAGTGTACACAAGTTGTTAAAGTACCAAGGCCCCTCTATATCGCCCTTAACCGCTACATGTATGGTCTCATGACGGAGGAAGGAGGAACAAGAAGA
Organism: Bacteriovoracaceae bacterium; assembly: GCA_947461175.1. Classification (GTDB taxonomy): domain Bacteria; phylum Bdellovibrionota; class Bacteriovoracia; order Bacteriovoracales; family Bacteriovoracaceae; genus Peredibacter. The sequence continues at coordinate 11,284 of CANHIY010000096.1, forward strand.
GGCTTCACTCCCTCAGATGAGGCAATGATTATGTTTTACTCAACAATTATGAAACAGGCCTCAGGATGTGTTGCTGGCCAATAACCATGAAAGGAGAAACTATGAGAAACTTTTTACTGCTTCTTGCTCTTCTGTCCCAGTCAGTCTTTGCAGTTGAACTTGATTTTACTTTTAACGTGAACAGTTCTGGCCCCTCCATCTATCCCTGTGATGCAGGTATAAAGCACGTTTCCCACTCAAATGAAATCTGCTACGACCGGGAAACACAAAAGACCTGTGACCCAACCCTCTGTCAGGAGGGAGAAGTTTGTGACTGCCGCTGTACCGGCGGAAATGATCCTGATGACATTGATTATACTCAAGACTTCTTAACCGTCGCCCATGCTGACTGGGTGGATAG
>CANHIY010000097.1 GCA_947461175.1 Bacteriovoracaceae bacterium
AATTGATCATTCAAATGTCCGTTAGTTTTTAGTTTCTCAAGACTTCTAAAAAAAGTTTGAATAAAGGGTAAGGATTTCACAAAAGTTTCCGTGGCCTCATTCCAAATTTTAAAGGCATGAAGGCTATTAATTTCTAGTGGTTTAGAACTGCCATCAAACTTATATCTCGCGACATCCTCTTCCGAGTTTTCCAAAAAACTGTTCCAGTACATTCCTAAGAAGTAGGAAAAGTCATCCTTTTCAAAAGCCGTTTGAGATAAGGATTTATGGATATTTTTTTTGGTAATTTCAATTAGACTATGGCCAACCTTAAAGAGGTCAAAAAAATCATAAACGTAGAAAACCTTATCCCCATCCTCTTTACTAAGTGAACCCAGGATATAATCCAGACCTAACTCAAGCCTCTGCTTGGTTTTTTGACCAACTCTCCCCATAGCAAGAGTTCCATTTTTAAGAGCATCTCCCAAGGTCATTTGAGCATTTACCAGACGAACGAAACTAAAATGAAGAAATTTTTGACGTTTTTCATCAGTAACTTTTTCCAGGGCAACTTTCAATTGATCCATTCCCGCCTGGTAGGGAACCAAGGAACTGGAATGAAGGACTTGATTTGCTGAAAGGGGGTCAATCTCTGGGGTCAAACTTTTTTTGTGCTTTATGAAATGATCAATCTCAGTTTTCCGCAGGAAGGGAGTGCTATGCTCTAGGGCATCAAAATAATCTATAAAACCGTAGTCTCTTAGCCTCTCCTTTTTTTCTTCATAGGCCTCTTCTTCCATCAGTTGATAGGAATCAACAACCATCTTAAAAAGAAATGCATAGGCATTCTCAACCCCATCCTGAGCATACAAGCGTCTGATCATTTCCTTAAGTTCCTGAACCATTTTAAAATTTTCTGGGTACTCGATCAGAAGTAAATTATCTTCCGTAAGAAAGTAATTATCTCCATCTGGATATTCAGGATCTTCAACGTCAAATGTCTGGATTGTGAATTGGTTTTTCAAGGCGATTAAAAAGTCTTCACTCCTTACATATTCAAGGATGATCTTATCATCCGGGCATTTTGCATAAATATCTACCCATCTGAGGGCCGCTTCAGGATCAATTGTATCTTTTTGCCACAGGTCTATGTCTCTTAAGGCCTGACGCTGATCCGGTGAAAGCTTTGGCAGGATGTGAGCAATTTGGTCACTGCTCGTCGTTTGCAAGGATACGTACAAAGGCTGGATGGGCACCATAGAAAGATCCATTCCAGAATCAACAAGTTTTTCAATGTCTTCAAATTTTCTGTAGGACTGGGCCTCATAGAGAAGCTGGCTAAGAAGATCTTTTTTTAACTCTGGATGAGACATGAAATTACCTTTCGCTGACGAAATTTTTTGAGACTGTGATTAGTACCTTAAAGCTAGCTCTTTGGCCATTGCATACACTATGCATCAAAGGTACACTTTCCTCATGCAAAATAAATTCATCCCCTTGGCCAAAGTTCCAACCCTTTTTGACCTCAGAAAAGATCTACCGGAGGTAAAGGCCTTTCTTTTTGATATGGACGGGACTTTATTTAATACAGAAAGTCTCCATGCAGAGGCCCTGTTTATGATGGCAAAAAAGTATCAAATCATCCCTCCCCTCTCACAAAAGGATCTCTATCCATTGATGGTAGGAAAAGCGGACCACTTTTTATTTGATATCATTAAAGATTGGGAAGGAATTCCCAAACATTGGGATAGTACCCACTTTATCCAGGAAAAAAATAATAACTTCATGCAATTACTTCCTTCAAAATCACTGGAATCTTTTTTCTCATCTCATGTTCATGAGTTTTTAAAAGAGGCCTTAAAAGAGAATATCTTCATGGGACTCGTGACTTCCAGTGAAAAACTTGTCACTGAAGAACTTTTGAAAGTGACAAATCTTAAACATTATTTTGATCTGATCCTCACTAGAGATGATTGTCTTAAACACAAGCCGGACCCCTGGCCTTATGTAAAGGCCTTGGAACTCTCTGGTCATGAAAAAAATGAAGTCGTTATCTTTGAAGATTCAGCTGTGGGTCTTGAAGCTGCGGTCAAGAGTGGAACCCATGTGATAAAAGTTGAGTGGTATGAAGCTTAAAACCACACCAGAGTCAGCCAGGGAATATAAGTGATAAGAATCAGGGCCAGGGCCATAAGAATTAAGTAAGGGATGCTGATTTTATACAATTCCATGACTGATCGGTTAAAGCGAAAAGAGCTGATGAATAAATTGATACCCACTGGTGGCGTGATGTAGCCGATTTCAAGATTAGTCAAAAAAATAATCGCCAGATGAAGTGGATCCACGCCAAATTTTTCGGCCATTGGTAAGATCAATGGAACCACCACAATAATGGCGCTAAAAATATCCATGAGACACCCAACAATCAAAAGGAAAACATTCAGCACAAATAAAAAAAGATATTTGTTGGTGATCAAACTTTCCATGAGTCCCAGGATTTTCATGGGAATTTCTTCATCAACCAAATAATTTGTAAGCCCAAGGGCGCAACAAAGGATCAGTAAAATGGCCCCCACTAAGGTCAAAGATTCAACGATAACTTTGGGAAGATCTCTCGTGAGAGATAAATCCTTCGTCACAAAACAGTTCACCACGAGGACATAAAAAGCCGATAAAGCAGAAGCCTCCGTTGCTGTGACATAACCTCCATAAATCCCCACCAGAACAAAAATGGGCAGTGGTACCTCGTAGCGGGCCCCCCACAAGGAGGACCTTAACTCGGAAAAAGAAAACTTATACCTTGAAACCGTTATCTTCCGCCCGTGATAGAGGGAGTAGGCCCCCAGGATGATCATTAGCACCAGACCTGGGATAAGGCCCGCCAGGAAGAGCTGATCGATGTCAACTTTGGCAATAATTCCATACAAGATAATCGGAAGGCTTGGAGGAAACAAAAGTCCTAAGGATCCACAAGTGGTTATAAGGCCAAGGGAAAATTTTTCTGAATAACCTTCCTGGGTAAGAATAGGATAGAGAAGTCCTCCGAGAGCAATGATGGTGACTCCCGAAGCCCCGGTGAAGGCAGTAAAAAAAGCGCAAATAAAAAGTGTCACGATGGCAACTCCTCCTGGCATCCAGCCCAGAAGGGCGCCAGATAAACGAAGAAGCCGCACAGGGGCCTTGGATTCTGCCAAAACGTAGCCGGCAAAAGTGAAGAGAGGGATCGTTAAAATGGTGGGAGCAGAGGCCATCCGGTAAATTTCAACAGAGACTGCAGAGAGTTCAACGCCACTAAAGTAAAACGCGGTCAGGGCCAGGGAGGCCATCACAGAAAAAATAGGGGCCCCGAAAATGGCCATGAGAAATATCACAGCATAAAAGAGAGAACTCATGCACTTCTCCCCTTTTTGAGACCAAGAAGAAGTAGGTTGAAGAATCTAAAGAAAATAAGACCCATACCCAAAGGTATGATGAGGACTAAATAAGATGAGTGGATATTCAAAAAAGCTGTTGATCCAAATTCCTTTTCAACCTGATAAAAATCCCAGGATGAAAGTGTTAAAAAAAAACAAGTGAGGCAACAAAAAAGACCAATAAGATTTCTGTGTAACCAATGCAAAACCTCAGAGGATGAGCGTCCAATCATGTGGGTGAGTAAATCCACCTTAATGTGTGCCCCTTTTTTGGTGGCCAGTGATCCTCCCAAAAATGCTGATAAAAACACGATATGCCGGATGAGAGGTTCAATCCAAAGAAGAGACATGCTAAGCCATCTCATCACTATAGAAAACACCGCTAACCCCAAAATTAAAAAAAGACTTAGTATTAATCCCCAGCGGCTTAATTTTTCAAGAAAATCATCAAACAGCTGAAGATATTTTTCCATCTATCGTGCCTCTTTATTCAGAGACTCAATGATTTTAGAAGAGATGTACTTATCTTTTAATTTATTGATGACCTGAGTGCGGACTGAGGCAGCCGCTTTGTAATCTTCTTCTGGAAAGGAGACAAATTCTATGCCGGATTTTTTCAATAAAATCTTCGCGGCTTCACTTTCGGCCACAGATTTTTGATTCGCCTCTGTCACATATTTTTTAGAGGCCAGGATGATTTTTTGCTGATGTTCAGGTTTTATTTTTGACCATGCTTTATCAGAAATTAAGAGCGCTCCAATAGAAAACGCTGTTGGAAAATCGACCAGATACTTAACTTTCGTGTGCCACTGGAGAGCAAGAATACCCAAAGGCGGAGCATAGGCCCCATTAATGATTCCTGTTGATAAAGAGGAGAGGACGTCGGGAAGGGCCAGGGGAACACTGACCAACTGTAATGACTCCAGGAGGGCCCCCACCAGAGGATCCCCTTCCCAAGACCATATTTTAATTCCCTTTAATTCATTAAGTGTTGAGACTTTTTTAGTGGTGACGACATAAACCTGGCCAATCTCATAGAACCCGAGATTCATAAATCCTTTTGCACGTAATCCCTGGTCAAAATAAGGAGTTAATTTCGTTAAAGTGGCCGAGGCCTTGTCATGACGGCCATAGAAAGTAAAGGGGATCTCCATGGATCGGACATCTCCGTAAATTTCACCAAGTGTTTTACCAGTGAAAATTCCACCATGTAACTGGCCTATACGAATTTTTCTCAGGACATCGGCTTCATCACCCGAGACTCCTCCATAGTAAACTTTGAAACTCACCTCACCACCAGTGACGGACTCCACTTCTTTAGTTAAATTTTTTAAACTTTTTCCCCAGGTGGTTCCTTCTGGAACCAACACTGCAAGCTTAACCTGCTGTCCAGCATGTATGTTGAGAGAAAAGACAAGACTTAAGAGGAGAAAAAATCTCATAACAACCTTTTAAAAAATTTTATTCTTTAATTTTTCTATTATAGAAAATCGCTTTTTGGCAATGGAATTAAAAAGATTAAGTCCTTTGTGATTTTTGTAGGGAGACACATCTTCAAGGTTGTCCCGATTGAGGTTATCGGTTCGTTCGAATTCCTGCCTGAGAGAAACAGCCTCTTTTTCATACTTTTCTGCATCCATGTGAGGAAGGATCACATACTGAATATAATTCACGCGAAGAAGTAAATTTTCTGGATGCTTTTTGATGGCCTCAAGAAAGAGCTTCTCTCCCTTTTGAGGATCTCCTCCAAGCATTTTGGGTCTGGAAGATTCATATTGGGCATAAAAAAGATCACACGCATTTGCATCTATATCCGGCTGGAGTTCACAGACTCGATCAAAAATAAGTTTAACTTTTGGAACATGAGAAATAAGGGCCACATTATCTTTTTGTAAATTGATTAAACTGCCCCAGGACTGGGCCATATAAAGGAGGGCCGATGCATCTTCCTTCTGCATACCTTGAAGCTTTCTCTTTAAGACTTCTTCATCATGATTTAATAAATCTTTTCTCGTGAGATTTTTATGCTCGAGATAAATAAGACCATAGTCCAAGGCACGGGTGTAAAATGTGATGGCCTGTTTTCTCCAGAAAGAGTCATCCACGTTGTTTAATTCATCCTCAAGGAACAAAGTTTCTGCCACCCCAAAAGAATATCCAGCGTAGCTTTTCGAAAGAACCGGCAACAATTGGATATTCGCCTGATCCTGCTCCCACAAAAGTTCCATAAACTTTAAATTACCGGGTGAAGAATCCTTAAAAAAATCCCAATTCCCCTCACCCATAATACCATTAGCGGATTTTTCAAAAATGGGAGTGGAAGATCTTAGTGCCAACTTTTGAAGTGAGCAGCTTGTGATCATTAATAAAAATGGTAAAAAGAAAACAACCATGCTACACCTAACTTATTAAAATTACATACCAGATAGTTTAACTAAATGAGTAGGTTATGCCTATGAAATTTACAAAAAGGAAAAATTTCCCTCTTTTTTCTGAAAGTTGCTCTTTGGTGATACAATAATCCACATTAATGGCAACACAAACGGGACACTCAAGTTTAGAAAGAGCTGTGCCGACAAGTGAAGCTATCCCTAACAGGAGATACGTATTGGGAAAGAAAAACCCGAAGCGTTTCGTCTAGTCCCAACGTTTTCATAAAAAACCAGGGGCTTGGCAAAAAAATGACAAGTAACCCTGAGGTTTTATATGAAAATGAAAGAAACATTTGATTCTAAGAATGCCTGTCCTGAAAAAGTGAACTCAAAAATCAGGCAAAAAAGTCTAAGACCCATGAGGTCCATGGTGTCCTTAAGAAGCTTTAAGCCAAAAACTGCTGTGGCCAGTTTTTCTCCTAAATCTGATTCCCCTCAAGGAGAGGAGAATTCCTTAAGAGGTTAAAAACTTTTGTCTATATCAGTTTGCATTTTAGTTTGAATTTCATTTAATTTTTGAAGCTGCTTCTGATGGATGAAAATAAGATACTTCTTCTTTATTTCGAAGATAACTTTGGTCGCCTCAATGTATTTTTTCTTTAACTCCCTCATGCAGTAGGGTTTTTGAGCAATAGGTAATGTTTTACCCTCACTATTTGTAGACTCTCCTGAGCAAAAAAGTTTTTCATCCTCCACGGCATTTTCAATTCCCTTAACCAGCTGATTAAAACTCTCTTCAAAACCCGGACCATCTTTTATTTCAAGACTTTTGAGTTTAGTCAGTAACGTTTCAATCCTTGGGTCATTTCCCTCAGAACCGGAAACAAAATCAAAGATATCAGCATGAACCTTCATGCCACAAAACAAAACGAAAATTAAAAATAATCTTGCCATAATCCCTCATGTGAAAAAATTGAATGAAAAAACAAACCAGACTCAATAACAAACCGGCTCAAGGGGAATCCAACCACGTTGGCATAATCACCTTCAACTTTAGACACAAAGGTTAAAGAAGGGCCTTGAATACCATAGGCCCCGGCCTTATCGAGGGAGTCTCCTGTATCAAGATACCTCTCCATTAATGTGTGACTTATGGGATTAAAAGTTACCCTTGATTCCTCTACAAAAGATTTACCATAAATTTTACCGTCAACCATCAACCTTAAGGCCACAGCAGTGTAGACAGAATGAGTTTTTCCCGAAAGTTCATTTAAAAAAAATCTCGCTTCTTCTCTGTTTTTGGGTTTGCCAAAAATTTTTCCGTGAAGACAAACAATAGTATCAGCTGAGACCAGATAAAAATGCCCCCCTGGTCTTTCGGAGGAAAGTTTATGTTGAACAGCTTCAACCTTTAAACAGGCAATCTCCTCCGCATAAGAAACTGGATCTTTAGCACCTGACTCTTCAGGAATGTTGAGTGCAATAATTTCGAAGGGAATCTTTAAGTAACTGATGAGCTCTTTTCTTCGGGGTGAAGCAGAGGCAAGAACAAAGTTTAATTTATAATTTTCCATTTCTTAGAGTCCAAACATAAAATTGGAGGTCATTCATTTCTTTGACTTTAATTTTTTCCTTATCATAACGGGTTTTAAGTCCTAAAAGATAGTGTTTTAGGCTGTATTGGTAGAGTTTTTCAGAGAGTTCATCTTCTACCTGAGCTTTCTCCATTCCCTTTTTTGCAAAAAGGTTTTCAATGGAGCGCAAATGAGTTGTTTCCACTCTTCGGGTATATTCTTCCAGGAATTTATACCTCGCCTCCAGTTCTTCTCCCCATAAGCTCAATCCATAATGGCCAGCGAGGATTTCCGGCTTTGAAAGATTTGAGTAAAGAGGAACAGAGAAATTTTTTATCCAAATCTCTCTGGCAAGCTCTAGAGATTTTATTCTTTTGGTCAAAAGCTCCAGGATCTGGAGTGAAGAGGGTGGATCATCAAGCTTTTGATAACTTCTGCCATCTACACCTACTTCATACCACTCACTATCTAGGATATCGAACACTTCAAAAGAGGCATAACCTCTTAAGGAAAGAGTGAATTTATCTTCCTCGGTTGTTCTTTTTTTAAAATAAGATTTTCCAGATAATAAGTAGACCAGATCAAAACTTTGATTTTTTGAAATAATATTTAAATTTGGCGTAACCACCAAAACTTTAGTACCGATCTTAAGTTGAGGATTATTTTCATGAATTAACTCATTTAATTTTTCAAATTGCTTTTGAACTCCAGGATCATTGAGATTTAGGACTGATTGAAGCCTCAATTTATCAGATTCATTTTTAAACAATTGTCTTTCATAAAATTCCTGATTTGCCTCCGTCACCATGAGGGGTAGACTCATTGAGTCTGTCTCTGGTAAATCATCTAATTTCCTCTCCTGAGAGGAGCGGGCATGCCAAAAAATGTGTCCATAATTAAGTCTCAAATGAAAAAATGTCTCCTTAAGGGAGAGATTGATCTCGTGAAAAGTCACAGAAGTTTCCGGAGAAATCCTGACCAGAGTTCCGTCAATTAAAAAAATCCAGGCCACAGTGTTTTCTTCTGCATGAAATTCATCTCCCTCATGGATCCTGGAGAGGTGCTGAGAAGCCACTTTCTGATCTCCCCTGTAAATGAAACAGACCCCTTTGCACTGAAGGACTTTACCAGCAAGCTCCCTGTGGAGCATGTGTCTTTGGTTTAACTTCCAGTTTGGTTGAGTGTCTTTTGTGTCCCTTTCAGCGATCCAGGTGTTAATAGAGAGCCACTCCTCTGGATCGATCTCAGACCAAGGGATGATGGAATGACCCTGTCCCCAATGAGGCTCCTTGGAGTCTTTGATGACCTCCTCGGTGGTTAACTTCCAGTCCTTCTCCTGGTGTAAATCTGGCTTCGTAAAACGCTGGGGCCCAGTAAATTCGGGAAGAATTTCACTTTCTAATCCAAGAAAATCATCAATCGCCTCAGTCTGAGCCTTCCCCTCTCTAAGAGGGATGAGGAGTAAGATTAGACTCATGGCAAAAGTAGACCAAATCAGTTTCAACATAACTTTTTCCTATGCTTTTCTCCTCGGAAAACGTTCGAGAAAATTTACGAAAAGGGGCCTTTCTGTTAAGTTAATAGTTCATTTTTACCTTTTTTGTTCTGGAGACCACCCTATGGACCGCGAAGCCACCCCACAAGTAGAAAGTTTTTCTTTTTCAGAAACCGAAAAAAAAATACTTAAATTCTGGCAGGAACGTGAAATTTTCAAAAAATCCCTTCAGAAAACAAAAAATGGCAAGAACTATATCTTCTACGATGGTCCTCCTTTTGCCACAGGACTTCCCCACCATGGTCACATTGTCGCATCAACACTTAAAGATATTGTTCCCCGTTACTTTACGATGAAAGGATACTACGTGGACCGCAGATTCGGGTGGGACTGTCACGGATTACCTATAGAACAGGAAATCGATAAAAAATTTCAAATGTCTGCCAGTGACTTCGTGGCCCAGTATGGAGTGAAAAAATATAACGATGAATGCCGAGGGATCGTTGACCGTTATGTCAATGAGTGGGAGAGGACGATTAGTCGACTGGGCCGTTGGGTGGATTTTAAAAATGATTATAAAACCATGGACTTAAATTTCATGGAATCAACCTGGTGGGTTTTTAAATCCATTTGGGATAAGGGTCTTATTTATCAGGGTAATAAAATTGTTCCCTACTCACCTGCTCTTCAAACAGCACTCTCTAACTTTGAAGCAGGACAAAACTATCAGGACATTCAGGATCCAGCAGTAACAATTCTTTTTAGAACCAAAGAGGATTCTAACACTTATCTTGCGGCATGGACCACAACTCCCTGGACACTTCCTTCAAACCTTTCACTTTGTGTCCACCCTGAAATTGAATATGTGAAAGTTAAGGACCTGGAAAAAGACATCTTCATCATCATGGCAAAATCTCGTCTGGAAGCTTTTAAAAAGGTTTTTAAGTATGAGGTCATGGAATCCTTCACTGGGGCAATGCTAAAAGGCATGAGGTATGAGCCTCTTTTCCCTTATTACTCAGAACTTGAAAAGAGTGGTTACTTTGTGGTTCTAAACGATGAATACGTCACCACCGGTGATGGCACAGGCATCGTTCATCAAGCTCCAGGATTTGGCGAAGATGATAATAGAGTGATGAAGGCTTCAGGTTTAACTGAGGTTGTGGTTCCTCTTGATCCTTCGGCGAGGTTTATTTCTCCGGTTAGTGATTTTGAAGGAAAATTTATCAAGGATGCAGATAAAGATATCATCAAAAATCTTAAAGACCGGGGCCAGCTTCTCCATCAGTCCACCATTGTTCACAGCTACCCTATGTGCTACAGAACGGACACTCCCCTGATTTACAGGGCCATGCCTCAATGGTACTTGGCGGTTGAAAAAATAAAAGACAGAATGATTAAGGCGAACCAACAAATTACCTGGGTCCCTGAGAGCATTAAAGAGGGCCGTTTTGGAAAATGGCTTGAAAATGCTAGAGATTGGGCCATTTCCAGAACCAGAGTCTGGGGAACTCCTCTTCCCATTTGGATCAACGACAAAACGGGCACGGCCCTCTGCATGGGTTCCTTAAGTGACTTAGAAAAATATACTGGTCAAAAAGTTAAAGACCTTCACCGTGAATATGTGGATGACCTCACCTTTACACTTCCTGGAGAGGAAGGAACTTATAAAAGAATCCCGGAAGTTCTAGATTGTTGGTTTGAATCAGGCTCCATGCCCTACTCACAACTCCACTATCCTTTTGAAAATCAGGAAGTCTTTAAAGATGGTTTCCCAGCAGAATTTATTGCCGAAGGACTCGATCAAACCCGAGGCTGGTTCTATACCCTCACAGTCTTGTCTGTGGCCTTATTTGATAAGCCTGCCTTTAAAAACGTCATCGTCAATGGGATGGTGCTTGCAAGTGACGGGAAAAAAATGAGCAAGCGTCTTCGCAACTACACTCCACCAGATGAGTTAATTGAGACATTTGGTGCGGATGCACTTCGGTTGTTTCTCATTAACTCAGGTCTTGTGAAAGCAGAGGAGTTAAGATTTACAGATGAAGGAGTCAAGGAGATGGTCCGTCGTGCACTTCTTCCTTGGTATAATTCCTTCAAATTCTTTTCAACCTATGCCCAGGTAGACGGCTGGAAAAAAGATATTCATAACAAAGAAGAAAGTGACAATATCCTGGACCAGTGGCTCATTTCAAAACTTCAAACTTTAGTAAAAAACGTGAACCTCGAAATGCAAAACTACAGGCTCTATAATGTGGTCCCGGAGCTTTTTCATTTTATCGAAGACCTCACGAATTGGTACATCCGTCTCAACCGGCGCCGCTTTTGGGAAGAGGGATTATCAAAGGATAAATCCAACGCCTACTCTACACTCTACACCACTCTGGAGAGCCTTTCACGGTTGATGGCCCCTTTTGCCCCTTTCCTCTCCGATCATATTTTTCAGGAGCTAAAAGCATTCAATCAAGAGACCGAAGAGTCGGTTCATCTTTGTGTGTATCCTGAGGCCAATGAGGCCCTCATCAACTCTACTTTAGAGACAGCTGTGAATAGAATGCAGCAAGTGATCTTACTTGGAAGACAAAAACGGATCAATGAAGGTGTAAAAGTTAAAACGCCTTTAAAAACTTTAAAGATCATTCACCAGGATCAGTTACTTCTAAATGAAATCAAAAAGCTTGAAGAGTACATAAAGGCAGAACTAAACGTTAAGAACCTTGAGTACCTGACCAA
>CANHIY010000098.1 GCA_947461175.1 Bacteriovoracaceae bacterium
GTGTAGTGGAGAATTTTCTCCGATTGTCCCGGAGTTTTTTTTCTAAAATCAAGATTGAACGTATTGGCCGAAAATTGCACTCTACACTCCTTGCACCGGTAGCGTTGATTCAAAAAAGGGGCCTTGTCCGTGGGAGTGAATCCATTTTTAACATAGAACCTCTTCGTCGTTCCGTGGTGGAATTGACACTTATGGTTAGGGCAATAGGGGGGGATCAATTGAAATTGATCGGGGTTTGTGGTCATAGGGGGCAAGAGGCTGCAAGACGGTGGGAAGATTTGGGATTAAGTAAGTTTCTGAAAGAACGAGAGATTTCTTGTTAAGCGTCGAACGACAGTTTGAGGATTACGGTATAAACCTATCCTCAGTTGTGGACGCACAATTAAAAATTTAAACCATTCTTGCATCTATGCCGTAGGCCCACTTATGCTGCTGACCAATGACCCTGAATGGAAGCCCAAATGATTCATTTAATTTAAGAATCAATTGAAACCTATTCATGGGAAATTCTTCACCTACTTCAAAAGATGGGGTCAAGCACCATGGTGGAGGAAGAATTCCAAGAGATTTAATAAAGTGGAAGGCATCATATGTAGCTTCAAAATCTTTTTTATCTGAAATTACCGCCTTTATCTGGGCCTTATCTCCATAGTCCCTTACGAATTTTGTCAGTAAATCAACGGAAGTTTTCACTGAAGTCGAAGGAGTTTTGAAATCATAGGAAATAAAGTCAACCAGATCAAAAACTTCTCTTACAATTCTGGTTCCTGCGGCTTCGATATTGATAAAGTAATTTCTTTTTTTTAATTGATAAATAAGTTCAATTAAGGATGGAACATGAGAAGGATGAAGAGGATCTCCACCAGTAATGGAAACGCGTTTGATGATATCCTGAGAGAGTGTTTCAATAGACTCCATCACTTCATCCAAAGACTGTGTATATGAAGGATCAAATTCCCAGGTTTCTTTGGTATCACAGTTTATACACCCCACGTGACAACCCTGAAAGCGCACAAAGATTTGGGGAATCCCAATATGGATTCCTTCCCCTTCTGTGGCCCTGTAAATGGAGTTGATTAAAAGCGTGGTCTTCATGGGGCGGGATTATAGCATGGGGAGGGGTTGAAGAAAATAAATAATTTCGGGGACTTAAAGGATTAGTAAATTTTACAGAATCCAGATCCTGTTTTCTTATTAAGTTAGGGATTTTCTTAGACTATAGTTTAAAGAAATTTTCTTTTCTGAGGTCGTAAATGAACTTTGAAGAAACCTACCAAACCATTTTACGTGAATTAAACCAGGGGCACAGGGGTCTGGTTAAACTGAGTGAGGAAGATGTTGAGGAACTAAATGATCTTCTTTTTCAGCAAAAAAATCTGGGTCAAGTCTTGTGTATTATTGAGCATTCCACTCACCCCCAGCTTAAGTTCGAAAAAAATATTCTCAATATAATGAACTCAACTACTTCCGATGAAAATCTTATCTTTGCTCTCAACTGCGCAAGAAGACACATTGTAGAGGCAAGATTTCAACGAGGTCTTCGCTTAGATTATTCTTTTCTGGAGACCCTCAAAAATCTCATTTATCACAAAAATCCTGAAGTGGTTGAGTGGACACTACGACTAATCGAAGGCTGTGGGAATCAAGGCGTATATTTTTTAAAAGAATTTGATAACATTAAACCACCTCCCTGGAAGTGGTTTAACCGCCACCAAAGGGCCGTGAGGGAAATAATTACTCTTCTGGAAAGAAGGTGGAGCCCTTTTGAAAAACCCAAATCTTGATCCCAATAAAATCCTTGAACATATTGGACAGATTGATGGCATGGACAACTTGCCCAATTTTAATCTTTCTGAGGAAGAACAAACCAAAATCAAAATAAGGGTAGATGAAAGTGTCGCTCCTTCAATGTTTAAAAAGGATCCCCTCATCCCAGGTGGTTATGTAGCAAACTCCCTCACGATCCGCTCTCTGAGAGAGAATATTTTTGTTTTAGGAAACACTCTTGATGACTTCACTACTCCCTATTCCTGTTCCTGCGGTAAGGAACTTGATGCTCAATTCTGGAAACTTTGCCCCTTCTGTGGAAAAGAAATCTTTTTGTAATGACAAAATTCAGGGACCTTTTGACTCTAGATGGAAAAAAGTGAACAATTAAATCATGCTAATAGTTCAAAGATTTCACTCCATACATGAGATTGATCCAGAGTTTGTCACTAACATTGAATTCCTTCTTCAGGAAGAAATGGCCAGCTTTAAATCTCTGGTGGAGCTCCACGACCAGGCCCCAGAGGGGTGCTTGTTTACTTATTTTCTTTTCTTTGGTCCCACTCAAAATGCTCCGGTGGGATTTGCACAGCTGTGTCTAAAACCTGTTCCATTCAAAAAAGTTCTTCCCTGGCACAAAAAACTTAATTTCTGGAATAAATCAAAAAAAAGCTGGAAACAACTTTCCTGGCAAATAGGCAGTGGTCTTGGTGGTCTATGTGTTTTTGACCCTAAGTTTTTGAGAATGGGTAAAGAGAAAGTTCAGGCCCTTATGGATGAGTACGAAAAAAGAAGTGACATCGTAGCACAGGAGAGTTTTTACTTAAAGGGTCTTCAGGAATTTACTTCAAAATGGGAAGAAGCTGATCAGTGGTCAAAAGAGTTCTACGTGCTCGATCCTCTCACCCGTGCAACAAAGAGTTATCAAGATTACCTTGAATCCCTGAGTAAAGACATTCAAAAATTAATAAAAGAGAGCTGGAAGAACTTATATCAAAAAGGAAAAATTGAACTTGGTGATTATTCTTCCTTTTCTGAAATCGCTAAAAAGTTTCCCAAAGATTGTGATATCCCCAAACATCTACTTGAATCTGAATCTCAGATTCTTACTTTTGAGACAGAGGATAAAGTTCTAGGCTGTCTTATGGTTCAAAAAGGAAAAAATGGAAACTTTTTCTTTGAACCTTACCCCTTTGAACCTGAGTCAGAAGCCCTTGTTAAGGATGAACTCTACACCCAATATGCACTTTTAAAATTTTTTGAAACAGATGAGGCTAGAAAGTGTCACCTCACGAAGTCTGGCCATAAAATTACCTTTGATGACAAAAGAGATTTGAGTTTTTTTCAATCTCAAGGTTTTAGTTTTAAAACCGTGGGGAGAAAATTCATAACTCAACTGAAAGAACTCACACAACCTTTATGAATCAAAGAAGTGATGAGAAAATCCATTGGATTGGTGCCGTAGTGACGGCGTTTTACAGTGAAGCGAAAAATGATATCCTCATAGGATATCATTTCCGAAATATTCCGGATTTTGAGGAACACATTCCGCGGATCATTGCCTTTTGGGAAATACAATTAATGGGAAAAACTTCCTTAAAAATCTCTCCTCCTTTTGACGTGATCAATGTTCATGTCCCTCTTGGGATCAAAAAAGGAGAACTTGGTAGATGGCTTGTCTTGTTTAAAAAATCTCTCGCCCTTCAATATGAAGGGTACTCAGAGATGAGAGAGTTGAAACTAAAATGGGAAGAGCGCCTGGATCAATTTGAAAAAATATTTTCACGGTCTTTTAACTTCTAATTTTTCCATCATAAATTTTTCTAAGATGGGCTCCCCTATCACGTCATCAAACATCCAGTTCCTAAGGTAAAGCCCTCGGTATTTTTTAGCTGCAAAGATGGCATCTTTTTCAGTCATAAACTCCACTGCGATTAAATCTAAATTCTGAACCCGGACAAAATGGGCGGAAATACAGTTGTTAGAGTAATTTTGACAACTGGCCCCCTCAGTCATGCTTTTGGGTAAAATGAATTTGATGTCTGGGTCAATTTTAATCGCCTTAAGGTAGAGTTCTTCCTTGGTGTATTTCGGCTCAACTTTTTCATCACAGGATGCAGTCAGTATGGACAATGCCAGAATAAAAAGAGGAAATAGGATGTTGTTCATAATCTATGAGTTTAAACGAATCTTTCTTAAGGACAAGTATGTTTCAACTACCTACAGAAATTCCTCTTAAATTTACCTCTTCCAAGGGTCCCTGGCGGGAAGTTTTCTCACCAAATGATGGAGGGCTTCTCACAAAAGTTCAACTGGCCTTGGATGAGGATATTTACTTCCTTTTAAAAGAAACCAAAGAAGTTCAGAAAACTATTTCAGCTTTAAAACCCTATGAGCGTTCCAAAATCCTTAAGGATGTGGCGGCCCAGCTCCAACGGGATGAAGATTTGCTAGCTTTTCTTATTTCTTCAGAGGGAGGAAAACCTCTAAAGGATGCGAAAATTGAAGTTAAAAGAGCACAGATAACTCTGGAGTTATGTGCTGAAGAAACATTAAGGCTTCAAGGTGAAGTGATTCCTATGGAGCGAACTTCTTTTGGTAAAGATCACTTCGCTTTTACAATCCGAGAACCTATTGGGGCAGTGCTGGCCATTTCGGCTTTCAACCACCCCCTAAACCTCATCGCTCATCAGGTGGGGTGTGCTCTTGGAAGTGGTTGTTGCGTCGTCTTGAAACCAGCCCCGGCCACTCCATTAGCAGCAAACTACCTCAGAGAAGCTTTTCTTAGGGCCTCTCTTCCTGAAAAGGGATTAAGAGTCATCATGGCCGATATTCCTCTCATTGAAAAATTGGTTTCTTCCCCGGAATTTGATTTCGTGAGTTTCATTGGTTCACAAAAAGTGGGTTGGGAGCTTAGAAAAAAATTACCTCCAGGAACAAGATTGAGTCTGGAACTCGGAGGAGTTGCCCCTGCAATTGTCGCCCAGGATGCAAACCTCAATGCCGCAGCCATGGCGCTTACGAAAGGAGCTTTTTATCATGCAGGTCAAGCCTGCATTTCAACTCAGCGTATTTATGTTCATAAAAATGTTTTTGATCAATTTCTAAATTGTTTTAAAACTCTTACTGAAAAACTCATCACGGGTAATGCCACACATGAACCCACAGATGTTGGGCCTTTAATACGTCCAGAAGAAGTCATAAGAATAAAGAAGTGGATGCAAGAGGCTCTTGATCAGGGAGCTCATCTTGTGACTGGAAACAAAGTTTTTGGTGAACGCCACCAATTTCTTACTCCCACTATTCTTTCTCATGTTCCAGAGGAGTGTACTATCATGAAGGAAGAAGTGTTCGGCCCTGTAGTGTGTATGAATGCCTACGAAGATGAGGAGAAATTATTAAACCACCTGAACAACAGTGATTTTATTTTTGAATCTGCGCTTTTTACCACAGATATTAATAGGGCCTTTAAGATCGCTAGGGACATTTCAACTATGACGTTTGTTATTAACAATCACACGGCCTTTAGAGTGGACCAAATGCCTTTTGGAGGACATAAAAAATCTGGTCTCGGGATGGGAGGAGTAAAGTACTCCATGGAAGAGATGACTAGATTAAAACAAATTATTTTGAAAATAGACCAATAATACATAAATTTTCAGGGTTAAAGTTCATCTGTAACCCTGAAAATTTAATTGGATTGTATATAAAAGAAAAACCTACCTGATGCTTTCTTTCAAGGCCATCTCCAGAGTGGGATATCTGAAACGAAATTTTTTTTCTTTAAATTTCACCGGCATGACTTTTTGGCCATCCAGGAGGACCTGAGACATCTCACCAAAAACCAGCTTCAAGGCAAAGCCAGGAGCAGGAGCAAAGGCTGGACGGTGGAGGACCTTGCCTAATTCTCTAGCAAAATCTTTACTCGTGGCCGGATAAGGAGAGGTTCCATTATATATACCCTGAATTGTAGGGTCTTTAACTCCCAGGACAAACATGCCTGCAATATCATCCACATGAATCCAGCTCATAAACTGCTTCCCGGAACCTACAGGACCACCGCCACCAACTTTAAAAATAGGAAGCATTTTTTTCAAGGCCCCACCATCTTTACCAATCACCACCCCGGTCCTGATGATGGCAACCCTCAAGCCAAGCTCCCGGGCCTTATTGGCCGAGGCTTCCCAGTCTTTACAAACTTTACCTAAAAAATCATCCACCGTTGATGAATCCTCAGTAATTTCTTCGTTACCTCTGTTTCCATAGATCCCTACGGCAGATGATGAAATAAGTGACTTAGGTTTATGAGAAAGAGTTTTGATCCGCTCAATGAGCTGTGAGGTGGCCACAATCCTGGAGTCATAAATTTTTTTCTTTTGCTCATCACTCCAGCGTTTATCTGCAATTCCCTCACCCATAAGGTTAATAACACCCTCTACACCTACAAAGGCCTCTTCTGGAGGGAGAGAATTGGTATCAGACCACAAATAGTACTGACATTTTTTACCGAGCTCTAAGGCCCCCTTAGCAATATTTCTGGTTAAGACCACAACCTCATCACCCTGATCAAGAAGCTGCTTCACAACTCTTTTTCCGACGAACCCTGTTGCTCCTGTGACTAAAACTTTCATAATGGCACCTTTTGAATTTAAGTCTAAGTTTATTCTAACTAATTCTACTGGAACGGTTAAGTCCTAAATGAGGATAATCGTAAATTATGAGTATACAAAAACTAAACACCTAGAAGCTCCCTCTAGGAACGTTCGTCATCTTGAACTAAATTTAAGGCAACTAAGGAATTACCATGCCTGATGAAGTGTCAAAAAAATTTAATATCCAGCTTGCGGCCCAACTCTCCGGATTATCGGCCCACACCATCAGGGCCTGGGAGAAGCGATATCAAGCGTTAACTCCTCTAAGAAACAATAATGGAAGACGCCTTTACACCACTGAGGAAATTGACAGGCTCATCATGCTTGCACAGTTGACTCAACTTGGAACCAACATCAGCCAAATAGCGCATCTCTCTGATGCTGATCTTAAAGAGGCTTATCAAAAACTCATGAAGAGTAAAGATGAGACCCCTATAAAAAAAGACCAAGCGATTGGTTTGGATATTGCCGAGACAAAGTCACGCCTTCTTAGGGCCATTGGAGGATATGAGGTAGATGTCATCTCACAACTACTCTCGGAAGCAAAAAACATCCTTCCTCCAAAAACTTTTGCTCTCGATATCCTTCATCCACTGGTGGATGAGGTCAAGAAAAGAAGAGATCAATCTTTTTTTCAGGACGCCCAAGCTCAGGCGCTTTTTGCCATCGCAAAATTTCATGCAGGAAATATTATTTACTCCCATTTTGAAAGAGGTTTGAAATCAAGTTTTAAAATCATCTTAACCAGTGCCGAAAAAGAGCATCACACATTTCCTCTCCTCATTAGTGCACTCCTTTGTTGTCACCATAAAAAACACTTTTACTATCTTAATTCAAACCTGCCTGCCCCAAGTATCATTGATGCCGTTAAGGCAATTGAGGCCAATCTTCTCATCTTAAGTATTCCTTCTCACACCCATTCGGATAATGAAGTTATTGGTCTCTTAGATGAGGTCATCAATACTATCTCCCCGAAAGTTAAGATTTGGCTACTGGGAGACTTTGATCATCAAAAGCTCAACATGGGCAGGTGGAAAAACACAAAAAAAATTAAGAATCATAAAGAACTTGATGAAGCCTTGGGTTTGAATGCATGAGTGAATTTACCTCCTTCAAGACAGACACACTGATCATTGGGGCCGGTATTTGTGGGCTACATCTTGGGAACAAACTCCTCACTCCCTCTATGATCCTTGAAAAATCCCAGGGTCTTGGAGGAAGGATTGCAAACAGGAGGATTCAGGACCTGGGTTTTGATCATGGGGCCCCCTACTTAAAAGATGACCCCCTCCTGAAAAATCTTTTTCAAGAACAGCACCTACTTCAAGATATTCAGGAACATGGAGAAGGCATTTTTTTAAAAAACTCCATGACAAAACTTCCTAAAAAAATGGCCAATGATCTATTGATCAAAAAATCCACTAAAGCTGAACTCATCTATAAATCAAATCAGTGTTGGACCGTTTTAACAGAAAATAAAGTAGAATTCTTTGGAAAGAGTCTTGTTCTTACAGCACCTCTTCCTCAAAGTTTGGAGTTACTCTCAAGAAGTCAGATCCAATATCCTCAAGAATTAAATTTGATTAGCTATACAAAGGCCCTCATGGCCTTAGTTATTTTAAAAGGAAATACAAAACCTGACTTGGTTTATTCAGAACCCATTCATTCAGTTTTATCTATGAATGACAGAGATCTTCATCCTAGAGGTTTTGTCGTGAGAGGAACGCCAGAATTCTCTGAAAAGTTTTTTAATGAAAAAGATGATGTGGCCTTAGAACAGTTAATCCTTTGTTTTAAAAAAGGATTTTCAACTAACATCGAAATCGAGTACCAGGAACTCAAAAAATGGCGCTACGTCAATCCTCTTTCACCTCTACCATGCCCCTATATCGAAGTGGCTCCTGGTCTTTTCATTACCGGAGATGCCTTCCTCTACCCCGATGTAAGAGGCTCTCTTCATGGGGCTATTCATTTAGCTGAAAAGCTTAATAAGTCCTAAAAGATCTGGAAAAGTTTCTATATTACGGCATAATGAATTCATGGCAAACCAAATAGGATTAGTAATGACTGGCGGAGGTGCCCGGGCCGCTTTCCAGGTTGGAAGTGTTAGGGCGCTCTACGAAATCCTCGGCAAAAAAAAGAATCTTTTTGATATCATTGCCGGTAATTCCGCAGGTGGTATAAATTCAACCTACCTTGCCGCAAATTGTGAAAATTGGGATACGGCCTCTCACAATCTTTATGAATTGTGGATAAAGGTGAAACCTCAGAATGTCTTTGACCTGAGAAAAAGAACCATCACTGATCTTGGTCTTAAGTGGATCTCAGGGACTGTTTTTGGTGGACTTACCCCTGAGGGAAGCACTGTCAATCATCTCCTTGATACAACTCCTCTTAGAAAACTCATCGAATTAGAAATTAATTTCCAAAAAATTTCTCAAAACCTGAAAGAAAAAAATATTCATGGGATTTCTCTCTCCACAACAAATTACAACACAGGAACAAGTGTCATTTTTTATGACACCATACTCGAGATAAAAGATTGGTCCCGCTCAGATCGATTTTCTTCAAGAACTCTATTGGATATAGAGCACCTCATGGCCTCTTCGGCCATTCCCTTTTTCTTTCCCCCCATTCAGATTGGTGAAAGTTTTTTTGGAGATGGGTGCATCCGCCAGACGACCCCTCTCTCTCCGGCCATACATCTTGGGGCCAATAAAATTGTGGCCATTGGTGTGAGGCACCCCCACAACAAAGATAAAATGAAATCCCAAACCTTCTCCCACTTCCCCACTCCTACTCTTGGGCAAGTGGCCGGTACAATGCTTAACGCTATTTTTCTTGATTCATTAGATGCTGATGTAGAGAGACTTCTTCGTATTAATGAACTAATTCAAGAAGGGGCCCATCCAGAACTTAGAACCCTCCCTATTCTTCTCATCACTCCCTCAAGAGACTTAGGGAAGATGACTACAAATATCACAGCTGAATTACCACCTATACTCAGGTATCTTCTCAAAGGGATTGGAGTTTCAGAAACGGAAGGCTTAGATCTTTTAAGTTATCTCGCCTTTGACCAGTCCTATACCAAGCCCCTCATGGAGCTTGGGTATGAGGACACTTATAAAATGAAAGATGAAATCCTAAGATTTTTTAGCGACGCTTAATGCCCCGGTTTCTTTTTACTTTCTGAGGAGGAGCGTTTCTTATTTCTTTTTCAGTCTTCTGAACGCGGGCGGCACCACGGGCCCGGTTGGTTTGTCCTCTGAAGGTTGAAGGTTTCTTTTCTTCAATTTTTTTGTTCACCTTGTTTTCTTCTTTCATTTTGCTCTCAGGAATAACATCCAGATTAAGGTGTTTTTGATTCATGATGGCCTCATTGATCTGAGAAATCATTTTAGCATCATGGGAGGCCACAAGATTGTAGACAATTCCCTTCTTCCCACCTCTTGCCACTCTTCCACAGCGGTGAAGATAATAGATACCCGTCTTAGGAAGACCATAGTTAAGAACCCAAACCAGATCCTGAATATCAATACCTCGGGCAGCAATATCGGTGGCAATAAGAATCTGGGCCTTTTTTTCTACAAAGGAGCGGATAGCGGACTCCCTCTCTTTTATTTCTAAATCTCCGTGAAGAAGCTTCATTTTTAACTTGGGCATTTTCTCACTAAGATACTTAAAGAGATCCTGTGCCTGATTTTTTTGATTAGTAAAAATGATCCCACGCCCCTGGGCTTCTTTTTCAAGAAACATCTTCACCACCATATCTTTTTCAGGCGGAGTTACCTTCACATTATATGTTGAAATCCTTGCCTGAGGAGCATGGGAGGTTTCCGTAGCAATTCTAGAAAAACTCACTTCAGGAAACTTTTCGAGGATGTAATTTTCGACCTCCACCGGGAGTGTGGCAGTAATAAACCCTAACTGAACCATGTTCATATCAAGGTACTCAATCATAAAATCCAGGTCTTTTTTAAATCCCATATCAAATAGCTGATCGGCCTCGTCAAAAATAACATACTGAAGCTGGTTAAAACTTAACTCTTTTTTCTGAAGGGCACTCTTTATCCGCGAAGGTGTTGCAATCAAAATTTCATAGGAGCTGTTCGCGACGGATTTCATTTTAGCATGGGTATCCCCTCCGGTCAGGTCCCGCACTCTAAACTTCAAGTGATAGGAAATGCCCTTAAAGACACCATAAATTTGAGTAGCAAGTTCCCTGGTTGGAGCAACGATCAAGGCATAAGGAGCACCTTTCATCGTATTTTTCAGCCCACTGTCTTCTTTTTGCTTAAGCTTACTTGAAATGGGAAGGGCATAAGAAAGTGTTTTACCAGATCCAGTCTCCGACAAAACAATAATTGATTTCCGATCAATCATTTCAGGTATCACCCTCTTCTGGATAAGAGTGGCGGTCTTAAGCCCCTGTTCCTTAAAATAGGCCTCTAGACCAGGATGTAAATCAGCATTTAAAAACATGAGAAGACCTTTTATGAAGAATTATTGTTGAGTCTCTTTATCATGGGGCTCAACCTTTGTCAGGGGACGAGGTAAAAAATTCTAAATTCCGCTCTTTGAGATTTGAATCTAAAATATCACAAGTGCTGCCTATTTTCGTTTAAAGGATATCCATGAAAAAATTTCTCACTCTTGCCGCAATCCTTGGTCTTGGACTTTTTGCCACTGACTCATCGGCGCAGTTGTTTAGGTTAACTACCAAACCAAATAGTTACGGATCGATTCCCCCAGAGCATCAGGCAGCTTGGGATTCAGCACTTTCAGATATTGAAGCAGATATAAATAAAGATTTTCCA
>CANHIY010000099.1 GCA_947461175.1 Bacteriovoracaceae bacterium
TGCTGTGATGAGTTTTTTAATTAAGTAGTTGAGATGATTTAATTGTAAAAACTTTGGTCACAATAAGGAAAGTAGAAGGCCTCTTACGAGGCCTTCTTTCTAAATATCTGATTATTTTAATGAACAACTAATTTGAACTAGAACCAAGTTGTTGTCAAAACTTTAAACAACAACCAAAAACGAAATGCCTTTTTGTTCATCAAATTTTTTGACTCATAAGGCTTGAAAAATCATGAATTAACAGAAGTTTTTATGCCTGTCGCCAGATTTGGGATTCTTCTCTCTCTTTTTCCTCAGCATGAGTGATGCAGAGCTCTGCCCAGGGCTGATTTTCTAGACGTTTTAAGCCGATTTCTTCTTCACATTCTTCACAATGTCCGTAAGAGCCCTCTTGAACTTTTTCAAGAGCGAGATCAATTCTTCTTAGTTTAGCAAATTCACGGTCTCGGATCGTGCAGGTAAGTTGCTGTTGAATCAGGGAGGAGGCAAGGTCCATTTCGTCGGCCAGGTCTTCTTCGGAGACATATAAGTCTTCGGATTTATTTAATAAACCTACGTTTAAAATTTGCTGTCTATGCTTTAGGAGCAAGTTTTTAAAGTGTTCTAGCTTTTTTTTATCCACAAATCCTCCTCGGATGTATGCGGTTTAAATTATGCGAAGCGTTGCCGTTACGTAAAGAGATTTTCTCCCTTTAAATCATTTTAGAGTGCAATCGAAACTCACTCAAGTGATTACCCTTATCGGCAATTTTTGACCTTAATTTAAATAAAATCCCTAAAAACTCTGTCATTTCCCTTCATAAGTTTGACAAATTTGGCCCCTGCCCGATAACGTGTAAATTATTCTTCATCTTTTCAAGGATTTATGGTGCAAAGCGAAACACCTGTCCCAGTGGGGCACATACCTTCAGGCTTATTTATTGTTTCAGTTAAAGATGAGGTCAATGGAACCATTGACGGGTACTTGGCAAGCTGGATTCAGCAGGTCTCTTTTAATCCTTTGATGATTTCACTGGCTATCAAACCTGGTCGTCCTGCCTACGATTTAATAAAGGCGGGTAAAGTTTTTTGTGTCAACATTGTTGGTGAACACGACAAAACCTATCTGAAGCATTTTTGGAAAGGTTATGATCCTCACCAGAACCCATTTGATGAACTTTCTTATGAACTTGGGGAAAAGGGAGGGGTGATTCTTAAACCAGCAAAATCTGCTCTCGAGTGTAAACTGATTAGTTCCTCGCAACCAGGTGATCATGAGGTTTTATTTGCTGAAGTGATCTCATCTTATGTAATGGATGAACAGGCGAGACCCATGGTTCATATCAGAAAATCCGGGGCCAGTTACTAATGGTTAAATTTACCCCTCTGGGGAACTTGCTTCTCATTTATTTTATATTCATGGGTGCCCTTCTGGGATGTGGGAAAAAAGTTGTTTCCAATAATTCCAGTTATGAGAGCCGTCGGGAAAGTCAGACAGATCTTGAAGAGTATCTGCAAAAACAAGACGTAAATTGTGACAACAATCAACCCTGCCCTAGTTATATTTCAAAGATTGTTGTTTCTTCAGAAAATAAGATAACTTTTTGTACTGGTTTTTTAATCGACCAGACCACCGTCGCCACCAGTGCTTCATGTCTTCCAAATTTACTGCGTTTAAGTGGTCAGGACTGTAGTCGTGACATCTTTTTCTTTTTTCCTAAAACTGCCAATCGTCCTGCAGAAAGAGTGGGATGCAGTAGGGTGAGTTTTGTCTCCCAGCTTGAAGGACAAGATCCCTTATTGTGGCGTGATGATGTGGCCTACCTCGAACTCTCAGATAAGGTGATGTACCGAAGAGAAGCTCAGATCGTGAGGGAGGGGATTGATCAGACTAAGCAGTATTTTTCCTGGACTGTTGTTCAAGAGGATCAGTACTCAGCGATCATTAAAAAATCCAATTGTGAGGGAATTCATAATAGTTATGTAAATCCTCTGGCCACAAATGAATCATCTCCAAATGTCTTGTTTTCTGATTGCCACTTAAACAACGGCTCAACAGGAGCACCGGTTGTGGACATAAGAGGCAAGGTAAGGGCCATTATTTCAAAAGGCATGAACCCAAAACTTCGTTCATACTTAGATTCCACAGGGTTACTTTCTCAATCTTTAAAAGAAATTTCTCATGCGACTAATTTTGCCTGCGCTCCAACTCCTACTGACAGCCAAATGCTTGATGAAAGAGAGTGCCTGAAGGAGTTGAGTTATTCAAAGGTGGATCACTTAAGAGGAGAGATGCTTTCAAGTCAGCAAATCTTTGGAGAACTAAGAAGAAAATACGAAGAATCCATCAGAAATCTAAGCCCCTTCGTCCAATTGGGGATAAACCTATTGTCTAAAGGAGACTTTCAAAATGTGGAAGTAGTCCCAAAATGCTTTAAGCCTCTTCGTAACTGGCTTCCTAACATAGGACAGGGAAGAAGCACTTTTGTTGAGGAAGTCTTAATTCCTTATAAAAGCTTTAAACGGTCTATGGACTCTCATGGAAGAATTTATGGAAACGTTCTGGAAGGTCCTAAAAAAGAAATTTTTATTCAGTTTTCACTTAAAAATTTAAGAATCACGGGAAAATCCTCTATTCTGATGTGGGGGCAAGGGGAGAGCGGAGTCAATACTTTCTCTAATATTTCGGATAATTGTCCTTCACTGCTTTAGATCCCTCCAGCTTTTCCCTTTTCGAGCCTCAGTATTTCGTTGGTAATCCGTTACGGCCTGTTCATGATCCTCATAATTTTTTGAGAAAACATGGGTGCCATCGTTTTTACTTACAAAATAAAGATAGTCATGGGTTGCTGGGTTCATGACTGCCTTGACGGCCTCAAGACTTGGGTTTGAAATGGGGCCATAAGGGAGAGCTGGAATTTTGTAGGTATTATAGGGTGTCTCCTCCAGTAAATCAGATTTCTTAATGTTCCCTTTGTACCTGTGCCAGATTCCATAGACTGTTGTAGGATCAGACTGGAGCCTCATTTTCTTTTTAAGCCGGTTAGTAAATACACCTGCAATAAGTGGTCTCTCAAATTTTGCGCCAGTTTCTTTTTCGACAACTGAGGCGAGGATGATGACCTGATGTTTATTCAGAAAAGGGTGAGAAAAATTGATGTTACTAGTTTTTGAAAAAAATAACTCAACCATTGTTTTAGCAACAATTTTTGCTGAAGTGTTGGGAGCAAAACGGTAGGTTTCTGGGAAAAGATACCCCTCCAAAGAAGAAGCCTCTATATTAAACTTAGATAAAAGATCAGGATTTTGAACTGCTTGTAAAAATTTTTTTTCTGAAACGACTCCATGGGTTTCAAGAAGTCTGGCAATTTCATACATATTTTTACCCTCAGGAATCGTAACATTCACGAGATTTGGTTGACCCTTGATGAGAGTATTAAGAATTGAAGGAATAGTTGACCCGTTAGAGATTTTAAAATTGCCCGCTTTAAATTTTGTCAGGACATTTTTATATTGAGCGTAGTAATGAAAAATTCTCTTATCCGAAATAAATCCTTGATCAAAAAGCCTTTGATTGATTCTCCCAAAACTATCTCCACTTTTTACTTCAAATATTTTATCTTCCCCCCGGTAAGCCTCACTCAGCTTAAAATAAACATAGCTCGCTCCAGAACAAGTAATGATCAAAGGAAGTAGAATAAACAAAAAGATTAGAGTTTTTTTCATGACTCAAATTATACGCGATGAATCTCAATGGTGCGACGAATAAAATCTTCAAGGATAACACTAGCTGCCACCGCATCAATCTGTTTAAGATCAACTTTAAAATTGTAACGAGGGGAGTTTTTCATTCTGGACTCGGCTTCAAAGGTAGAAAGAGTTTCATCCTGCTCGTAAATCGGTAGAGTAAAATTTTCTCTCATAAAATTGATAAATTCTTGAACTTTTGTTGTTGTGGAGGTTTTTTTGCCGTCAGTCAGGAAAGGGAGCCCGATGACGATCACCTCAATGAGTTCATTGTTAATGATTTTTTTAAGTTCATGTGTGACCGCATCTTTTGAGGTGTTAGCAATCCTTCCAAAAGGGGTAGGAAATGGATCTCGGTTTACACAGAATGTGGCCAATCCAATGAACTTTTCTCCATAATCCAATGCCAATATGGTTTTTAGATTTAAAGGATGTTCTTCTGAGATTTGAAACTCAATCATAATGTCAATTTAGCTTAACCCTATGGTCCCGTCAAAAGACCATAAATACAATTAAGTACTTGGAATCAGCAGTATCTTGGATGATTGTCCCAAACTAGGATTTGACTTATCTTCGAATCAGGTTAATATGTTAATGAATCATTTGAATAATCGATCAAGTTCTCTTAATCGAGAATAAAACTCCCAAACAAAAAAAACAAAAACATGACAACAAGAAAACCTAGAAAATCCGTCCAGAATGATGACCAAGTCTTAGAAGCCGCAGTTGCAGAATTTTCGCCAGAGGACAGATCCTCAGAGTCTATTGGGGAACTACACACAAGTTCTATGTTAGAAACATCCTCCGATTTAGAAGCTGTCTCTGTGTCAATGCCAGCTGCTGACATTTCTTCAGATCAAACCTCATCAGAAATTTCTGACAGACCCCATTCTCCAAGACCACATCGCAATGAGCGTGACTCTCACCGACGTCATGGAGGACAGAGGGACCGTGAAAACTATAGAAATAATTACAGAGAAAGAAATCACAGCTATGAGCAGAATAACTCCAGACGGGATATCCTGGGTGATGGAGAAACAAAAATTCCTATGCAAATTGACCGTGGAGAAAAGATGCATCTGAGTGCTTTACGAGAAAAGGACATAGAAGAACTGACTCAAATGGCCGAGGATTCTCAAATTGAGAATGCGGCTGGATTAAAAAAGCATGAACTTATTTTTGCCCTCCTCACTAAAAAAGCTAAGGATAATGAAGAAATTTTTGGTGATGGAGTTCTTGAAATTCTTCCAGATGGTTTCGGCTTCTTAAGATCTCCCTCCTATAACTATCTTCCTGGAGCCGATGATATTTATGTTTCTCCCTCTCAAATCCGTCGTTTTGGCCTAAGAACTGGTGACACGATTGAGGGACAAATCCGGACACCGAAGGAAGGGGAAAGGTACTTCGCTCTTTTAAAAGTAAACCATATTAATTTTCAAGATCCTGAAAAGCACCGCTCTACTGTTCTTTTTGATAACTTAACACCCCTTTATCCCAATAAAAAAATTAATCTTGAATCAAAACCTACCAATTACTCGACTCGAGTGATTGATCTATTTGTCCCTCAAGGTTTTGGTCAACGTTGTTTGATTGTGGCTCCTCCTAAAGCCGGTAAAACAATGCTCATGCAGGATATTGCCAATTCAATTTCTGATAACCATCCTGAAGCTAAACTCATTGTCCTCTTGATTGATGAGCGCCCAGAAGAAGTGACGGATATGAAGAGGAATGTTCGGGCCGAAGTTGTTTCATCTACATTTGATGAGCCTGCCACACGCCACGTTCAGGTTGCTGAAATGGTGATAGAAAAGGCAAAGCGCTTGGTAGAAGCTAAGCAGCATGTGGTCATTCTTCTGGATTCCATCACCCGCCTTGCTAGAGCGTATAATACTGTGGTTCCGCCATCTGGAAAGATCTTATCTGGTGGTGTTGACTCGAATGCTCTCCATAAGCCTAAGCGCTTCTTTGGAGCAGCTAGAAATATTGAGAACGGCGGATCTCTTACGATCATTGCAACAGCTCTTATTGATACCGGATCCAGAATGGATGAAGTTATTTTTGAAGAATTTAAGGGAACCGGAAATTCTGAAATTCAGTTGGATAGAAAACTCATGGAAAAGCGAGTCTTTCCTTGTCTCGATATCAACAAATCAAGTACCCGTAAAGAAGACCTCCTTATGCCTGACAAAGATCTTCAGAGAGTTTTTGTTCTTCGTCGGGTTTTAAATCCGATGAATACCATGGATTCGATGGAATTTATTCTTGAAAGGATGAGGGATACGAAGACCAATATATCATTTTTGGATAAGATGAATGGCTGATGAACAATACTCTTAAGCGCATCCTCCTTTTAACAGCAAAGCAGTTCACCTCAATAGGCGGTCAAGCCGTTATTGAGGGGGTTATGATGAGATCTCCTAATGCTTTTGTGGTAGCTGTGAGAAAGCCTGATGGAACCATAAGACTTAGAAGAGATCAGTGGTATGGGCTATCAAAAAAATTAGATTTCCTTAAAAAACCCTTCTTAAGAGGGATCCTTATGCTGATTGAAACCATGGCCAATGGTCTGGTTTCCTTAAATTATTCCGCTAATATTGCCATGGCCGAAGAAGAGCGTGAAAAAGCGCTTAAGAAGGGTAAAACCCTCGAAGAATTTGAGGCAAGCCAGAAGAAAAAAGAAAAAGTTGATATAGCAACTTTCCTAACCATGGCGGTATCTTTCACTTTTGGTATAGCACTTTTTGTCTTCGCTCCCCATATGATCACCTTTGCCATTGGAGATTTTTTTAAACAAAATTGGACTCTCGATAGCTTTGCCTTTCATGCTGTCGATGGTGTGATTAAGGCCCTCATTTTTGTTGGTTATATCTGGGGAATTTCCTTCATGAAGGATGTTTACCGTGTGTTTCAATATCATGGTGCCGAACATAAATCTATCGCCACATTTGAAGCAGGAATGGAATTAAATGTTGAGAATGCTAAGAAATTCTCCACCCTCCATCCCCGTTGTGGAACAAGTTTTGTTTTTTTTCTTATTCTTATCTCAATTATTTTGTTTTCCGCAGTCTTCACACTGATACCAGTGGGAGCGAATCTTCCCCCCATACTCCGGCATGTGGTGGCCGTTTTTTTTAAGATTGGATTAATGCTTCCTATTGCAGGGATTAGCTATGAGCTCATTAAGGCTTCAGGAAAATGCTCTGATCAATGGTGGGCCAGGGCCATGGCCTCTCCTGGAATGCTTCTTCAAAAATTAACCACCAAAGAGCCTGATGAAAAGCAACTTGAAGTTGCCCTCTCCAGTATTAAAGCCGTCCTTTTTCTAGAGGAAAAATATAATCTTAAGGAGGCCAAGGAGAAGATCATCACTCTTGATGAAGTAGACATCTCGACTCTACATGATATTGAGTCCACCAATACAACCCTCAAAGAATTTTTAGAATAGCCCATCTCAAGGAAATTTACGTGTTCGATAAATTAGATGCTGTTGTCAGACGTTTTGAAGTATTAACTGAAAGGTTAGCAGATCCAAGTCTATATGACCGTGCTCAGGAACTACGAGAAACAAACGCAGAACGCACAAACATTGAGCCTATCGTTATAAAGTACAAAGAATATAAAAAACTCATCACTGATATTGAAGGGAACAAAGATATTATTCATAATGAAAAAGATGAGGATATGAGGGAGATGGCCAAGGAGGAGCTTGGTGAACTTGAGGCGAAACTTCCCTTAGTTGAGCAGGAGTTAAAACTTCTTCTTCTGCCGAAAGATCCAAATGATGATCGAAACGTTATACTAGAGATTCGTGCTGGAGCTGGTGGAGATGAAGCTTCAATCTTTGTGGCGGACATCTGGAGGATGTATAAAAATTATTTTAACTCCTGTGGATGGCGTTCTGAGGTGGTTTCTTTGTCTGAGGGAGACCGCGGAATAAAAGAAATTGTTGTGAATGTTTCTGGGGATAAGGTTTATTCCCGGATGAAATATGAATCTGGAGTTCATCGAGTTCAGCGGGTCCCCGATACTGAAGCACAGGGACGAGTCCATACTTCTACAATTACAGTGGCCGTTATGCCCGAGGCAGATGAGGTGGGTGACATTGTTCTTGATATGAATGAAATCCGGGTTGATGTTTACCGCTCCTCAGGTTCTGGTGGACAGTCCGTTAACACCACAGACTCTGCTGTCCGACTGACTCACTTGCCAACGGGCTTAGTGATTGCCATGCAGGATGAAAGATCTCAACTTAAAAACAAAGATAAGGCCTTCAAAATTCTAAAAACGAAACTCTATGACTTAAAGGTTCAGGAAGCCGCGTCCAAGGAAGCCGCCACTAGAAAAGGTCTTGTTGGGACCGGTGACCGATCAGAACGCATCCGAACATACAATTATCCTCAGGGCCGAATTTCTGATCATCGGATTAATTTTACCATCTACAATCTTCCGAGCTTTATGAACGGTGACATTGATGAGGTCATTGATGCACTTATTGCTCATAATCAGGCCATCTTGCTTCAAGGGGCAGAAGAATAGAAACACTAAAAGATTTTTGGAGTGCTTTTTATAAGGATCAACAAAAAGTTCTGGCCTCTAATTATCCAGGATTAAATCTGCAGCGCTTTCTCCTCGAGGTGAAGGAGATTTCTCAAAAAAAAATAAATGACAAAAATCTTAATCTCGATTCAGACCTTGGAGTTGTTTCTCAAGATGAATTAGAGGTTCTTAAAAATTCATTTATTGAGGGGGTTCCT
Source organism: Bacteriovoracaceae bacterium (assembly GCA_947461175.1). Lineage (GTDB taxonomy): Bacteria > Bdellovibrionota > Bacteriovoracia > Bacteriovoracales > Bacteriovoracaceae > Peredibacter. The sequence continues at coordinate 8,481 of CANHIY010000099.1, forward strand.
TTTCAGTACCTACTTAATAAAGCTGATTTTTATTATAGTGAGTTTTTTGTAGATCCATCAGTTCTCATCCCAAGACCAGAAACTGAAAATTTGGTTGATCTGATTGTTAAGAGGCACAAGGGAAAAATAGAAAGAGTCCTCGACGTGGGAACTGGGTCTGGGGCAATTCTTTTAAGCCTTATTAAACATGGCGTGGGTCAATCGGGATTAGGAGTTGATATCTCCACTAGGGCATTAGAGGTTGCTCTTTTAAACACAAAGAGGCTTCACCTTGAGGATCAGGTGAGGTTCATAAATTCTGATAAATTAAATAATGTAGAAGGAACTTTTGACCTCATTGTTTCTAATCCACCCTATATTAAGGCCCAGTCCCACAGAGAGCTTGTGCACCCTAAAGTCAATCAATTTGAACCTCATGAAGCCCTTTACCTTCCCGATGATTTTTATACTTTCTGGTTCGAAGATTTTTTTAGCGAGATTCGCTCCCATCTGAGAGGCTTCTTTTATATGGAAGGCCATGAACTAGAGCTTGATGCGCAGGCAGAAATTCTGCTAAAGCTTGGCTTCAAAAATGTTGAAGTCCTACGAGACCTTTCGGGATGCAAGCGCTATCTTGAGGCTTCATTTCACCCTTAAATAGCCTATTACCAGAGACATTTCAAAAATTCCCTTCTAAAATTTTTATATTACTCTTTTATGGGAAGTATTCATGGATAAACTCTTATTAGATGGTCCCTCCACGCTTCATGGCACGGTTGAAGTCTCTTCGGCCAAGAATGCAACCCTACCCATCTTAGTGGCCACTCTTCTCTGTCCATATCCAGTAAAATTTAAGGATATACCAAATCTAATGGATGTCTCCACTATGCTTAAGATCCTTCAAAGCATGGGAGTTAAAATAACCGCTGTTGGTGGAGAAATTTGCATCGATGCAGGTAAATTAGAAAATCAGCATGCAGACTACTCATTGGTAAAAACCATGAGGGCCTCTGTTTTAGTTCTAGGTCCCTTACTTGCCCGTTATGGAGTGGCCTCTGTCTCATTACCTGGTGGATGTGCCATAGGAGCTAGACCTGTAGACATACATCTTTCTGGGATGGAAAAACTTGGGGCAGAAATTCAAATTGAAAATGGTTACATTAAGGCAAAGTGTAAAAAACTTATTGGTGCCACCATCACTCTACCTTTTCCCAGTGTGGGGGCCACAGAAAATCTCATGATGGCCGCCGTTTTGGCGGAAGGGGAGACTATTATTGAAAACGCTGCTATGGAGCCTGAAATTGATGATCTGGCCAATTTTCTCATCTCTCAAGGGGTGAGTGTTGAAGGTGCAGGCACATCAAGAATTTCCGTCAAGGGAGTGGATATAAATGATTTAAAACCCTCCTCAAGTGAAAGTTATAAAATCATGGGAGACAGGATTGAAGCCGCTACTTTTATCATCGCGGCCATCATGACTCGTGGTGATGTGGTGGTGAAGGGATTTAATCCTAAACACCTAACCTTTGTTTTAGATACCCTTGTGAAAATGGGGGCCAATATGAGTGTCGGAGTGGATTACGTCCATGTTAAAAAATCTACCAGACTTAAAGGAACGACCATAGAGACGGCCCCCTACCCTGGATTTCCAACTGACATCCAGGCACAAATGATGGCCCTCATGAGTGTTGTGGATGGTCATTCTATTGTTACTGAAACCATTTTTGAGAACCGCTTTATGCATGTACCGGAGATGGGAAGAATGGGAACAAAAGTGACCTTAAAGGGGCACTCAGCTTTGGTTGAGGGAGTAGAGTTCCTGAGTGGTGCTCCAGTCATGTGTACGGATCTTCGGGCTTCGGCGGCTTTAGTTCTTTGTGCCCTAGTTGCTCAAGGTCAATCTGAAATTCAACGTGTCTACCATCTCGACAGAGGTTATGAGAGGATTGATGAGAAACTCACAGCATTGGGTGCTAAAATCAAAAGAATAAAAGGGTAATATGATCGATTGTCTGTTCTGCAAAATTATTGAAGGTAAAATTCCTGCAACACTAGTTTATGAGGATGGCAATGTAGTGGGCTTCAAGGACCTTAGACCTCAGGCAGCGGTTCACTTACTATTCATCCACAGGAAACACACCAAAGATATTAATGAGATGACAAAAAATGATCCCACTCAGCTGTCTGATCTTTTTCACGCCATCAGATTATACACGGAAAAAAATGAGCTCCATAAAGAGGGCTTTAGAGTTGTGACAAATCAGGGACCTTTCGCGGGACAAACAGTTTTTCATACTCACTTGCATGTTCTAGGCGGAGAGCCATTAAGTCATTTCGGTGCTTAAACCTTTCTCTGCAGCCGTCACAATTTATTTGTAAAATTGAGCGTGCGGTTAAATTAAAACTCTGATCTAAAACCGTAGTCCATTGAAAACTGACATCATGAGAGTTCTTTGGAGCTGATTTAATTGAACAGTTCTTGCCATTAATAAAATGGGGCTTCTTTCAATTTGAGCTGTTGCTACAAACTGACCTTTCATGGAATTGAATTCAGTTACTTCAAAAACATCATGAAAATTCTCTACATAAGAGTGCATGAGTTCTTTTTCTTTATTTGTTCCCTGGGAAAAGTTAGCTTTTTTTGAACCGGAGATTACTGATTGGGTTAATTTGGGTCGATCTTTCTTTTCATTATTTTCATCTTTTTCTTCTGAAGAAATTACATCATTGAAAA
>CANHIY010000100.1 GCA_947461175.1 Bacteriovoracaceae bacterium
AATCTTGCTCACTAAGCTTATGGGATTCAGATCAATTCAGAATCAATCCCTTTAAAAACGTTGCAGAATTCATGCCCCATTTATTTTCACCAAACTGTCTTGTGCTTCCTTTGGGATAGAGCACGTAACCGGGGATACCAAGTTTTTCAACATAGTAGTTTAGTGGTGTAGGGAAGTCTGATTCAGAAGATTTTGCTTCTACAAGTGCTACTGGTTTAAGGTTCTTGCAGATCATGAAATCTACCTCTCTTCGATCTTGGTCTCTGAGATAGTATAGTTCCCATACGCCATGGCCTTGGTCTCGCCAATATTGGCAGGCGGTGAGGAGCTGGATGGCAAGATAGTTTTCGAATTGGGCAGCAGGGTTTTCATTCATGGCCCATTGATAAAAATACCATTTTTGCTCTTTTTTGACTGCCCGATGAATTTTTCTATGGAATGGAGGGATCATAACTCCAAGATAAAGACTTTCTAAAAGCCGGAGCCAGGACTTTATCGCCACCTGACTGCATTCAATGTCTTCACTTAGCGCCTTAATTGAAATGGGGGAAGTAACTCGCTCGGGGAGAAGGCGAACTAGAAGCTCCAGTTGATCAACTTTTTGTACATTACTAAAGTCTCTGACGTCCTCTTTCACCAGTCTTTCAATGTAGAGATCATTCCATTTTTGTAAGTTCTGCTTAGAGGATGAAAGATAAGGTGACGGAAACCCACCCATGGAGATTAGTTGATTATCTGAAATTGTTTCTGTGATATCTGGCTTCCAAGTTGAAAATTCTCTAGGAAGTGCGGGTGCTCTTTTTTTATTATTTTGACGGATTTCATCGAAGGTTAAAGGTAATAAATGATAGAGGTCGTAGCGACCTTGAAGGCTATCCCCACCTTTTCTGAAAATATCAAATCTTCCCGAACCAGTGATAATGAAATTTTCGATTCGTTCTGCTGAATCGAAATAACCCTTGAGAATTTTCTTCCAATCTTTTCGTTTGTTGATTTCATCAAAAATGATGGGCGAGCCTGGTTGATAGAGTTTTCTAAAAAAATAAGGATCCTTTAGGTAACTCTTTTTAACTTCAGTGGTGTCCCAGTTAAAATAGAGTTTACTTCTTTCCCTTACGAGATAGGTTTTTCCCACCTGTCTGGGCCCAGTAATAAAAGTCATGGGGCCATTTTTCTTGGAGGTCTGATTAAAGGCCCAGAATTCAATGGCACGTATAAGAGATTCAGTCATTTTGGTACCTCGTAATTTCATTATATATCAAGAGTTTACGCTCGTAAACTCGATATCCATAATGAAATTACGCGATAGCTAGATTTGTGAAAAATATAGTCAGTTGCTTAGAAAACTCAAAAAATGTCATGCCTTCTTTAGACCTTAGACCTTTTGTCGTGGCCCATGTCCGATCATGGCATTCCTTCCCATGATACTTTTCGAAGATTATTGATGATTTTGGACTCAAAAAAATTCTTGGTAGTTTTTATGAGCTGGGTCTCAGCGATTGCCGAATTTCCTAAAAGGGTACCACTTTTTGAGCTAATTCCTGAACAAACCTGTTGGTCTTTTCGCCATGAGATAATACTCCAAAATCTTCAAGGTGTTATCCATGGCACGGAGGCCGATTATCATGAACAAGCAGTTAGAAATTCAACGTTTGAAGGCGCTGGGACTCAAGGAAAGAGCAATAGTGAGAGGTTATTCTAATTAATAAATTCTACTCAATAATCTTCTGCTTATTGGAAGTATAGTGTCGTTTGACATTGTCACAGTTCGCATTTTTTATCAATTCGTAGAACCGGAGAGGGGGGGGGATCGAATGTCTTGTCATCTATGATAAAGCTTCTTCAGCATCTTTTGCGAAAGGGGTGAGAGAATTCGAATAAAGGTCCCATATAGGAAATAAGAGGTCGTAGTCGTTCCAAATAATATCGCCGTCTACTAAGTCGTAGTGCATGAAAATATTAATGTCTAAGTACTTAGCAATTTCCGGATGCTGAGCACTCTCAAGGAATAGTCTAAAGTCCACTTCCTGAACTTTTCCATCATTGAAGGTGAGTTTCAAAATATAATCATGGAGATGATCTACTTTTATGATCTTGATGGATTTCATTTTAATTTTCCTTGGATTTTCTTTGGAATGATTTTCTTATGATAAACGAAGTAATTTACCCAGCTTTGAACAATTTCATCGGCAAGTAGCTCTACGAGCTCACGAAAGTCTTTCAATTGTTACGAGGAAAGTGGTTCTTTACCCCGGACTTCCCGAACGACTAGTTTTTCCACCTTTCCATTCTTAATGATGAGTTCAATCTTAGATTGTTGGCCTTGGTAACGTGCATGAACGTGAACGAGTTCATGTTCATTTGAATAGAAGAAAATAATTAAACCGAGGTAATCGTAGAGTTTAGGCATAAAAGAAGTTTAGCATGAATTTCCAACCTTCCGTCACCACTTTCTAGCATAAAATTCCCACCTTCCAATACCACCACATTTTATTTAAAAAACCAATTATGCTGGTCACTTAATCCATTAATTCGGCAGGAGGCTTATCTGAAGCGCTTTGAAAGGAAGTGTGTTGTGGACAGAAAAATTGTTGAGAGTTTGATTCTCAAAAAATCATTCAATGAAATTGCCCGTACCCAGAAGGGTCATCCTCTTGGGTGAAATTTCAGCAAAAATATCCTGAAATGTTCAGCATCATTTTTACTGATAAGGTGAAAATTTATTATTGTAATTCTTCATTTTTTTGCTTCTTTTATGCAGACAAAGAGTCATAGAGATGATTCTCAATCTTCGTACGAATTCTTTCAAATTCAGAGGTCTTCTTAAAAATAATCCACACTATTTTTTCTTTTTAAAACGCTCAAGTCGATCTTCATGATGATCATATTCGGTCGTTTTTCCATCAAGGATCTCGTTCATTCCAATTAGGCGACGCTGGAGTGATTGAATTTCATTTCTAAAATCATCGTATATTGTTTCCGACATGAGAATAAAGCTCTCCATATCACGACGATTTATTCGCACCGGCTCTGTGATGGCCGCATCCATGTAATCTTTTAGTTCAGCTCTAAATTTTTTGGCATTTGCTGATTGCATATAATACCTCTTTCTCCATTTTGGGAGCACCTTAAAGGGTACTCTTTGTCAATTCTATATCATCTTCAATTTGCCTCATTTGGGCTAGATTTGGGCAAAACTCCTGCACAACGGATAGCAAAAGATAACAATAGAATGGAATAGATCACAAAGCAGAAAAAATTTAAAACTGTTCTAAGTCATGAGATTCAAATAAGTTAATTGGAACAAACACTTTAAGTTCAACGGCAAAATTACTCAAAAAAGAGGGGGGCTTCCCTCGCTGGGCATTACTAAAAAGTATCTGAGTTTTAAAAGCCAGAGTCTCGCGCCTCTGGCTTTTTCTGCATAGTGACCCCACTTTTCTGTCCAAAATAGGAATGCTTTCACATCATACTAGACGTCTAAGTGAGATTTTCTGAATAACGAGATCGAATATAATAATTCATGCATGGGAGGATAAGTCCTTTATCGATTTCTTGACGTCTTCACTTTTTTCAGAAAACTTGGAAACAATACCATGGAGTTTGTTTTGGATATCTTCTTTCTTATTACCGTAGCGTTGCTGGATAATTCCAGCTATTGATTCTAAGTTTCCAGACGTTTTATCTAATTCATCATCTGTTAGCTTCCCCCAAAGTGTTTTGATCTCTCCTTTGATTTCTTTCCATTTTCCTTTGATCATTTCTTCATTCAACATGTCATCCTCCTTAGTGATTACCTACCTCCATTCATGGTGCATATTCCGCGCCAACGAAGGCTCTGTAATGATCAATGGCTTATTAAAGAAGATCTCATCTATTTGAGTTGAGGCATAATTGGCCAATTCATCTCTTCTTTGACCCATCTCTTTTGTTCTTTTACTAATATTTCTAAAATGACAATACCTCTGATTGGTATCGTTGTTGCTTCAAAAAATGCAACCAACAATGGATCAAAGGAGTATGTATGTTGAGAGCGGCGATCATCTTTTTTGTTTTGGCACTCATAAGTATTTTGCTTGGTGCCTATGGCATTGCAGGTCTTTCGATGGAAATTGGCAAAATTCTACTGACAGTTTTCTTAATCCTTGCTCTTATTAGTTTTGTCGTAAGTCTCGTTACCGGTAAAAAACAAACACTTACCTAAAGGAAATTCTTATGAAATTTTTAGTTTGCTTTATGTTGCTTGTCGCATTTTGTGGTCAAGTTTTTGCTTCAGATGAAGCAAAAAGAGAAAAAATTAAAGAAAATATTAATGATTCAAAAAGAGCTGTTAAACAAGAAAGTCGAGAGTTTGAGGATAGGACGTGTGAATTAGTGAATGGTAAAATGGTTTGTGCACTAAAAAAAGTTAAGCATTCAGCTGAGAAACGTGCTGATCAAATTAAAGATGCAGCGGATTAGCAAAAGAATATTCATTTGAAAAGAAATATTTTGTCTTTTAGGAATTACAATTTGCTGAATGGGGTGAGAACATTTTTTAAAATTCAAGGCAATTTCTAACAGGTCTTCTAAAAATAATAGATGATCAAAAACTCTGACTATTTTATGAAAATGTTCACTGATTATTGTTCCAGATTTTAATTCCAGCTCATTTTCAAGAAGATGAACATTATTTTTTTCAGAAGCCATGGTTTGGACTCGTCTCCAATATTGAACGCAAATGAATCTGTAAATTCATCGTAAACAGTTGTCGACATGAGTTCATAAAAAGGAGTTAGTGGCCATTGCTTTCCATAAAATAGAAAAGAATATTTTTTGCATGAGTATTATTGTTTCCAATTAGAAGATTAAAAAGAAACCAGTTGAGACTGGTTCTCAAATCGTGAAACTTATTGGAAGAGAATGCTTGAATCGTTTTATATATTTGAGGGAATGATTGGCTTCCTCGAAGCTCATATTTTCTTTTAGGAAATTCGGCAACATGGCCTTCTAGTTAAGAGTTTTTTATTTAAATATTCAGATTTTTTATTTATTAAACTTAATTTTTAAACGGACACTCCGCCTAAAACTTTTTCTAAGGGCATTTCTTTTAGCACGCGGTCTTGAATGGGCCGCTTGGAAGAATTCATTTCATCAACACCCCAAGTGATGCCCACCACATTACGTATTGGGCGTTTTCCAATAGGCAATGCAGCAAGAGCAAGGTAAGAATTAACCACTAGCTTTGGTTTTGGAGCGGCTTCACTTTTAGAAATCAGCAAAGTAGGCACCCATTGCAGTAGGAACTCCCGCCATGTCTCCATAATTGGCCAAAACATGAGTATGATCTGGACCATGACCATCCGGCTAAAAGACCTGTTCCGAAAGGACCAGGTTCAACAATGGCCACGTCAACACCAAATGGGGTAACTTCATAGCGTAATGCCTTTGAATAGGCTTCCAAAGCGTGCTTAGTAGCACTGTAGGTTCCAAAGAAAGGCGGAAAAATTTGCCCAACTAATGATGACGTATTAATGATCAAGCCCGACTTAGCTTCGCGCATAGAGGGCAGTACAGCTTGTATGGTGCGAATGGCGCCGTAATAATTTTTTCCATTCGCTCACGTGCCTACTCGACACTAAAATCTTTATTTCTGGGGATGTGTAGCCATCTCTCTAGGTTGTTAATTATCCATTCACCTTTTCACTCTTAAATGACCTTTTTTTTGGTGGTTTTTTGGGTCGATTTGAAAAATTTTTGGGCTATATTTGGGCAAAACTTCCGCACAACGAGTAACAACTGATAACAATGGAATGGAATAGATCACAAAGCAGAAAAATTTTAAACGGTTCTAAGTTATGAGATTCAAGGATAAAATTCAAGAGAAGCAAAGACTTAAAGTTCATCAGCAAGATGACTCAAAAAAAACGGAGGGTCTCTTCCCTCACTGGACACCTCTATAATTTATGTGCTTTTTAAGGGCAAGATTCTCACGCTTCTGGCTTTTTTTTGAGGTATCTTAGATTACCTCAAAAAGATTAAAAAAGAAGAAAATGGCGTGGAAATAGTTTCAATTGTTTATTCTGCCATACCGATACAATCTTTTAAGGGTGCTGAGAAGGTCTGGGGGAGTTTTATTATCCAAGATCAGGAATTAGTAAAACTCAAGTCCTGCTATAAACCATTAAGAAAATTTCCAGCAGTGGTTTAACGGATTTATTAGATTGTTAGTGGGAAGTTACTAGAAATCTGTGTGCCAGGGAAGAATTGTAATTTTGTAGTTAAAGTGTAAGATGGCAATAATACAAGGACTCAAAAAAAATTGAGTCCTCCTTTAACTATTTATAATTTGGTCCATATTAGCTTGATGATATGATCTTCTCTCTATGAGTGCTATGACCAGTCCTTCATTTCCTGTCATCTTATGGTTGGAGGATGATCCCCAATTAATTGATATTTTTCGCGAAGATTTCGAACAAAGTTTTGAACTCAAAATTATAAATAGTTTCGCTGAGTTTAAACAAGTTTCTGTCTTTGACCTTCAACAATTCGCTGCCTTTCTGGTTGATATGGAGCTTTCGGACGGTTGTCAGGGAATGAACACCATAGATCTTTTAAAACAATCTGGATCAGCTTCTCCAATACTCGTACTTTCTAATGATGAATCGATTAAAACTCGTTTGGAAGCCCTCAAGATGGGTATAGAAGATTATATGTGGAAGGCCATGCCCCCTGAGGAAATAAAATTAAGAATCAATAATTCTATACAAAGAAATCTTTCAAAAAAAAATGACCAAGAAAAATCACTCCTAGGCTTAACTATTCAGCCTCTCAGGCTCAATGCCATCATTGATGAAATCGAAATTGACCTCACTAAAATTGAATTCCAATTTTTATATCTTCTCATCAGAAATCATCCCCAACCAATTGAGCTTGAATTTCTCAAAATGGAAGTCTGGCGCATCCCTCACGTGGAAATTGGGACAATTAATACCTTTATTTGGAAATTGAATAAGAAACTTTCTAGTTGGAAAATGCGAATTAGTAAGGAATTAGATAAAGTGTCTCTGATTACAAAAGATGACTATGAAAGAAATTGATTCAACAAGTAAGCGGCTTACAGGCCAGGAATATGTACAAAAATTTACATTTTTTTACTGTCTCATCATTCTGCTTTTTTCTGCCTACTTTACTCCTCAGGATTTTAATTTCAAGGTCGCTCTCATCGTCAATATCCTATTCTTTTTGATAGCGTCACCTTATTGGTTTAAAAATTTTAATCTCTCTCCTTATTTTCTAAATCTAACATCTCAATTGGCTAATGCTGGAGCCTCAGTTTGGACCTGTTCATTTTTAGGACCAACCTCGCATATTAATTTAGTTGCTATTCCACAGTTCATCCTTGTTTTAATGATGTTTGGGGAACATCGAAAAACTAAATATGTGATGGGATTTGTCTGTATTCTCCTGTTACTGCTTCCTCTCTTTCCATTTGTAGAAACATGGTATCTGCACAAAAGAATGAAAGAAGAAAATCTTCTTATCCTTAGGAGCCTTATTGATCTAAGTGTTTTGGCGATGTCGACAATCCAAGTAAACGTAATAGTGGATGCTTGGAAAAATTCGCTCAAAAAGATTGAAGAAGACAAGAACAGACTTCAACTTGAAGCCCATTGGCGCTTCCGTTTGCTTAATGTTTTAAGTCATGACATCAAAGAACCCATGGTCTACACCCTCCAGTTTTTACGTAAGTTGCGTAAGGAGGCTCAAAGTGAGCTGGAATTAAAAACTATTAATCGTATTGAAAATGCTCAAATGGTGATTCGAGAAGTTATTTCAAATGTTGAGAGTCTTTCATCTCATGATGCCAATATTGAATTACCCCGAAGCTGGGTGAGTTTAGATGGAGTCATGAATCACATCACTCCATGGCTTAAAGGCCGACTCGAAGAAAAGTCAATCCGATTAAAAATTGAGGGAGAAACATCAAAACATAAACTCTATGTTCATCCAGAAGCTTTTTCTTATCAAATTTTTAGCAACCTCATGACCAATGCCATTAAATTCAGCCCAAATCATTCAACTATTACTTTAAGCACATTCTTTTCTTCAGAGCATGGCACGATATGGGGCATACAGGATGAAGGACCCGGCATCAGCCCAGAGCACATTATTCATAACTATAGTAGCTTAGCCTCTGATCAAACTTTCTCGACTGGACTTGGTCTTAGGATCGCCCTGACCTTTGCTCAAAAACAGGACTTAAAACTGGATTGGGTTTCTAAAGCCACTAAAAAAAATCCTAATTTAATCGGCACTAAAGTTCTCATTAAACAGCACTTCAGTTGAAAGCACTCACTTTTTTTTGAGTCTTCAATCAGATGATTTCTTGAATAAAATACTTCAATTAAATCATTTTATATTTCATGGAGGAAAAATGAATTTTCTAAAGAAAATTTTTGTACCAATCTTTGTTGTCTTAATAACTATAGGATGTGGAAAAAACGAATCATCTTCTGGTTCCGGTAACACTCAAGGTTTAGCAGGTCAAGCCTTCAGCAAAGCTGAACAATCGATCAGCTCGGCTGGAGCAGAGCTCGCCTCAAAAAAAATTCTTCAATCTTTATCTTCATCCATGGGTGTTGAAGCTTATGACCCTCATTGCACGGGCATGGGAACAAACGCTGGTTCATCTGCCGATTACATCGGCTGTATATTACAAAACAATGATGGTTCCCCTGAAACAATTCTGGGAGCCTTAGATCAGGTTAATCAAATTATTGCAGGAATTGAATCAAGAATGACTTTAACCTTTCCGGCAACTCCTCTTATTTCAGATGAAATGACTTTTAGTATCACGACCTCAGACGGAACCCTGACTCCGACCATTGCCATCAGAGAGGCCTCTGGGAATGGAATACCATGGACTGAAGTGATTGATGTTTGTATTATAAGTCTTACTCTGCCAGGCCCAACACAGATTTCAAATACGATTGATGACTGTATAAATAACGGTTTTAACTACACCATACAACTGCTAAGTAATGACACTCAACTTGGCTTCAGAACTATTAACAGACTAGGCTCTTACGAAGTGGTTTCATTTCTGATTGACAATTCATCTGATGAGCTACGTTTTGAAAGCTGGTCTTTCGCTAATGGAAATCACACTCGAGGTTATGTAACAGGAAACGTTTCCTCGTCCCTCGTTTTGGATACCGTCACAGGTGTGCGCTTTGCAAGCGCTTGGGAAGATGGTGGTAACTGGGGAGGTATTTATGGGTCTTATGATGGAAGCAATATTTGCATGCACTATGAGTCTTCGGCTCCTGTTGATGTAACTCAAGCCGTTGGAACTTGTTCGACTTATCCAGAATATGCTTCTGGCTTTCATGATTTCTCTGGATCTGCTACATTTGAGTCTTGGGCGAACAACTCGGGAAAAGGATTGTTAAGCTTTGATGATTCAGCATTTAATGAAAGTGCTATCTTCATCAATAACTGAGTTCATCTTTCATTTTTTAGCCTCACTTAAAAGAGTTCTGCATTGATGCAGGACTCTTTTAAGTCGCCATACAGTCAAGTGCTTGATAGATAGAAAGTCACTGCTGATTACCAAAAAGAATTAATGTAATCATGATAGAGATGATCTCTTTAAGTGCTGGGCTGTCGATAACGTTGGAAAAGTTTCGAGCGTCTTAGGGTGCACCAACTCTTCCGCATTTTTGTAAATTCTTGGAGTGCGATAGAGATACAAAAGAGCTTTCCACTTAGGCATAAACTTATATTTCGTCGGATACATAGCTTTCAGATGTTTATGGATAGTTTTTGAATGCTTGCAGGAAACACGTGGGAACAGATGATGTTCAACATGGTAACCGAAATTTAGGTGAAAAAAATCTGAAATAAAATTCGTTGTCACAGTTAAAGAATTCTCAAGCGGGTCATTAATCTTAGTAAGGGGAGAGATGTTATGATTGGTCGAGATATAGCTCAGGATGGTGTAATTCTGAACGACAAATGGTACTAACACCAGCCAAAGAAGATTATCCACGCCAACCCAATAGATATAAGATCCAGCTAGAAAAATCATAGGAACAAATTCCATCGTGACTTGTCTGTGATCCATTTTGTCCCACATCTTATTTTTAAATCTCATATAAGACTGATTAAGAATTGATTGCACTGTAAACCAATAGAAAAAGTAAAGATAGCTAATTGGATTGCCAGAGCCCGGAGCCAGGTTGAAAACAACTCTCATGAATTTACTTCGCTTATAGACAGAGAGATTAGGAAAAGCGTCGGGATCTTTATAAATAAGCTGGGTGTTTCCGTGATGAAGTGTGTTGTGCCAAAAGCGCCAATATGTTGGAGAAACAAGGTAAGGGCCGAGACCTATAAAACCCACGAAGTTTTGAAGGAATTGACTTTTAAAAATTGAGCCATGGAGAGTCTCATGCGCAAAAAATCCTATTCCAACATTCATTTGGCCAATAATAAAACCAGCTAGAAGTTTTAGATACCAGGCCGGATTGTAATGAACAACGGCAAGGATAAGAAAAATATTAAGAGATAAAAAACTAATGAAATAAACAACTCTACCGGGAGTCCTTTTAAAAACATCTTCAGGCAATACTTTTTTGAGTTCCTGTTGGTAAAACGTCAGGGCTTTTAAAATAGACTCGGCTGGTTCTTTATGCTCTTTAGTTTCAGTAATGATTGCTGGCAAACTATCTCTAGATTGAGTATCGATTTCCAAGGAATGGTCCTTCGTAAAATAAATTTTTATAATATTAGCAACGAGGTAGCATTTTTTAAAGTTATCTTTCTAAGTTCCTGTTATTGCGTTAAAGTCTCTTAAGTTACTTATAGCCTTATAATAGCTTCTCAATTTTTTTAACCTCATTTTAGGCTTTTATTCAAAATATTTCCCAAAGAAAGGTGAACCTAACTTTTTTTGTTTTTCAGCATGAGGCAATTAAATGAAATTTTTAAGAATACACTTCATCTAGTATTTTTTACAGGATTTATCATAGGGACTCTGAAATCTGGTAAATTTTTACGAATTATTATGAATAGAGATTTAAGTTTTATGTTGAAGGTTTTAAGTTTTTTGATTTTGATATTTTATTTAAATGTAAGTTGGGCAA
>CANHIY010000101.1 GCA_947461175.1 Bacteriovoracaceae bacterium
AGTTTATGTTCTCAAGGAGCTTTTCCAGTGGCTCAAAATGGAGCACTCACTTAAAGACCTTCCCATGATCGTGATCCCCATCCTAAATGTGGATGGTTATAAAAATCAGACCAGGGTCAATGCTCATCTGGTGGATTTAAACAGAAATCTTCCCACCAAAGACTGGTTAAAAACCTGTAAAGAAGCTCGGTATAATCCTGGGCCAAAACCTCTTTCAGAGCCAGAAAATCAGTTCCTGGTTAAGCTGATGGATAAATATAAACCAGGTCTCATCATTTCTTTTCATACCTGGAAACCGATTCTTAACTTTAATGGTGAATGCCAGGATGTAGCAGAATTTCTCTCCGCCCGTAATCATTATGATATTTCTGAAGATATTGGATACTCAACTCCAGGCTCTCTTGGAACTTATGCCGTGGAAAAATACCTTTGCCCAGTCCTCACCTTTGAATGTCCGGAACTAAGAACCCATAGAGAAAGTTTAAAAGAAATATGGCTTGAGAACGAAACTGGTCTTAAGGAACTATTTATGAGCGAACTCCTCAGAGAGAAGCTAAGGTAGATCCTGAGTTTCAAGTCTGAAGAGTGTTAAACTTTAAGAATGTGTGAATCTTAAGAAGCTATGGTGAACTTAATGACTTCCACAGGGCAAGCTTCTGCCGCTTCTCTGATTCTTAATCCATCATCAAGAGGGGCATTAGGACGAATGATACAGGTATCGGCCTTCACTTCAAATACGTCTTTGTAAATATCTTCACAGGCATTGCACACAATACATCCAGGTTCAATCCATACCTTGGTTACTTTAAAATTTTCGGCCGCTGGAGCTCCTGCTCCTGAAGCTTGGGCCGCAGGGGCAACCCCTGCAAATTGAGCAGCAAAGGCTGGGTTCGTTGGAATAGCAATTTGAGCACCTTTTCCTGGCACAGTATCCGCAATAAAACTTCTAATAGGGATATCAATAGGTGGTTTAGATTCTTGTGCCACACCAACTTTATGACCTTCTAAAAATTGGGAGGTCGTTAAATTTGCGTTGGAAATAAGTTTTTTAAACTTTGACCCCTTCATGTCAAATTGCCATGAAACGCCGTTTTTAGAGGATTTAACAACAACCTGAACCGTGGCCAGGTCAAATTTTTCGGCACCTAAGAGTTCAATAAAACCAGGCCCCATATCCACTTCTTCGGCAAAGGAGCTAGATTTGGCCTCAAAAGTTTTAGACACTTCAGCCTGCTTAGGATTTCCAAAAGGGTTAAAGAGACGAAGACTCACATAATCCACAGTGGCCGGTTCCTTCGCTGAATTCCATTTGAATCCAAAAGCCAAATACGGTCCATTTTTCGTTGATCGAAGGATTGTTAACTTGGGTTTACCAAAAAGTGTTTCAAACGTACCAAGGAGTAGACTCAGGGCCGCAAGTCCAACGACGAGATTGATAACTAAGAAGAGGGCAACCCCCATGGCGATTAAACTTGTCGACACAAAAAAACTCCTGATAATGCCGTTAATGACTCACAAAAAGATTCAAAGAAATCATAACCTAAACGTTGGAAAATTAGAACAAAAAGATCACTCAGGTTTATTGTCTGAGTAGGATCTTTCTAAGTAGAATAAAGTAATGTTTATTTATACTCAAATAAAAGCTGTTTTACTGGGAGTCTTCATGATTACTTTCATGCTCTTCCCAGTGTCCCTTATTGCTTCTCCGTTTCATTTAGAAAAACGTCTAAGAATCATTGGCCCTTTATGGTCTTTCTTTGGGAAGATCCTTCTGAAGTATGCCTGTAAGGCCAATGTGGTGGTCTCCCTGGATCACCGGTCCCCCTCATTTCAAAAAACCCCACCTTATGGCCTCTACGTAGCAAACCATCAAAGTTATATTGATATCCCCCTTATGCTCACTATGTACCAGGCCCCACCCATCATGAAAAAAGAGGTTCTCTATATCCCGATTTTTGGCTTACTTGCTTGGGCTTCCGGTGCCTTGCCAGTTTCAAGATCTAACCCAAGCTCCAGAAAAAAAGTTTTCATGCAGGCACAAAAAAGAATGTCCGAAGACAGAATTGGACTCCAGGTCTATCCGGAAGGTACCCGGTCAAAGGATTCCTTGCCAAAGCCATTCTCTGAAATAAAAACGACTCTTCTCGTGTTTGCTTACCAAGAAAAAATTCCTGTGATTCCCACAAGCATCTATGGAACCCGCGGAGTTCTCAATCCTATGGGTTTCATCCAACCAGGGAAGAATGTAGGAATCATTGTTCACAAAGAGATCTTCCCTGAGGATTTTACGAGTGCTGAAGATTTTGCCAAGGCTGCCTGGGAGCAAGTACTTAAGGGACATGAGGACCTTAAAAGAAACCTATGTCCATCAGACATGAAATTTCAGGCTTGATGGGTAGAGAAATTTATCTTTGGCCGAAGTTCATGAGCTAACTTCTTTTCTCCAAGACCTAAAATCAATCCATCATCACCCATCATCCAAAAGTAGGTCTCTGAAAGATTAGATTGCTTGTGAATTGTTAGCTGCTCAGGATTGAGAAAGGCCCCATTTTTAAAGGAAACAGATTGATCGGGGCTTAATTTTAGAATTGAAAAGGGCAGGACTTCATGAATTTCAAGCCCCTCTTTCAAGATGGAAGGGTTTTTATCCATAGGCCAGTTTTTTTTATGTAGAGAATCTCTAAAATGAATATGACCCATCTCTTCACGGACTAAAGACACCAAGGATCCAAGAGTTCCAAGATAATGGCACATCTCTGTAAACAGTGTGCGGATATAAGTTCCGGAGCTCACCTGAACCCTGATGGACAGATAGGGAAATGCGTACTTAACCACTTCTATTTTATAAATTTCTCTTTTAACGGCTTCTTTTTTAACCTCTACCCCTTCCCTCGCCCACTCATGGAGATTTTTTCCCATAAACTTTGCGGCCGAATACTTATGAGGGGCCTGCCAATACTCTCCCAGAAATTTTTCCCGAAGCCTAAGCTCCAAAAAAGGAACTGAAAATTGGGAAATTTCATTTTTTAAATACAAAGACTCGTCTCTTTGAATAATCTCTGAAGTGGTATCCCCTGTTGGTGTTTCAACTCCCAGCTTCCCCACGGCGAGGTAAGTTTTGGGTAAGGATTCATGAATGAGGTCATTAAGTCTTGCGGCCCCACAAATTCCAATCATCAAAATCCCTGAGGCAAAAGGATCAAGAGTTCCGAAGTGACCAATTTTTCCAAAACCTTGGGGTAGACTTCGTTTAAAATGCCGAATGACATCGTATGATGTCATTCGAGCAGGTTTAAAAACGTTAAAGACTAAGGGTGGAAATAAGGGTTGATTCTTATTCGGTTTCATCCGAAGAATCTTTCAGTAAAAAATCAATTTTATTCGCGTCTTCAAATTGTGAATTGTAGACGTAATGGATTTCAGGTGTGTGCCGCACTTCCATTTTATCGGCCAGAAGCTTTCGCATGCGACCAGCAGTACTTTCAATGGCAACTTTGGCGTCACCACGAGTCGCAGAGTTAAAAGTATCCCAGTAAACCTTGGCGTGAGAATAATCCTGTGTCAGTTCCACATGAGTCACTGAAACATTCATAAGCCTGGGATCAGCAAACTCTCTCCTTAAGGCGAGGTTGATCTCATCCCGGACTCGTTCTTCATATTTTATTTTAGAAAACTTATTACCACGTCCGGCCACAGTCCATCCTTACAAGGTCAAATTAGATGTAAGAGTTCTTTTTTTATCTTCCATCACATAGGCCTCAATCAAATCTTCATTTTTTATGTCGTTAAAATTCTCAAGTGACATACCACACTCATAGCCATTTTTAACTTCTTTCACATCGTCTTTAAAGCGCTTTAAGCTAGACAACTTTCCGTCATAGATAATTTTTCCATCTCTAAGAAGCCTTATGTTACAGCCACGTTCAATTTTTCCATCAATGACTGCTGTCCCAGCAATGGTTCCAAACTTAGGAATAGAGAATGTTTCTCTAACCTGTGCTCGACCAATATACTTCTCCACTCTTTCAGGGGTAAGCATCCCTTCAAGGGCAAGGGTAACATCATTAATAAGCTCATAGATAATGGAGTAAGTCTTGATGTCGACTCCCTTCTCCTCCGCAATTCTACGTGCCGTAGTCACAGGACGCATATTGAAACCCAGGATAAAACCCTTGGAAGAAGCAGCAAGGTTCACATCATTATCAGTAATAGCACCGACACCACCGCCGATAACTTCAACTGAGACTTCATTGTTCCCAATCTGTTCCACTGCAGAACGTATGGCCTCGTAAGATCCCTGAACATCTGAGCGGATGATGAGTTTAAGAACTTTCTTTTCGGCCTCAGAATTGTTCTGAGCAGTTGAGAAAAAATCCTCCAGGGAGACTTTTTTCGACTCAACAGTTGTATTGGCCAGGGCCTTTCTTTCATTTATACGGTTCTCTACAATTTTACTCGCCTCACGCTCGTTTTTCACAACGTTTAAAACATCTCCTGGTGAAGGCACAGTCTCAAGTCCAAGAATTTGAACAGGAGTTGAAGGACCTGCAGAGTTAAGCATTTTACCCGAAAAATCCATGAGAGATCGGGCCCTACCGGAAGTTTCTCCTACCACGATAGCATCCCCCTTGTTCAAGGTACCTTTCTGAACAAGAATGGTAGCCACCGGACCCCGACCGACTTCAATTTTTGATTCAATCACCACACCCTCGGCCGTGGCCTTAGGGTTTTCTCTTAAATCCATGATTTCTGCTTGAAGCTGAATCGATTCTAGTAAATTATCAATCCCCTCTCCTGTTAAAGCAGATACATGGACATACTGGGTTTCACCACCCCACTCTTCGGGAAGTAGTTCAAACTCAGTGAGACCTTGCTTAACCTTATCAGGGTTAGCTGAAGGTTTATCAATTTTGTTGACGGCAACGATGATAGGAACCTTAGCGTTTTTACAAAACCGAATAGACTCTACAGTTTGAGGCATGACACCATCATCAGCTGCAACTACCAGCACAACAATATCTGTTACGTTAGCACCACGCTGTCTCATGGCCGCAAAGGCTGCATGACCAGGAGTATCCAAGAACGTCAATGTAGCGCCTTTTACCTGAACAGAATAGGCTCCGATATGCTGAGTGATTCCTCCGGCCTCGCCAGAGGCCACTTTTGCCTTTCTGATATAGTCTAATAAAGAAGTTTTACCGTGGTCCACATGTCCCATGATGGTAATGATAGGATTTCGGTGAGGAAGAGATGATTTCTCTTCTGTTGGTTTTTTATTGAGAACTTCCTCTTCATTAAAGGCCACATTCTCAACTCTATAGTTGTAAAGATTTGCAATATCAGAAGCTAGACTTGCTCCAATATAATCATCTGGCTTAACCAACAAATTAATTTCTAAAAGCCGATTAGCAAAGGATTCAAACTTTACACTTAGTTTCTGAGCTAGGTCTTCTGCAGTTACAACACCGTTTACGGTGATAAATCTCTTGGATTCTTTCACTTCTGTGATCAACGTTTTTTGAGTCGGGCCCGTGTAGACCTTTTTCTTCTTAGGCGGAGTATAAATGGCCTTACCAACTAATGCAGAGGCATATTTTAATTCTTCATCGGCACGGATAACTGTAAGGTCTCGTTTACCAGCGCCCACGCCTTTCTTTCCAACAGCGGCGGCAAGGTCTCCCATCCTCTTTTTATCTTTTTCTTCTTCAGTCTCAGGCACCTCATCCAAAGGTTTTCGAGGTTGAAGCCTTGTTTCAAGGGTTTTCTTATCAGAAACTTCTTCTTTCTTCTTTACTTCAGGAACAAAGACGGGAGTAAAAGTATGTCTTTTCTCCTCATAATAATCTTTTTTCGGATCCCGAACTTTTGCTACAGTTGCACTGGTATTGTAGCTACTGGCAGGAGGAGGTTCCGAGGCAGCACGGGCCATAGCCTTTTCCGCTTGAGCAGCTGCTACAGCTAGAGCTTCTTCCTTGGCCTCTACGGCACGCTTATCTTCTTCCTCTTTTTGCGCCTTAGTTTTCCGCTTTACGGTCACACCCTTTGGCCTGTCATCGATTGAAAGGTCAGCTTGAGGCGGAGCTTGGGTTAATGTGGCGACTTCGGGAGCGGCTACTTTAGCAGTCACTACCGGTTCTGCCTCCATTTCCATAGGAGCAACAGGAACTTCCTCTGGAGGTGCTTCCTTTTTGATGACTTTTCTCACCACTGCCTTCTTAACTGGCGAAGATTTCTTTTCCGGAGCTTCATAGGCAGCCTTTGCCCTAAGTTCCTCTTCATCAGTTAAGCTCGCCATGTGGTTTCTGACGTTTAACCCCATTGATTTTAACTTTTCAACTAAGTCCAGAGCGCCGACTCCAATCTCATTGGCAAGTTCGTAAACTTTTTTCGCCATTATAATCTCCAATTTAACTTCAAAATATTACTTCAATTTAAATGCTGCAAGTTCCTCGCGAAGACGTCTCTCAGCTTCAGAAAACTTTGAAACATCATCACCTTTTCGAGCTGAATCTGATCTCTCAGTTCTTTTAAATCCAGTTTGATTCGGAACTGCTGAAGCGGAAATGATTTCAGCATTCTCTTCAATGTCAGATTTAATATTCTCATCATCTAAAGCACTGGCCGCACCCTCAACCATGATTTTAGAATCAGCAACAGATTTTCCAAGGTAGCGGGCAACATCCTCAGGAGTGGCCGCAGAGAGGTCTACAATCGACATGATTCCTTTCTGAACCAGAACCTGAGCGGTAGCTTCTGAAATGTTGGGAAGCTGAACAAGGTTTTCTACTGCAAGTTTAATACGCTCCTGGAGTTTCGTTTTAGAAATGATGTTAATTTTCCAACCAGTTAACATGGCCGCAAGACGGACATTTTGCCCTCTTTTACCGATGGCAAGAGAGAGCTGGTCTTCTTCCACAATCACATCAAGAGTGTGATCCTCATGATTGAGGGTGATGGACTGAATTTCAGCTGGAGCGAGTGCCGCACGAGCAAAAGTTTCAGAATCTTCGTTCCAACGAACGATATCGATTTTCTCACCCTGAAGCTCATTGACAATATTTTGAACACGGGATCCTTTCATCCCCACACAGGCACCAACAGGATCAATATCCCGGTCTTTTGTCGTAACAGCAATCTTAGCACGATGACCTGGTTCACGGGCGGCAGCCTTGATTTCAATCGTGCCATCTGCAATCTCGGGCACCTCAACTTCAAATAACTTTACAAGGAACATGGGAGATGTTCTTGATAAACGGATTTCTGGACCGCGATTAGTCATGACCACATCTGAAAGGTAGGACTGGATCCTGTCACCAGGTTTAAAAGACTCACCAAAAATAATTTCTTTCTTAGGAAGTATGGCATCTGATTTTCCTAAATCAATCACCACGTTTCCTTTTTCGAAACGTCGGGCAATACCTGTCACTAGATCACCTTCACGATGCTTAAACTCAGAGAAAAGAATATCTCTTTCTGCATCTCTTACTTTTTGGAAAATAATTTGCTTGGCAGTCTGAATATCTACACGTGAGAAACCAGGATTTTCTATTTTTAAACCCAACTGGTCCCCTACTTCACAATCCTCATCCAATTTCCTAGCTGAGTCATAATCGATTTCAACAATATTGTCCCGGACTTTATCTACGACATTTTTATATTGATAAATTTCAACTTCTCCATCTTCTTCATTATAACGGGCCTCATACTCCCCCTGAATTCCAAACTTCTTTCTGGCCGTAACGAGGAAGGCTTGTTCAATGGCATTGACTACGACATCTTTTTTAATACCACGGTCTTTACCTAATTGCTCAATCACTCGGCTTAATTCTGAAAAGTTCACAGTCTACTCTCCTTATTCTCTAATCGATTTCAAATCGGGGTCTAAATTTACTTTTTTAACCTGCTTATAACTTAACTTCAGAGAATAATGATTCACATCTAATGTAAAATCATCTTGTCCTACTTCAAGTAACTTACCTCTGAATTTCTTTTCTCCTTTAAGTCCTTTAGGGGCTCCCTTCAACTGATCTTCTGAAAGCTGTCCCATAATGACCACTGACACAAACTCTCCTATACTCATTCTAAAGTGCTCCGGGGTGGAGATCTGACGATAAACACCAGGAGAAGAAACTTCCAGAACGATGTCCTCAGGAATCCAATCCTCTGACTCAAAAGAAGGTGATAAGGCATTATCTACTTTCACACAATCTTCAATCAAGGCAGATCCCGTAAGGGGATTTTGAATGTAAATTCTTAAGAGTTTTTGAGTTGATATGTATTCGATATTATAGAGCTTATAACCAGCCTCCAAAATAACTGGTTCACACATCAAAAAAAATTTTTTCTCAAGACCAATTTTTTCTTTAAAAATATCCATTTCATGGGCCCATAAAAAAAAAGGGAGGAAAAATCCACCCTAACCGCACATACGAAATCTAAGACAGGGGTTATATTTAGCAAAAAGGATTCGATTGTGCAATTTTTAAGACTAAGACCTAAAGCGTTAATGTCATGGTTAGAGCATCTTCTCCACTTGAATAGAAGGCCTTATTTTTTCTCAAGATAAGAAATCCGCACTTCTCATAAAACCTCAGGGCCGTAAGATTTCCACTATTAACCTCAAGGTAGATGCTTTTACGACCAAGCTTTTTTAACTCCTCCAAAATTGAAGACCAAAAGGCCCTGGCATGACCCTGACCTTGATGGCAAGGCTGGATGAGAATTTTATAAAGATGCGACGAATCATCATAGGGGGAAACTTCAAATAATGCAAATCCCACGAGCTTTTCTGACTCATGCCAAGTAAAAAGCCTATGACGGGACATATCCAGGTCCCACCAATCTTTAGATTTCCAAGGTGTGGGGAAGTAGCTTATATCAAACTTAATAACTTCTTCGGTGGGAAGTGAGATGGTGAGTTTACCAGAAATATTCATGGGAGAACTGCTTGTCCAGGGATTCAATAAAAATTTCAATAGATGAGCGGATGGCCTCAAAACTCTCTTTGTTCTTTACCTGACTGCCATACCGGGTTCGCAAGTAAATCTCCATTTCCATTAATGAAACAAAATTTGTTTTCAAAGTATCTTTGTAGAGAACACCTGTTTGGCACTGATTTTCCCTCGCACTTTCAAGAATTAAGTTTTTTACTTTGGAAGAGACTTGAATTTTTTGATCTTCAGCATAGGTGAGCATTTTAAAAAAATATCTTATAGACTTTAAAGTTTCTTTCCGTGAAAGAAGATACTTTCGAACCTCTTCATCTTCCTTTGGCATATTGGAGAGGAACTCATCTAACTGACCAACAAAATCATTTTTAAAATATTGTATAACAAAGGAGTCCTCATAAATGCAGCGCAGGGCCTTTATATTTCTTAACTGAAAATTAATATCTTGGAGGGAGATTGTTCTATCAAGAATTTTTATTAAAAAACGATCGGAGGAGATGACGGTAGATCCAACTCCTCCAGACCAAAAACTAAACAGGAGAACTAATTTCAATATTGGCGATATTTTTTTGTTTAACAACTTCATTCTCTTTATGAAACCTGGCGTTGATTCTAGGGTTGAAGGTGTAGCCGTCTTTTCCACGTAAAATATACTGCCTTTTGATGCCTTTGGGTTCAATCAGCTTTCTTAATCTGCTGATACTCGTATAGATAAGCTTATCATGAATGAGAGGATTGTACTCATCCTTCCAAATCATCTTAGCTAAGTCTTCTTTATTATAATAAGTTCCTGGAGTTTGGGCCAATAAGAAAAGGATCTCGAGAAGAACAAAACGATGCTTAAAATCAATGACTCCAAGAACTTTCTCGTGGATCACCCGGTTGTGACGATCAAGATAAAGGTCCACTGAGGAATCATTCACATCTTCAACTTCCATCATAATTAATTGCTGAAGTCGTTTAAAATACTCATCATCCAGAGAGTTTTGAGCAATTCCAAAAATTAGGAGTGCCTTGGAAAACTCACCCATTTTTTTGAGAGCAACCCCTTTATTTAAGAGGATATAATTGTGCATATTCCAGCAACGCTTGGAATGAAGAAACTTCATGGCAAAATCATAATGCTTCAAGGCTTCTGAGTACTCTTCCATTTCTCTCAGAGTATTACCCCACAGAAGATGCATTGAACCTTTGAGGTAACCTTTCTTGAGGATGTTTAAGAGTTCACTTAGTTGATTAAGGTGAAGGATTGTTTCTTGAAAGTTTCGTAACTGATAAGCATTCGTGGCCATGGCGTAAAGTGACTTTGCCATGAGCTCTGGTTCATTCTCCGTCTGGGCCTTGCGGTAGGATTGATTAAAATTCTTCTGGGCCTCAGAAAAATCCCCCATGTAAGTATTCACTACTGCTGCATTATAAAAATACTCTGCATTCAGGGATGGGAGGATTGTGGCAGTCTGGTTGAGGAGGTCATGGGACAGTTTAATGAAATTTGTGGCCTCTTTTTCATTCAAGCTTTCTGAATAGATACGAATCAAAAAACCATAAATCTTAAAAATGGCAAAGGCGTCCTGTGGAAGTTCTGTTAGCTTAAGGGATTCTAAAAAATGTTCCTCAGCTTTTTCAAAATCGGCTTTATCATAGTAAATTTTTGCCAATCTATAATGACCCTGCCCTTCGATCCTAGAGGAATCAAGTGGTAAGTGAGAAAGAAACTTATCTTCTTTATTGAGATCCACGACAGTCCTAGACATCAATGTTTCTACCGATGGCATTTGTGTGGTCTCCATGAAAAGCCTCCCTGAATGATAAATCTTACAATTAAGACGACAGGGATTTAAACCTTATCCCTACCAAAAAAGCAAGATTTGTGTTCAAAAGTGTCAAAAATTCAAAAAAAAGTAGAGTTTCTTTATACTTAAGACATGTAAGAAACAACCCTAACCCCTTCACCAAACTCTGTGAGTTAAGGCCAAATGAGAATTTAAAATTGAATTATTTCTTACAATTTCAATATATCCCTTCTTGAAATACTCTAAGTCATTGATTGAACGAGGTGAG
>CANHIY010000102.1 GCA_947461175.1 Bacteriovoracaceae bacterium
ATTCAAATAAAGTGACGTTTTCCCCTCGTATTGATGAGAGAAGTGAAGAAGCAATTCCTCCTCCCCCTGCGCCGACGACGATGGTGTTCATGATAAATGACCCCTAACCTATTTTAAGTCAGATTCAATTTTTTTAATTAAATCTGAATCCAGTGGACCCACATAGGAAGTAAATCGCCCTATAACTTGACCTTTTTTATTACTGAGAAATTTTACAAAGTTCCAGCCCACTTCCCCTTGGAATTCCTTGGAGGATTCTTGAGTCAGAAATTTATACAACTCCCGCTTGTCCTTCCCTTTGATGGTTCCTTTCGAGAGGATTGGAAAAGTGACATTGTAGTTTTTTTGGCAGAACTCAAGCATGGACTTATCATCCTCTGGAGTCTGTCCTCCAAAGTCATTGGTTGGAACTCCCAGGACAACAAATTGACGGGCCTGGTATTTTTTATAGAGGCTTTCCAGCTCGTTTAGCTGTCCGGTAAAACCACATTGAGAAGCAATATTCACCACGAGAACCGTTTTATTTTTAAGGTCAGACAACTTAAAACTCTCCCCTTTAATACTTTTTTCCTGAATGGAGTAGAGCTCACTGGCAAAAACCGTATTTAACATCAAAGAAATCACAAGTAGAATCCGCATAATACCTCCAGCTCTTAATTTCCCTGTTGAATTTCATTAGATTCCAAGAATCTTTACTCACCCATTATGGGCCTAAAAAGAATGAAAGAGAAGGATCATTTACCCTTCCCTTTTGTACAAGACTTAGACCTCTTTTCTTGCCTATTGCTGGAAGTTCAAATAAACTCCGGTTATCCAAGGATTATTAGAGTGCTAAAAGTTCAAGAATTAAAAACAATCTTAGATGAGCTTAAGTTAGAGGTAACTGATCCAACTCTTAGTGACCTTTCCCAAGAAATTAATGAGCTCGTTAAGGCCGGAGGGAAAAAGTTTCGTCCAGGTCTCATGTTTTTAATGGGTAAAGCTTTTGGTCTCTCTTACGAAGATTTAAAAATTTATGCCCGAGCAGTTGAACTCACTCATCTCGCAAGCCTTATTCATGATGATGTGATCGATGAGTCAACCCACAGAAGAAATCATCCCACTCTGAATGCTCTTCGAAACAACACCACTGCGGTTCTTGCTGGAGATTATGTCCTGGCCACCATCATGGGGGAGCTCGCCTGTGCCAATAGAAATGACCTCCTTATTGACCTCACCCGATGTATTAAAGACCTCTCGGATGGAGAATGGCTCCAGTTTGATCTTAAGTCCAAAGAAAAAGTAAGTTTTGAGGACCTAGAACTCGTTTGCATCAAAAAGACTGGAAGTTTGATCCGCTACTGTTGCACCACTCCCGCTAAGATTGCAGGCCACAACAATCTTGCTGCCATGGAAGTTTTAGGTGAGAGGATCGGGCTTATTTTCCAGATGGCCGATGACATCGTTGATGGACTCAATCAAAGTGGCAGGGCACCTTTTCAGGACATTACGAATGGACAACTTAACTATGTGACCCTGAAGCTCATGGAGTTGTATCCGGAGTTAAATGAAGGGGTTTACGCGCTTAAAAAGGGTATGAGTAAAAAGATACCCTGGACACAAGAGCAGTACTTAGAGGCGATTAAAAAAGTCCACGAGCTCATCAACTCAGAGAAGAAAAACCTCCTCAACATCTTTAGTGATCTTTGCCACCAAAAAAATCAAGAAGACCTCATTGAAATTTTTGATATGACTCTTTCAAAGATTCAACTTAACTACACAGCACAACTCAGTCTTTAGACCCAGGATCATAAAATACCTGACGGATAGTGAGGTTTAAACGCTCCTTATTTTGAAGAAATAACTCCGAGCCTGGAGAGAGGGACTTTGTAAAAATGGTGCCAAGGCCATGGCGCATAAGCCGAGCACTTTTTCCAAAAACGTAGATGCTGTTTCCGGGAATTCTCGTCTCCTTAATCTCTCCCCCTTCGTTTTCAAAAAAAAACCGACAGGCCGAACCAAAATTAAGGCCAATGATGGGGGCCGTCTTATTGGGCTCATCCTTATCAATATGAAGACCCATGGATGAGTCTTTGGTGTAAAAGTTCACCATAACACTTTGTGGGGTATAGTGAGGGGTGGGATAAAAATCCTTAAGAATTCGGGCCGAAAGATCTTTTAGATCCTCTGGTATCGGGTGGGGAGAGACACCCTTTCCAGGAATCTTTTCGTAATAGAGATAATCCAAAGGGTTCCAGTAAAGCCCAAGGCACATAAATTTTTTTACCGGATACCTGGGGGTTTTATGAAAACGGTTTGGTTTTAAGAGGGGATGATGATAACCACAAGCTTCATCTCGTCCCAAATCATCCATGGCCTTAAGCCATGTGTGGGCTTGTAAAGGGGTAAAGTAATCCTCTACAATAAGAAAGTCAGTTCTAGGATAATAAATTTTCACCCCCTTATTTTAACGGAGATGGATCATGAGTGACAAACAGATACAGGATTGGCAGGAAAAAGTCCGCTCCACTTTTGGTGAAGAATCAAAAATGTATGATTACCTTTTTTCCACCATGAATAATTTCTATTACCGCTACATGGAAACAACTCAGGACAAGAACTTACAAACTAAGTTACTTAGTGATCATAAATGGGGGGCCACTTCTTTTGAGGGCTCAATAGTGGATGCACTTAGGCTTTCAAACCCTGTGGCAAAAAAAGGCATCATTGAACTAGCGAAGTCAGTGCCCAAAGGACAGGGGGCCTTGGTTAAGTATGAACTATCATCTGAGGTAAAAGAGCTCGGAACAAACCAAGGGGAAATTCACTTTAGGAGTGTCATTCACTGGGGGTTTCCTGACTTTACGGATGAAACAAAGATGTCTCAGAAAAAAGTTGTTTTTAAGTACGGGAATCTGACACAGTTTAGAAAAGAGCTTGCCCTAAAACTTGAAGAGGCTTGTGAGAACTTTCTCTAGTTATTGACCCGAACATTCTTTAAATAAACTTTTCTGACTAACCATAAAACAAAAAGAACGCCGAGGATGGCCCCCAAGAACATTTTAAATTCAGACAATTTATCAAGGATCACTTCACCGTAAGTTGAGACAAAATAAATTTGAGTGGGAACAGAAATGAGAACCGCTGAGCCATCAATGAGGATAAACTTCCAGGAAGGTATCCCTAAAAGCCCACAGCTCAAGTGCCCAGGGAACCTTAAACCAGGGGTAAACCGGAAGATACCGCAGGCAAGCCCACCATATTTTTGAAACCAGGTATTGATTGTGTCAAAAGTTTTTCCGGTGGCCTGTTTTTGAAAAAACCTAGTTTTAATGATTTTTCCACCAAAAAATTTTCCTAAGAAAAAAACAATCAAATCACTTAAAAAAACCGCCAGGGTACAGACAATGGCAAGTGTCACAGTATCCACACCCTCTGCCCCAGGATAAGGAGGGGGGAACTTTTCAGGGTATTTTGCCATATAAGCAACCAGCCCAGCAGTCACGAGAACCAGCTCCTCAGGGACTGGAAGTCCAAAGGAACTTGCGAACATAAAGACCGTAATGAACCCGTAAACATACATGGGCTCATAAGCGTATTGGGAAAAAAAAGTCATCAGGGCCTGGTGACTAAATTCAATGTCGAACATGGGTCAAATTTTAATAACTCTCACCCTGTAAGGAAAGAAAAAAAGGGCTAAGAGTCAGATAAAAGAACCATGGGTTTTTCTCGAACACTGCGCCAAGAGGCGAGAAGGATTGTGATTAAACAAAGAAAACTTATAAAGACGGCCGGTAAAAAAATACTCACCCAATCCACTCCAATAGGAAGTTTAAAAACCTCTTTTCCTATCACCTGAGAAAGGAGCCAACCTAAAAAAAGCCCCAGCCCTAAAGAGGAAAGAAAAACTGTCCCAAATTCAAAGAGAAGATTAAGCCTTAATTGAAGAGCACTAAACCCTAAGCTCTTAAGAAGGGCAAGATCATATTGCCTTCGATAAACCTGGTCGTGGGAGAGACCATATAAGATAAGGAGTCCTACAAAAAGCGAGAGCCAGGAAATCAGGGCCACGGCCTGGCGGGATTTTTTAAAGAGATCAGTTAATTTAATGACAAGCTCCTCCACGTCGATGAAAGAAATATTGGGAAACTTCGAAACTGACAGACGCTGAAGGGAGAGTTTTGATTCTTTTGAACCGGAGGGGAAGGTGGCAAGAAACGTTTTGGGAGCATTATCAATCATTCCAGGTTCAATAGTGACAAAAAAATTGGGATAAAAAGATGTCCACTTAACTTCCCTTAAGTTTCTCACAATCCCTTCAAACTCTACTCCCTGAATATCAAAAGTTAGCTTATCCCCTAAAGAGATGTTCATTCTTTGAGACCATCTTTTCTCCAGTGAAATAAAGGGTAAGCGGTTTTGACTGTTCTCTTCTTGAGGGAAAGGACTCCCTTTAATAATCTTCTCAGAGTCTGTCAGGTAGTTACGGTAAGTCAGGTTCAGACCATTATTTCTGAAGCGGTTTTCTTCATCATCGTCATTGGATCGCATATCAAAGTCAGATTTATTTCTTACAAATTTTTTTCCATTCACTTTTTCCAATCGGGCCCTGATCATGGGAGTCACGTGGGTGAGAGGGGTTCTATTCATCCGGGCAAATTCCAGGAAAGGATCAAGTTGTTCTTCCTGAATATCAAAAATAAAGAGAGATGGTTTTTTTTCATCAAAGGAAAATTCACCAAGGATCATGGTATCAAGTTGTAAAATAAAAGAGATGAGAGTCGTTCCCAAAGTTAAAGAGAGGAAAGTTAACGTCATTTTGTGGCCAGACCTCATTAAACTTCTAAAGGCCACTCCACTCTCAATAGTAGGAACAAGTAAGCCTCTGTTCTTTAATATACGGGCAAGGACCCACTGAAGAAGTTTTACCATGAACGTGGAAACCAAAAATACCAAAATAAGAGAGAAGAAAAAAAGAGTCCCCGTTTTCAGGGAGCGGCTTACATAGGAAGAAAAAAACCAAAGGATGAGAGTGAAAGGCATAAAATCCCAAAACCTAAACTTACCCAGAGAGATTTTGTGTGATTTTAACTGAAGCCCCATGGAAGTTCTTAAAAGTCCCAACAACAAAGGCATCAGAATACTTAATGATAAGAGATAGAGAAAAGGTATCTCTTTCATCACCCCATTAAGATTTAGGCCTTGATGAAAATCCAACCGAAGACCCAGGTAACTGGAGAAGAAAGGAGAAGATATCTTGTACAGAGGTAAGATGAGAAAAAGTTCAATAAAAAAGACAAAGAAAAAAACTAGGGTAAACTGAAGTAGAATCCCTTGAACAATTTTTCTTTTTTCTAACCCATAAAGATTTAAGAGGCAAAAGTCCCTCAACCGAAACATGAGGTGTGACTGATAAAGATAAAATACACCCACTAAAGAGAGGATAAGACCAATAAGGCCAGAGAGGGACATGAAGTTAGTGAGTATTTTAATAACCCTTCCGGTTTGCTCAGAGCTGTCTTCAGGTAGTGTCACTTTAACCGCTGTGTCTTTGATATTCTGATAGATCAAAGTTTTGATGTTTTTAATTTCGTCTTCAGAAGGGTCCTGTAATTTAAAGTGGTATGAAAACCCACCCGTGGCCCCAGGTTTTAAAAGTCCGGTCTGAACGAGTTGATCCAGGGGAAAGTAGATCCTTGGTGCAAGGGAGAAGCCTCTTAGCCCTAAAGAGGTATCCTCTTCAACAATTCCTGAAACAGGAAGGGAGACCTCACCTACTTTTAATATTTCACCCACATCCAGTTGCCACAGATCAGAAAGGTTTTTTGAGATGTAGAGTTTAGAACTGGAAAATTCTCCCTTAGAAAGTTTTATTGAGCCATAGAAGGGAAATGATGTTTCCGTGGCCCGAATCTCCACGAGGCGAGAGAGACCCGAGTTCTTTCTCATTACCATTGTATAGATATCGACAACCTTGTACTTACTATGGGGGTATTTTTTAAAAATGGAATCAAGAAGATTTAACTCCAGAAGGGAGAGATCTCTTCGGGCCGAAACAGCGAGGTCTGAGGTTAAAAGCTCATGGGCAGAGTTTTGGAGTTTATCCTGAACCTGACCCGCAATGAGACTGATCGCCACAAGAGACATGGTTCCCAGAAATAAAGTAAAAGAGAGAAGCACAAAAAAGAAGGGATACTTTTTCATTTCTTTAATGAATAAGTACTTCATCATCACAAAAGACTCCCATGCTCAAGGTGAACCACCCGGGAGCATCTTTTGGCAAGATCAGGATCATGGGTAACGAGGACGAGAGTTGTTTTGGTGTTTTCAACCATCCCAAATAAGAGGTCCATAACTTTGCCACCGGTTTCTTCATCCAAGTTCCCACTGGGCTCATCGGCAAAAAGGATCGAGGGACTGATGGCAAGGGCCCGGGCCAGGGCCACTCTTTGGCACTCTCCACCACTAAGTTCTGAAGGGAGGTGCTGTGAGCGGTGGGAGAGCCCTACACTTTCAAGGAGCTCCAGGGCCCTATTCATCGCCTGAGGGTGCTTCATGAGTTCAAGAGGTAAAAGAACATTCTCGTAAGCTGAAAGAGTAGAAACCAAGTGAAACTGCTGAAAAATAATTCCCATGCGGGACGCGCGAAAACGGGTTAACTCTTTTTCAGGCATTCGAGAGAGATTTTCTCCATCAATAAAAAGATCCCCTTCATCCGGAGCATCTAGTCCAGACAGAAGTGACAATAGGGTGGATTTTCCCGAGCCGGATTTACCAGTAAGAGCGATGGTTTCTCCGGAATAAATCTCGAGGTTGATGTTTTTTAAAACTTCAACTCTCCCCTCTCCCTGGCCAAAAGATTTTTTTAAATGACGAACAGACACCTTGGGAGTTTTCATAACACTTCCTCCAAAACTTTCAGCACTGTTCTTGCCATGACCTCATGCCCCCTGGGATTGGGGTGAATCCCGTCAGGTAGATTAAACTCTGGTCTCCCACCTACTCCTTCAAGTAAAAAAGGGATTAGTTTTAAAGAATATTTTTTTGAGAGTTTTGAAAAAATACTTTCAAATTGATTTCTGTAGGGACTTCCCATATTTGTAGGCATCTTCATCCCTGCCAGAATAACCGTGATGCCTCGGGTTTTTGCTTTTTCAATCACCAGTGAAAGGTTTTTCTCGGTTTCTTGAGTTTTCATTCCCCGAAGACCATCATTGGCCCCTAGGGCGAGAACCATGATGTCAGGTTTTGCATTGAGGTACCAGTCCAGCCGCTTAAGTCCACTGGCAGAGGTGGCCCCACTTACTCCAGCGTTGATCACTTTTATGTCTTGAAATCTTTTTTTAAGCTCCTTCTCAATCAGTGCCGGATAGGCCTCTTCCTTACTGAGTTGATAGCCCTCAGTTAATGAATCTCCCATGAAAAGGATGGTTTTAGCAAAAAGAGAGGAGGAAAAAAAAACAAACAATAAAATTATGTTTTTCATATTAACCTTGAAAATATTTTTTATACCGAGAAGGTCTTAAAGAAAAAACCCACCATAAAAATGGCTTCATAAGGATCGTCATCAATCCGTTAGAGCATTCGTAATGGATATCATCCACAATAAGGCTCTCCGTCTCGGAGATTTTATCAACGCGGTGATGGTGTTTCCAGGATTTCAACGGCCAGGGAAGCTCTTTTCCTTCATCAATAAATGACCACCCCTGAGGGTTTGTTTCCTCAAAGGTGATGAGGCTTATCCACTTTTGAGTCAATGGCCTGAAACCCAGGTTAATGTGGACTTCATGGTTTTTTAAACAGCCATCGAATCTGACTAATTTAAATGGGATCAAAGGTGGGGCCAGATAGATAAAAAGATCTTTGTTAAATTTATCTCTGACACTTGCAAAAGAGAGGGGGATCGGTGTTGAAAATTTTAAATTCATTTTGATTTCTTTAGCTCTTCAAGTTCTTTTTTTAAGACCTGCATCTCTGATTTTACCGAGGACAATTCAGCGTAAATTTTATTCACCTCTTTAACGAGGCTATCAATCCGCTCCCTCTGATTGTTTCCTTCCATAATGTCGTTTTTGTAATATTTCTGATCCTCTGGTCCCAGGTAACCATATTTAGTTTGGGCGTAGGCGGCTGAACAAGAGAAAAAAAGGAGGATAAACCATTTCATAACTGACCTCAATTATTTTAAGAAACTCATACACATTAAAATATTGTCAATAAACTCAAAAATCTGTTTAAATTTAGTATGCAAAAAATTGCTTGTTTATTCTCCTTTAAAATGTCCAGTTGGGTGAGTTGTCAAAAGATTGTCTTCAATCTTCATAAGGCCTATGAACTCATCCCCGGTATTAGTCTTTCAAATTTTAATTACTCTGTGGATCAAAATTATGATGACATCATACAAACGGCTAAAGATGTCGTCGCATCGAAGCCTAATGTGATCGTTATCATGGACCATAAGCCTCACCCCCTTCCTCTTATTCAGTTTATCAAGATCGAACTAAATAAAAAAAAGCTTAAGACGAGGTTTATTTTTCACATCTTCGGGGATTTTACTCTTTATTACTCCGAATGGGATAAATTAAGTAAAATTTTGGTGGACTCAGAAGTTGAATTCATAGTGGCGTCAGATAGACAAAAAAAACTTATTGATAATTTCTTAACCCCTCCCCATAACTCCTATGTATGTCCATTTCCCGTAGATGAGAATGAATTTCATTTTGATCTAAAATTGAGAAAATCTCAAAGAGAGGACTGGGGGATAAAACCTGATGACATCGCTTTTGTTTTCACGGGTCGACTATCTAGACAGAAAAGAATCCACACTCTTTTGGAGGCATTTTCTGACTTCTTAAAAAAATCAAAAACCCAAAAGGCTCATCTTTTTTTATACGGAAATACTGA
The DNA here is from genome assembly GCA_947461175.1 of Bacteriovoracaceae bacterium. Lineage (GTDB taxonomy): Bacteria > Bdellovibrionota > Bacteriovoracia > Bacteriovoracales > Bacteriovoracaceae > Peredibacter. Next base: position 8,884 of record CANHIY010000102.1, read on the forward strand.
TCACATTGGAGATCAATTTTTAGGTATATGGGAAACTGAGGGTGAGTATTTTAGAAAACTAAATAGGATCTATAAAGAATTACCAACCCAGGTCCAGAATAAAATTCACTTTATGGGTAGTGTGCCCAATTCTGAATTAAAAGATGTTTATCAAGGAGCCGATTACTTAGTTAATCTTTCTGTTCACAATGATGAAGATTTTGGCATGAGTGTTGCCGAGGCGCTGTGCTCTGGACTTCCTTCCATTTTGACTGACTGGGGAGGACTTGCTAGCTTCTCAAACAAGAATATCCCATTTGCTGCACAATTTATATCCGTAAAAATTGGAAAGGCTTCAAAACTTGTTCATTATGATGAAACAGTTGAAATATTAAAAAAATCTCTTAAAGAGGGTCATCTCAAAGAGAGAGAAGTGATCTCCAAAGATGCTTTAAACAGATTCGGCATCATACCCGCATCAAAAATCCTCGAGAACATCCTTCACTCATCTCCATCAACATTCTCAAAATTTGGACCACTTTTTGAAAAGATTTTAAGTGCTAAAAGTTTTACAGCAACACCCTATATTACTCCCCGGAAGAACATAAACGAACTTTATAGAGAGATCTACTCATCCTATGTTAGAGATAATTAAAGCACAGTATAAATCTGGAAGAAGTCTCACTCAAAATAAATACTACAGCTATGTAAACCGAGACAGCTGGCCTAAGTTTTTTTGGGACTTCTATCCCATAGGGCAGGAGTATTATCACGAGTTGAACCCCTATTTTCTATTTCAAAGCTATCGTCCAGACATTTATAAATTCTCCAGGGTTATCACCGTGAGAGATGGATATCTCACCTTTGCCAGTTACCTGATCAGTCATTTTAAAGAAATTCTCACTGATCAAATGAGACCAATTCTTATTCCGCCTGAATTTGCCCCAATTGTTCCAACAAATATTATGGATCGATTTGCCTGCTGGCAAATTGTGCAGAAAAAACAAATTTCTCTCTCCGATGCAAAAAAAGTCATTATCTTTGGGCTCATTAGCGAAGAGTATCTGGGAAATCTAGAAGACCTCCCTGAACGGCTACTGCCTTTGCGACAAATCAACCCCGAAGCTTCCATAGACCTTTTGTTACCCATGAGAAAAGATATTTTTGGAAAGAACAATAAAGAATCTATGGTCATTTATCATGCCTTAAACCACATTAAAGATGCTATTCCCGGGAAGAAAGTTAATTTTATTAAAGTAGAAAATTTTCTTGAACTATCTAACTTGAAGAACACCTACGTTTTTGATTTAAATTTTGATAAAATGGTAGTGTCCGACAACTATCTCCACTATTTCAGTCAGTCCAGAGGTGCTACAGTCAATAATGGCTCTTTGTTACACTCTCCAAAGGACTCTATGTTTCATTTGGATCTAAGTATTTTTCATGAATTGCATATAACACCATTTCCACAGGTTAAGAGCGTATTTGCAGAACTGATTTTTCACAAAAAAACAAATCCCCATGTGGATTTGAATTTTGATACTTCATTTCAAAACCTCTTACGAAATATGTTTCAGGAAAATCTGAGTTTTTCTGAGTAATCCCAGATCAAAATTTACCACTTTCCCAAGATAGTTATCCAAAGTAATGGGTATATCAACCCCTCCCGAAAGGGACCTGGTTTGCATATAAATGGGATGAATAAGCTGATTAAACCTCCACAAATAATGGCAAACCAATATGTCGTCCATATAAATAACAACAATGTCAAACCTCTTGATCTTCATTTGTCCCACATCAACCACAATAGATTCACCTTCTTTAATGACGGGTGACATGGAAGAGGAAACTATTTTCCCTTTAAAAAAAGGGTGCTTCTTTAAATTTTCAAATTCTTCTTTTGATATCTTTTTCTTCACCTCCTCCAATTAACCCTCTCTGTTAAAAAGCCCAATCCATAAGTAAACACAACAAAATAGTGAATAAAGGCAATAAGGGGGAAGAGTTTCATTTCTTTTACTCTCATGGCCAGGGCAAGTCCCACAAAGAAAATAACACTCAG
>CANHIY010000103.1 GCA_947461175.1 Bacteriovoracaceae bacterium
ATGAGTCCCCAAGGCCAGGTTCTTCCCTTTTTCCAAGAGCATGATCTTGTGAGAATTAAGAATCGTTTCAAGTCTATGAGTCACAATGATCGTGATGGTTTGAGATTGAAACATTTTGATAAGATCTCTGAGGGCGAGCTCAAGTTCAGAATCTAAACCACTCGATAATTCATCCATCAGGATAATAGGTTTTTTTAGAAATAGGGCCCTAAGACCTGATAAAAGTTGTTTTTGTCCCATCGAAAGGTTTTTGGGATTCACCAAATCAGAGGGTAAAAAATTCCATTTCGTTAGGTAGGGTATAGAGTTAGTCGCTAATCTCCAAAAATCCTCAAACCCCTCATCATCTCCTAGGGTTAAGTTAAACTTTAAAGATTCAGTAAAAACATGGGAATCCTGAGAAATCAGACTCACAAAACTACAGAACTTTCTCAGTTCGTTTTCTTCGGAACCTGAAAATCTCTTTTCATCAACTTGGATTGAACCCTGAAACGTGTTGTATTGTCCTGAAAGGAGTTTAAGAAGAGTAGATTTCCCGCATCCAGACTCCCCTAAGATACCCAGAACCTCACCTCTTTGAAGCTCAAACTTAATACCCTCTAATTTAAAACCTTGATCATATTCAAATAAATTTAAATCAAAAGACATTGATTGAACTCTTTGAGCTTTATGATCCTCCGCTATCAAAGCACTCGCGGGAAAACTTTCATTGAACTGATGTATCCTCTCAATCCCGGTTTTAGCTCGAGCGAGGACGGCTATTTTTGAAGCAACATCTTTAATTGGAGTAATAGATTTTTGAATGAGGTCTATTAACGCCGCCAGTATGGCAACTTCTACTATATGGGAGTAAGGAATAACAATCATGACCAGTGCGATCAATATAGGATAAAGGGACTCAGCCGCTGAATAGTAACCTGCATCCCAAATGTTGGCATGAAGCTGTTTTGATAAAAATTCTTCAAAAATTTTTTCACCCCGTTTTGAAGCGTATTGTTCATTGGGACTAAAAAACAATTCACGAAGACCGCTTGTAAGATCTGTCACCACTCTGGCCATTAAACCTGTGATTCGTCTTACATCCATGAAGATGACTCCCATGGCCCTACTTCCTCTGAGTAATAAGAAACAGGCAATAACCTCAGCTAAAAAAAGAGAAATACCGGTGGTGGAATTTAACTGAAGAAAGCTCACGAGGCATGAAAGAATAAAAATTAAGTCAATAAAGATTGCGAAACTTCCAGAACTCACCACCTCCCTGACGGCATCAGTATCATTCATGAGCCTCGCCAAAACTTCTCCTAAAGGATAATCGTCCTGCTTACCATTCTTTCTCTTTAGAGGCGCCTTTAACCAGGATGAGAAACAACGCCTCCGTGTTTCAGTAATGAGTAGTTGGATATATTTATGAGTGACTAGAGTAAAGACAAAGCGGTTTAGGTACTCAATCACAAAGAGAAATCCCAAAAGTGATAACTGATGATAAAACTTTTGGTCATCAGTTAAGGCTTCGTAAAATTCAGAAATGAGTTTAGGGGTTAAATAACCAGATGATGCTGAGATAATAATATTAAAAAAAATAACTGAAATGAGAAAAATTTCAGATTTGAGCCACAGGTATGTCCACCATCTGCTCTTTGAAAAATTTTGTAACATTTTCATCCTTCAACATGTTCGCAGAAGACCCCTCTGCATTAATACCCAGGTCTTTACTAATAAAGATTATGTAATCAGAAAGCCTCACTGTCGTCAGACGGTGACTAGAGATAATAAATGTCTTTCCGGCCAAATAGGAATTTGACTTTAGGCGGGAAATAATTTTTTTCTCTAAAATAATATCAACGGATGAGAATGGATCATCCCAAATAAAGATGTCAGCTCCGGATAACAAGGAACGTATCAGAGCGACCCTCTTGATCTGCCCTCCCGACAATCTCTTGCCATTTTCTCCAACTTCAAGGTTCAGAACCTCAGTACTATTGGCCGCTAGATCGTCGAGTTGGAAAATTTTTAAAAGCTCAATGGCTTTTCTTTTTTCCTCTTCAGGTGGATTGGACCCCAAAAATATATTTTCAAAAATAGTATCGTTAAAGAGATAAGGTTCCTGTTGAACCATAGAAACGGAATATTTTTTTAATAAAAGGAAAGTTGCTAAATCCCTAAGAATGTGAGTTTTTCCACTACCTGTCTCTCCAACCAGCACACTCCATTCACCCTTTCTAAAATTAAACTTATTTGTAAATTGCCATAAACTTAAATCTACATGGATAAAATCTTGTTCCATCATAAAAGGAATCTGTGATAACTTTTCTTCCTCTGGGGATTGAATGATAAGTTTTCCGTGGAGTTCCTTAATTCTTCTCCAGGCCGCCACTCCCTGGGACACCACCACTCCCACCCAGGATAAAAACATCACAGGCTCTAAAAAGAGATAAAGAAACCCAGAGAAGAAAACCAAATCAGACGTGGTTCCACCCACTTTTCTAATGAGAAGTGAAGCCCAAATAAGCGAAGCCCCCAGACCAAGTTTTACATAAGGAGTTGTGAAGGCAAAACCAATTGAAGATTTAAAAAATAACTTAAGCTCTTCTGATGAAGTTCTCACAAACCCCTGAATAAAACTCTCTTCTTTGTGAAAGTTCTTAATGGTTTGTTTTGCCTCATAGGCTTCCATAATGTACTGCTGAACTTCTCCCTTTTTATCCATCATTTTCTTAAAAAATTTCTGGTTTAAAAAGGTCGTTACTGAGAAAAATAATACGCTGATAAACAGGGGGGTAAAAGCAGGCCACAAATAAGCATCCGTTTGATTTAATTTAGGGATCAACACCCATGCAGCGATAACAAGATTTCCAATTTGTAGGAGTCCAAAACCGATAAAGGCCCTTATGTTATTAATATCATCAAAAAGAATTTGAAAAATCTGTCCTTGATTTCTTTCCTTATAACGAGAGGGAGGTACAGACTCCAGTAGAGTCAGAAGCTCCATCCTCAGTAATTTTTGCTGAACTCTCGCCGGATAAAAGAACAAAAGCCGTGAAAAAGTCCTAAAGAAGAGAATTCCTATAGCGAGACCTAAAAAAATCCAAACGGAGGAGAACCTCACACCTTCCGCCATGGTTAAAGTAAGTGTCCTGATTTTTTCTGGCAACTGTCCTTGAAAAACTTGAAGCACATATAAACAAAAAAAAGCACCAAGGTAGTACCATTTAAATTCAAATGAATGATGGTAAACCCAGGAGAAGAAATTTCGGTGAAGTCTAGAGTTCATGGATTGAAAACTTATCCCATTTTTTGCTCAAAGTCATTGAAGACCTCGGGAAAGATTGATGACATTTTGAATAAATGATTTTATATTGCACTTAATATGCGCCCGTAGCTCAGTTGGTTAGAGTATTACCTTGACATGGTAGGGGTCACAAGTTCGAATCTTGTCGGGCGCACCATTTTCTGTTTTGAATCTGACTCTGACTTTCATCCCTTCGTGGTGGAACACTCCACACCAACACCTTTAAGAACATGCGTTTAGAAGCCTCAGTATATAATATTTAAAGCATGGACGATAAAAGAAGAGAAAGAAATAAGACAAATTTTGGGCAAACTACCAAAAGCACTCACACATGTCGGCGAAATCAAATTTCATCGTTCAAGTGAAAAATCACCGAAACCAGCTCTAAGCAATAGTGAAAATAAAGTTATTACTATCTATGACAGCATTTCTACACATGATAAAAGTCGTGTCATTGCTCATGAGTTTGCCCACTTCTACTGGGACTCCATGAATGATCTCAGAAAAAGAAAAATAAAGATAATGAGTTTATACATGCTTTAATGATAGTGGCAGAGCAATTTCTACGCAAGAAGTTCAAAAGTCATATAGTTGGGCCAATTTCAAATCTGAATAATTCAGCAGGCAAGCGCAAACTTAGATTGAATATTTCTCATTAAATGTCTTATTTTGCTCCATTTTTCGGAGCGATTGATGAGTGAAATTAAGCCACACCAAATAGAAAAAATGATTTACGTAATTAGAGGTCAAAAAGTTATGCTGGACTCAGATCTTGCCGAACTCTATGGAGTTGAGACCAAGGTCCTAAACCAGTCAGTTCGACGTAATCTAGACCGCTTTCCACAAGATTTTATGTTTCAGTTAACTCCTGAAGAGTACCATTTTTTGAAGTCACAAATTGTGACTTCAAAAAATGGTACTGGTGGAAAGCAAAAGCTCCCCCTTGTATTTAAAGAAAATGGTTTAGCAATGCTTTCTGGCATCCTTAATAGCGATAGAGCGATCTCTGTAAATATTGCCATCATGAGAATTTTTACGCGTCTCAGAAGTTTTTTACTACTAGAACAAGATTTAAGAAACGAGATTAAAGATCTAAAAAAAGGAACAAGCCAAATGTTTAAAATAGTTTTTGAAAGATTAGATAATCTTGAAGATACAGCACCAAGTTTAAATCCTAACCGCAAGAAAATAGGTGTCAAAACAAAGGATTAAGACAAGCGGTTCTAAAATCCTCTAGTCGAACGCACCATAACAAATTCAATTACATACACTTAGCAACGACTCTATTTTATTCATTTTTCATGCCTATTTCAAGTTATCCCACTGTTTGGTATAATGGAATAATGATAGTGAGCTTTGGAAATAAATTAGCTAAAGTAGTTTGGGAAAAGAATTCATCAAAATCTCTCCCTAAAGAATTATGGATCAGGGCCAAAGCACTTCTAACGATCATGCATAACACGAGTACGATTGAAGATTTGAAAATTAAGGGACAACCACCAAATATTCGACTTCATAAAATCAAAGGTGATCGTAAGGAAAAGTGGAGTGTGACCATTCAAATACCATGGGCCATAACCTTTAAATTTAAAAATGGTGAGTTTTCAGAAGTTAAAATTGAAAACTATCATAAAGGATAAATTATGATTAAAAACAATAACCCTCTTCATCCTGGTCAAGTTCTTGATGAAGTATACATGAAAGAGATGAATCTTAATCAATCTCAATTATCCGAATTGATTGGCTGTACTCCACGTAAGATTAATGAAATCGTTAATGGGAAACGCGGTATTTCTCCTGAGTTTGCGATTGAACTTGAGGAAGTATTGGGAACAAGTGCAGAGATGTGGGTTAAAATGCAAGCTGAGTTTGATCTCTGGGTAGCCAGACAAAAGGTTGCTTAGTTGAAAGTCTCTTTGATCTACTTTCCAATATCAATTCTGTTAACAGTATTTGCATCGGCTCAAGCAGTTATCGTTTGTCCATATGGACAATTTCCAGTAAAAGCTCATCCAAGAAATGCATATAGTAAACAAGATGGTACTCAAGTTAGGTCCACCAACGTTAAGGAACAATGTCGCCCCTATCGCAAATTAACAACTCCTGTACCTAAATTTTTAGCAAACAAACCAGCAAACTGGCCTATTCTTAACGAAAAATTTAAAGCATGGACAAAAGAAGAAGAGACTGATCTTAAAAGAATTTTGGATAAGCACCCAAAAGCTCTAACCCATATAGGCGAAATCAAATTTCATCGTTCAAGTGAAAAATCACCGAATCCAGCTCTAAGCAATAGCGAAAATAAAATCATTGTCATATACGACAGTATTTCAACTCATGAAAAAAAGTCGCGTCATTGCCCATGAACTTGCCCATTTTTTATGGGATTCAATGAATATAGATGAAAGGGATGAATATTATTCATCCTCCTTATGGAAAAAAAACGAAGACAAAGAGACAATTTCATTAATGAGAAAAGATGTCCCCATTCAAGACAGTTATATCGGTCCACATGAAGACTTCTCAAATAACGTTGAACTTTTTCTTTTTCAAAAATAATCTTTAAGTAAAAATCCCAAACTCATAAAATACCTGGAGAAAATAATCCGATGAAATACCTTCAGTTGTTATTTCTACTTTACTCTTGTACAACTCCCCAAAAGCAAGTACTGCCCACTCCTCTTTTTTGGGATATTCTCGAAGGTTATAATACCTTATGGAACAAGAAACAAATAATCGAAAGACTAGGCAAGCCTCAAGAAATCATTAAGCAAGAGAATAAGGATCTCTGGGTGTATAACTCTCCTAAAACAAACTATCAAATTTGGGCCGTAGGGATAACTCCAGAAAATAAAGTATCTGGGCTAGCTTATTTCCCAAGCGCTCCAGAAAAAAAGTTATACATCTTTGAGGTTGAACAAAGATGGAAATCTCTAAATTGTGTCCATAAGAAAGAGACCAAACTCAGCGCTGATAATTTTCAAACGACGCGAACACTTGAATGTGATGATGGAAAGAAAGTCGCTGAGTATAACAAGTACAACGAAGTACTTGGTATAAGTGTTAAGTAGAAACCTTTTAGAGACAACACTGATTTATTGGAAACTGTGGACCATTTTAAACCACAACGATGTGCCTGTTCTCAGAATTAGCTTTTTAAAAGATCTTCCAGTCGGTCAAATGATCCGTTCCAGCCATGGGCCATTCCTGCCCGTTCTTCAACAAACGCAGAACGTTCTTCAATTGAGGCCTCCCCTATTATCTCCGACCGGAGTGTTATCTTAGTTCCGCCAGTACCCTCTTCAATAAAACTTACCGTCGTTTGCCATTGGGAAGGCCAGCTTGGTGATCCAGGATGTTTTGAATTCTCACCCTGAGAGTTACAAAACTCTTGTAGAAAGGACACCTCTTTAGCTTTTTCAATCTTTAAATAAGTAGAGCGACCGTAAAACTTAAAATCATTATTTGACATGGAATAAAATAAACTTGCACCCTGTTTAATTTCTCCGTCAATGATTTCCATATTAAACCCTGTAGGTGGTTGCCAATTGACAACATGGAAAGGAGAAATCCACATTTTAAATACATCATCAATCGGAGCTTCAAGATGACGAGTCAAAACAAAGACACTCCTTTCGTAATGGGCCTCTTGTAAATACTCATCTAATCGATCGAAATTAGGTTCGTCACTTTTCTCATTTTTCTGAGCTTGAGAATCAAAAGTCATCGTAAATTTTAATTCTGTTTTTCCAAGAACCTCGTTAAGAGCCATCTTATTTTGAACTAAAGGGATTGATATTCTATCTATTTTGAGATCATACTCAAGCCGCTTCATGGGTTCCACGCATCTGTATGTAATAGTAACTTGGTGATCGACTTCCTCTGATCCCCTAAGAGTATAGATCCACTCGCCACCAGGTCGAAGATCAAGAGACTGAGTGATTAATGAAAAACCTCTTGGCCCCCACCACTTTGAAAGTATCTTGGGGTCTGTGAAACTTTCCCAAACGGCTTCCAATGGAGCATCAAAAATGCGGTTCAATTGCCTTTGATTGGAATGAGATATTGAAATCATTTATCTTCCTTTATTTTATTTCTTTAAATTACAGATAAGTTGATAAAAATTTAAAAAGAATAAATCCCAAGAATGCCAAAAAGATACCTCCAAAAAACGTTAAGCGACAATAGAGAAGTGCTGATTGATATTGGGCATTTTTGAGGAGGAGGATGGTTTCTCCAGAAAAAGCAGAATAGGTCGTAAAGCCACCAAGAAGGCCTGTGACTAAAAAGTGATACCATGCCTCTCCAAATCTTTGTCGCCCAACTGAGAGCATAATTCCCATAAAAAATGATCCTGATAGGTTTATAAGCGCTGTTGGGTATAGAGAAAATATATTTTGGACTTGAGTCAGTTGCAGATGTAATCCATATCTCAGGATGGCACCTATGAATCCTCCTGTGCCAATAATGATTGCCTCCATTTTCAAACTCCCGAAAAGATCAACTGACCATAATGATCGTCTTTAATTTTACACTCAACTTATTTTAATGATTGGAAAGAATATTCTCATAATTTAACATTGATTAAAGCGTATCAACATTAGTAAAAGGTTTTTTTATTTTTAAGAACAATTTCATCAAAAAGTTGTGTATTTTTATTTTTTTGTCAGTTTTCGGTATTTTTATCCTGAAATTATTTCAAGACCGTTTAGCGACAAGAACTGTGGACTTTGAAACCTGGATTCTTATTTCAGTATCGGCACTTTTAAATATTGGAGTTATTGCTTACCACTACTCTATTCCGGCACACCCAAAATTTTTAATCATCCCAAAAAGAAAATGGACTCTTCGTTTTCACGTTTGGTCCGGGACAATTGAGCTTATTTCCGGTTTTTTTGCCTGTTATTTTTTTTCACCCACCGCCGCTTTGATTCAAGGTCTTGCTGCATTATGTATTCATGTTCCCACGGCACTGATTCAGACCCCTATTGTGTTTGGAAGCAAGGCCATTATGCTACCCTCCTATCTTCTCTGTATTTTGATTCATGGGTACTGTGCTTTTGAGCTACTACTTGATCCATCGTCACAAGTCTGGGCAGTAAATACGTTTTTAATTTTTAACGTTTACGCCTGGTGCAGATTCTATTTTTATCTCTTTGATCGGTTTAACCTTATGGGGAGTCAAAAATACACGGTTTCCATCTTGCTGGCCGGTTTGACTATTATCCCAGCGTTATTTGGATCACTTTCTGTTCTTCTTCTTGTTACATTTATTTTTGTGCATTTCCTTTTAGTCCAATGGTTTCTTATCAAGGAAAAATCCCAGTATGATTCTTTTGTTGAAGAACGTGGAAGGGATACTCTTTTCAATTCCAATTTTCTTGAGAAAAACCTCAATCTTTCTGAAGTTATTAAATTAAAAAATGAGTCCCCTCGAGATAAAGCGGAATTCGTTTTTAATTTACTTGATACAGATCAAAATCGTATCCTCGGAGAACTAGAGTTATCAGAACTTCTTTATGCCTGGGGGATCTCAAAGAACGAAGTGAGTCTTTACTTTAAATACCTAAATACAAGTAAAATTAATTTCGACATCTTTTTTCACAAGATGTCGCCTATTTGGAAGTATGTCTATTTTGACATTTTAAGGGCGTTCAAAAATGCTGAAGAAACGGAAATGATTGGTCGCTCTTTAGAGGCAATTAAAAGTAATAGAGAAGTCTCTTTAATCAAAAATGAAATTCACTTTAAACTTTTAAAAAGTGTTCACTTCTTAAAAGATGCCAACGATGATCTAATTGAGGATCTTGCAGCTTCCCTAACCATGAGAAGTGCCTCTCAAGACGAAATTATTTTTCATGAAGGGGATGCTGGTGACAGGTTTTATGTCATTGGAAATGGTAAGGTCTCAGTTCTTAAGCACAATCAGTATCTCACCTCACTTGGAGAAGGGGCGTGGTTTGGTGAGATAGCCCTTATTGAGGATGTTCCAAGAAACGCCACCATTAAAGCAGACTCTGACTGCACTTTTTATGCTCTTTCAAAAGCTTCATTTGATTATGTGGTTTCCACTTACCCAGACGTAAAGGAACAAATAAGAAAGCTCATTATTCACAGAAAATAGATTCCTTCAAAAAAGGTTTTAACTTGTATCGACAAATTTTTAAGTCTCCTTCCCTCTATCTCTTTTTCATATTAGTCCTGATATACTCCCCAGTTCTTTTGCCAAACCAACTCGTTTCTCCGGATGCCAAAATTATTTTGGATAATTTAAAAACTTTTCATTCTCTTTCAGATTATATCTCTGGTCTTGTGAGTTTGAAGACGGTGGATTTCCAACCCATACGTGACTTAACATTTTACTTTGATCTCGTGATTGAAAAGATATTTAACATTAATTCCTTTGTAAAAATAAACTTTATTATCTGGGTACTGATTCTTTTAACCACCCATAGAATCTTACAACACATCTTTCAAACCACTTCTCAGAAGAGGATTCTTTTTGTTCTGTCACTTTTGGCGGTTCATCCCATTTTTACAACAAGTATTTGCTGGGCGATGTCTCGAAAGCACCTCTTAAGTTGTTTATTCATTTTAGTCTCAACCAGAGAATCACTAAAAGAAAAGAGATCCCAATCTTTAATATTTTTTTCCTATTTTGCCTCCATATTTTGTCAACCTATCACTCTTTTGTGGCCAGTTTGGCTTCTCATAAAAGATTATTTTGCCCACGTAGGTTTAAAAAAATACAACTACCTCTACCTTTTACTCTTTTTTCTCATGGGTGTTTGTATTTTCATTAATAGTTATTACTACTTTCACTCACCCATTTACCAGGAGTATTACTCACCGAAAGCCCATGATTTTTTTAATATTTTTGATCGTATCCTCTCTTTTGGGCATTATTTTTTTCAACTCATTTTCCCCTACTGGATCTCTTTTAATTACACTCTCGAAAGTCCCACTTCCTTTATTGGACTCCTCCTTCTAACAGGAGTGATGTTTTTTATTTTTAAAAACAAAACGGATCGAATCTATTTGATTCCGTGGCTTCTCTTTTCCTTTTTTCCCCTCGGGATCATCAGCACTGATGCCAAGCTCTTAAGCGACACTTATCTTTTAGTTCCGGCCACAGGTTTTATTATTATTTTTCTTTACCTAACGAACAAGATTGAGACTCCCCTGCAGCTTAAGTATGCTTATTACTTCTTCTTTGTTGTCTGGAGTTTTTGGTCTTATAGTGAAACGTTAAAATGGAGAGATAACATCTCTTTTGCGAAATCAAATTTTGAAAAATCTCCCAACTGTAATTCAGCTTTCCTCTATGCTCGGTTAAGTTTTCTGAAAGAAGAAGAAATACCTACTGACTTAAATAATTTTATTCTCTCCTCAAATTGTTTTAAATATGACGTTAAAAGATCTGGTCAATTCAGTCTAAATGAATTTATTACTGTCATGATCTATTTCATTTACTACGATACTCAAAGGTCAGTAGAATCAAAAGTGACTGAACTTGAAAAATTTAAAAACCTTCACTATTTAAGTTACTTTTTTTTGGCTTCAATCAAGATTAATCAGCAGAAGTTTGATGAGGCGAATGATTTA
>CANHIY010000104.1 GCA_947461175.1 Bacteriovoracaceae bacterium
GTGACACTGGGTCTGTGGGTAGAGTCTTGAAATGTTATCTTTAACGAGGATCAGTTTATCTTCTCTTCTGGCCAGAAGAAAAACCTCACACCCTTTAGAGGCAAGAGCATAGGCCATGGCCTCTCCAATTCCAGAGGAGGCACCGGTGATGAGAGCGCGCTTAGAGGTTAGATTTTCCATAGCTTTATTCTACGGGGAGAGGAGGGGATCTGTACAGTTCCACACTTCCTAGACCAAAAAAAAGTAACTGAACTCATCTCTTTTTTGGGTCAGTTCTGCTGATCTAGAGGTGTTAAATTTTATCCCCTCTAGATGAATAGGGACTACTTTCATGCAAAAGAAAGAGAAGATTGTTAATATGGGTTCGAACATTAGAAAAGGTTAATGTTCTGAGCTTAAAGACCATGATGCCATGTTTTAAACCGATATATGAAAATGCTCAGATTCTTTGTCCCCGCAAGTGTGGTTAATCGAAAAAACTTCGTTGCATTTGATATCTGAAGCTACCCCAGATTAAAGTGCTAATAAATATATGCCTTTTTCAAAGTTAAATGTGACAAACAAATAAGATATGTAGTAAAAACCAATCATGAATAAGCAGTTTGAGTTAAATTTATTTCAGGGAAAAAGAGGCGGAAGGCGACCTGGCTCTGGACGAAAAAGAATCCACTCCAGAGGAGTGTCCCATCTTAAAAGAGAAAACGTCACAAAGAGGACTCCTCAGCACATCAATTTTAAATTTTCCTGCCGGATTAAAAACAAAGAGTGCTTAAAACTTTTAAAGCGCTCCATTGAAAACGCTCAAAAGCTTGGATTAAGGGTTATCCACTTTTCTCTTCAATACAATCACATTCATCTTATTACCGAGGCAGATAATAACCAGATCCTCACCAAAGGCATGAGGGCCCTCACCATCACCTTTTCCAAGGGACTTAAAAAAGGAAAAGTTCAGGTCGAGCGTTATCACCTCCATGTACTTAAAACTCTTCGTGAAACAAAAAACGCCATCCACTACGTTCTTTTTAACGATCAAAAACACTGCCTAAAAAAACACTCCAAAGTTGATGCTTATTCTTCGCTTCTTTATCTTGAAAACTCAAAAAACTTAATCCGAAATTTTGCCAAAGGAAACCGCATCACGATTTCCTTGGGAAATAAATGGGAGGAGTTTTGTCTTAGTTCCTGTTTAAGTTTTCTTCTTTCAAAAGGGATGAGAGATCTCGCCACTGGCCCTTCATTTTAGAAACATCACAATGAAAGTGGGCAAAGTGTCCGTTCGCGCTTAATCCCAGCCAGTGGATTCCTATTGATACCCGGCCAGTCATAGAATCGATTCAAGCTCTTCTTTGACCTGACTTTACCCTTTTCTTACATCATTTTCAATGAGGGGTTTCTTTGGCTTGTGATTGACTCTATAGCTGTTAGCTGTTGCCTTAAATTCAATCTGATGCGAACAAGGAAGAATGCGATCAATAATAGACTCCGCAATAACTGGATCTTCAAACATGTCCATCCATGCCTCTGGTTTACTTTGAGTGGTAATTATCGTTGAACCTTTCTGATATCGGTCTTCAAGAATTTGATAGAGCAATGTTGCTTCTTGGTGGGTATAAACTTTTAATCCAAAGTCATCTAAGATGAGAAGAGGTATCTGCCCTAGCCTCTTTAAGAACGATAGATATGTTCCTGACTTTTCCGCTGCCTTTATTTGAGAAAAGAGATAATTCATTGGAATAAACATAGCTTCTCTTCCGCTATGACAAGCAGTGTTCCCAATTGCTTGTGCAAGATAGCTCTTGCCAGCCCCAGTATTTCCATAGAGAACAATATTTTCAAAGCTGGCCATGAACTGCAGAGTTTGAAGTTGCTTTACCATGGATTTAGTTACTCCTCTTTTGGGGTCAGCCTCAAAGCTCTCAAGAGTCGCCTGATCCTTAAACTTCGCTCTTCTCTTCAGCATTTCACTACGTCGATTTGATCTGTAAAGTACCTCATCCTCTAAAATCAAAAGTAAAAACTCCTGATAGCTCAAGTTACTTTTAATGGCTTCCTTCAAGCGATAGTCTAGACCCTCTCTCAATCCAGTCATCTTAAGCCGGTTTAAATTTTCCAATACCTCTTTCATCTACGCCCTCCTTGTAGGCAAACAAATTCCAGCTGTCTCCGAGGCGCTAATGCTTCAGGACTATCTTCATCTGGACGATAATTTTTGGCACATTTTTTTATATATGAGTATTGAGTCTTATCTTGTTCTAAGGCGGCACCTACGGCATACTCGATTGCCTCATCACCGAGAGTCTCTGCAAGAGCGAGAATTCCTTGTAATTTGGATAAGTTCTTTAAAGGATGCCTAGGTTCATCAATCAATTTCTTCGCAAGAATTTGCATGTTAGGTCCGACTTTACCCGCCTTAACCCTACAAGCATTAAGATGGAAGTTCGTATCTACTATTTTTTTTTCCGGATAATGACCTTCGACCGTGATGTAATGGCCATTTCCCTTGCCGACAGTATGTGTCCAGAGATGTTCAGTATTGTAATAAACATGAAGAAGTTTTTGATTATATTTTACTTGAACCTCCTTACCCACGAAGTGGTAGGGAACAGAATAAAAATTTTTGAGATGCTGGATATGGCAGTTGGGATGAACCTTAGCAGTTTTGAAGTGGCAGATCTCATAACGGTATTCAGGCAGTTGGCGAAGGAGTGGGATCTCTTCTGCAAATAGTTCTAGACGGCTTTTTCCTCTTTCTTTCATTGTAACCTTCATTCTCTCCTTCAGATAAGCCCACAACTCCTTATTGAGCTCATAGAGAGAGGTAAATGTTTTGTTTCTTATTCGAGAAAAAAAATCTTTCTGAAGTATATCGATGCTTTTTTCGACAACTGGTTTGTCCTGAGGACGGCGAACTCGTGCAGGATCAACGATGAGATTGTAGTGATTGCACATATCAAGGTAGCTTTCATTCAGTTTTACATCGTGTTTTTCTGCCTTAGTAACAGCAGTTAAGCAATTATCTGGCACTGCAAACTCTGGAACACCTCCAAAGTATTCGAACATTCTGACGTGGGAATCAATAAAGTCATCAAGCTTTTGACTGTAGGTGAACTCGGCATAAAAGTAACTGCTGTAAGAGAGGGCGCCCACAAAGAGTTCCAGCCTCGTTATTTCCCCAGTTGCAGGGTTAATGATTTCAATGCTATCCCCTGAGTAATCAACCTCAACACTGTGGCCTGGTTGCCGGAAGATCTTCATCGTGATCTTCGTATCTTTTGGTTTTTTCTCTAGGTGATGAATGACCTGCCGGCAGAAGTTAGAATAAGCGGGGAGCTTATTTTCCAAGGCCAGCTCTTCATAAAGAATTTTTCGAGGTACACCATGTTCAATCTGGTCAGTGATGTAATCCCAGTTGAGAGGAGCGACCCACTCAAGTTCTTGGGCCACTTCTTCTGGCGGCCCGTTCCAATACCGTGCGACTGTTTCACGATTAATTCCTAGAAGTCGAGCAATCTGGCGCTGCTTTTTTCCTTGATTTTTATAATTGAGGATGTCGTTTTGTATGCTCATTTCGATCCTTTCTCTTGCCATGAATTCTCCTTGATGGAGAAATTCTTACATTTGAAGAGGAACCTGAAACTAATTAATGACTGGCTGGGTTACGTTAGGAATTGACTGGCCGGGTTACGTCGTGATCGGACACAAAGGTTTAAAACTCTTCTCAACACTCCAGGTATCCAATAATAATCGGGCCTTGATTTCATAAATATTCTCTGGGGATAAATGTAATAACTCGCAAGTTCAGATTATTGTGATTAATTATAATTTTGTTCATAAAATTATTTAAGTTTAAAATAAATGAACAAAAGACATCTAAGATTCCGTAATTGCTAATAAAGTATTGAGATTTTTTATTGTTCAGAATTTTAAAATTAATGCTATAATGTGAACATGGACGAAAAAAAAACAATCGTAGAAACGAGTATTGAAGCTTTATTAGAAGAAATCAAAAGAAGATTAGGAGCTCAAGTGTTAAGTCGCTTCGGGGCCATCCCATTAGGGGGAAACTATCTGCCAGACGGCTATTTTTTGTTAGAATTATCAAAAGAAGAAAGGCCTCTTGTTGTTGAGGTCAAAGGCCATGTTTCTAATTTGTATCCGCTTAAAAAATTCTTGAGTTTTGCCAAGGACTTTAAAGGACTTTGCTGTTTAATTGCAGAGGCCATAGACGTAAAGGTTAAGGAGCAACTTAGGGATAGGGGAGTTGCTTATTTTGAAATGAATAATGAATTATTCTTTCCAGTTCTTTACAAAAAATTTGAGAGCAAAACAAAAGGTGCGGCACCGCTTTTCAGTTCTTCTAAAGGATTTCAAACAGAAAGTAATCTTAAGTTACTTTTTTATTTTATTGTAAAAACGGAAGCATTAAATTTCACCCAAAGACAGCTTTCTGAGGCATTAGATATTCCTCTCGCCACAGTCAATGGTGCTCTTAAAAATTTAGAAAAGATGGGTTTACTTAAAACCCTGGGAAAGAGGAAGAGAGAATTATGTGACTTCCGTAAGATGACGGAAAGTTGGCGGGCCTCTTACGCTAATGTTGAAAAAAATAAATTGATTTCCGGACGTTTCTCACCGCTAAATGATGATTTTTTCTCTGATTGGAAAAACGTCAATCTTAACAAGATTCATGCATTTTGGGGAGGAGAAGCCGGAGCATCATTAGTCACAAATTATTTAAGGCCAGGGTTCTTCACCATTTATACTTATGAAAATTCGTTGGGTGAAATTTTAAAAAATCTTCGTTTGAAGAAAGACCCTCTTGGTAAAATTGAAATCATAAATGCTTTTTGGCCCCAAGAATTAAATGATAAAGTGAAAAGAATCGTTCCTCTTTTTTTAATCTATTGTGAACTGATTAATTCTGGGATTGATAGAAACAGGGAAACAGCAGAACTCGTTAAAAAAATAATGATGGAGAATTAATGCACAATGAGAATGAGGTTATCATAAAGATCTCAGAAATATTTGAAGAAATAGGTGTGCCATCTATGGTTGTAGGAGCATCTGCGAGAGATATACTTTGTCTTACCTTCGGTCTTCCAAAAGCGATAAGAATGACCTCAGATGTTGACTTTGGGATTTTCGTGAAAGATTGGGATGAGTTGAAAATTGTAGATGATCATCTTAAGAGAAAAGAAGGTATTCAAAAAATTGGAGGAAAAGAAAATAGAGTTCGTTATCACTTTAAAGGACTTCCCTTTGATATTGTCCCGTTTGGTGGAATTGAAAAAGATCATAAAGTATCATGGCCTCCTTTTTATGATACCATCATGACAGTTTTGGGCTTTGAAGAAGCTCTTAAGTATTCTCTTACAATTTCTATTAAGAAAAAAGAAATCAGGGTTGTCGCACCAGAAATGTTAATTGCCTTAAAGCTAATTGCATGGAATGAAAATCCTTCTAGAGAAAAAGATGCTTCTGATGCTTGGTTTCTTATAAATAATTATGACAAATTAGAACCCGCTATTTACGAATATATTTTAGATCATGAACTAAGTCTTTTTGAGGAGTTCGATTTAGCACCAGACATGACTTCTTCACTTTATATTGGAGTAAAGTTGAAAAAACTGCTCAATATGGAAACATTAATTCACCTAAGAAAAATTTTATCGATGGATCACAATCTAGAAAAAATGGCATCTATTGCAACGATTGAGATCCCAATTATTTATAAAGTTGAGAAAGCTAGATTGGTCTTCAAAAGCTTACAGGCACTGAGAAGAGCGTTGGAGTAAAGATGATACAACCGCACCCACAGATCCTAAAAGAAAAATTATGAAAATTTATCTGCCAAAGACGTTATTTTAACACCGACTCAAAAGTCTCCTCACAATACTTTTTTAGCTCCACGAGGATGGGAAGATTTTTTCCATGAGGTGAATTTTTTATCTGTTGCCACAAACAGTCCTCATGTTTTTCATAAGCTAAAACTTTATTCAGCCTCCGAAGTTTATCCCCATAGGGCCCACAAGCTGTGAGGGAGTAACTCACTCCCTTTAGGGCCTTCTCTGTTATTTCTGATGACCAAAATCTTTCAAGAGTTTTATTTATTTTAATAAAAGCATCACTCTCTTTAAGTTCACTCCATTCCTCTTCCTGATGAGTGAGGATGTATTCAAATCCTCCTCCAAGACCCTGAAGGAACTTGACCCGGTGAAAGAGCTTTTTAAGAAGTTCTAAAGAGTTTTGGTCAAAGCTTAAAAACTTATTATTCTGAATTTTAAATTCATTCTGATTCATAAACTCTTGGGTGAAAAAAATCTTAAGCCCCTGTTCAATCACCTCACTCAAATCTTGTGACGTCTCAAACCGATCTTCCTCTAAAAGATAGAACAAGGTTTCAGAATTTATTTTGACTGCGTCCTTTGCCCAAGAGTGGAAGGCCTCGGAGGAACCAGTGGTATTTGAGTCCAAGAGGGAGAGCTTACTTTGATAAAGCTTCATTCTAAGGCCAGATGGTGTGGTCTTAAGCTCCACAACCCCACTTTGATTTTTAAACTGGTTTAAATTCAGGGTGTTTAAAACCCAAGAGGAAAGAGTTCTTTGTTGGTCCAGTAGGATGTTATTTTTTTCTTTTACGAGCTTAAGATAGTCCTCTTCGTAAAAAGTGGACCACTTTTCTTGAGTCTCAGTTTTTCTTAAGGATAAATTTTCATACTTACCGAGATAACTTTTTATGGCCTCAAGGGACGTCATGTAAGAGGAGCGGCAAGGGGAGCGGTCCGTGGGACACTGGTAGAGTTCGATGCACTGGCCATTGTGCACATAAAAGGGGGCCGCTCCCACGGTGGTGACTCCAATGAGGCTTCCGGTTTTAAGATCAAAGAGGGGGGCACCAGAGGAGCCTTTTAAGTTATCAATCATAATCGAGTAGTCATGGGGCCTCTTGGTGGGAGACTCAACATGACCATTTAAAACAAATTTTTGAGGAAGACCCAGGGGATAGGCAATACTTACGATCTCTTTTAAGTTTCGAAAGTGCCCAGAGATGTTTAGGTCCATGGGTACGATGGTGCGGCCAGTGACTTCTCTATCAAGTTCGATGAGGGCAATATCATTGTGATCCATCTCTTGGGAGAGAGAAACATTTTTTTGGGGAGTGGAGGCAAAAATGATCCGGGAACAAGAGTAAATACTTTTTTCAGGTACCCGAGAATTTAAAGAAAGGGTGTGATCAAAATCAAATAAAAACTTTGCTGGATAGTTCTCACAGTTCTCGTTCAGAAGCTTCGAGCCTCCTCCCACCACACAGTGCCCGGCCGTGATGAGGTGACGGGGTCCCACGAGGGTGGCGGTACAAAATCCCAGGAGGGCGTCATTTTGAAAGGGATACTTATCCCTGCAAAACTCTCCCTGAACCCGGTCTTTCGGGGAAAACTTATGTTGAATAAACTGTTCAATTCCTTCAGAAAAATAAAACCCACCACTTTGCCTCTGGATCCTCTCTCCCCTTACCATGGTGGCCACACTTCTTCGGTAGTCTTGCAAGGGGTGAGAGGAGCTCACCTCGCTTGGGTTATGGAGGTCGATCCCATCATAAATAAAGGCGAAAGTTTTGGATGAGACAAAAGAAAGGAGTAGAGTTAAAAAGATAAATTTCACCATAGGGCCAAATTTTAAGAGAAAATTAGCTTTATAGGGAAATCATCTTGAAAAAGGGATGAGTATTACAGACCCCTGTAAAAATAATGGACACCGTAAGTTTTAAGTAACGACTTAAGACCCTAGGTAAAGAGCTCGATAAAACGTGGTTTTTTATAGATATGGAGTACCTTGTCAAGCATCCACTGACTTTATGTCTTACTTTCGCCATCCTCAAATCCCTCTCAGCAAGGTTTTTAGTAAATGGAACTCTATAATCATTCATAAATCGTAAGACAGCTTCTTTATGACGGATGATCCTTGATAAAAGATTTCCTGCTGGAGACTTTTTACCACTTTTATCCCAGTCAGCAGTTTGGATCTTTCCTTTGAAAATAATTCTTTCAAATTCTTCTTCAAAAAGTTGTATCTCCTTCGCTAGAGGAGGACTGTTACCAGCTCTATAGTCCTCCATATAGTCGTTTAAATCCAAAAAGAAGCGTTTCAGCTCATGCGCCCACCGGAGCTTTAATTCTTCTTCTAGAAGAGTCAGCTCTCTCCCCCAGATGAGCATGGCAAGCTGCATTCTTGCAGTAAAAGCTTGAGTAATACATGCCAAAAAAATCACTAATGAGAACGCCTTTATACCTCAGAAGAACCCCAATCTCATTCACTGCCTTGCTCCCTCGACTCTGGTGAGGGACAAGCAAAGTCATCAGAGGATTTGAAAGAACATGCAGATATGAAGACTGCTTTCCGATCTTGACTGGCGTCTCGTCAGCATGATTAACATCTGAGTTTAAAAGGGCCTCTTTAAATTTATTTTCAAAGCCTTTAAGCTTTTGAAAGGAAGTCGTATTTGTGTTAAAAATTGTCCCTTCACAAACCGAAAAACCAAACAAGTCAGAGCAAATCTCTTGAAGGCGATCAAATGAAATAAGCTGATAGACTGAGAGATAATTCACTAAAGAACGCACGGAAGTTCCATACTAAACCTGAGCTTCCACTCCATGAGGGAACTCGGCAGTATGATTTTTTCCACAACCACAAACTCCTTTCTCTGGTTGATGTTCAGTGACATTGATGTTGAACTCCAATTCAAAAAACTGGCGCTTCACCACCGTCTTCTTTTCAATGTTTCCTAACCAGCTTCCGCAATTGCTGCAACTTCCTTGGAGCTTATGATGTATCGTCTGATTGGGATTTTCTCTTTGTCTTAAAGTGGATCCTTTATGACCTTTCTGACCACCTGAAGAGTTGCCGCTTGCTCTGTTCTTGCGAGGATAGCGTTTTCCTTTCGGCTTCCGATCACTAGATGGTGGAAGATGACTGTTATGACTATCCTTCCTACCTAATGAGTAACTCTAATTCCTGGACTCTCGCCTTGAGTTCTATATTCTCCGACTTTAAACATTGAACCTCAGCAAATAGAACCTGAGTCGTCATCAATAAATTTTGAATAAGGATCCGAGCAGCAGGACTCAAAGTCGGATTCTTAAAAACTTCATTTGAAAGTTCTTGTAATTTGTTGATATAGTCCTGCCCAATTTCCATTTCACCATTTGAGCTAACTTAAAGAGCTTGGCCTATACGCATGGCCCTATAAACAAAGGATCGAAGATGTTTTCAATAGAAAGTATGAGTAGGAAAGAACTGATTGAACTTTATAACCAGATTGGTGAACGAATCCGATACTTGCAACAAATGGAAGCTCAAGAAAAAATGAATAATTTCTATTACGATGATTTTGTAACCTTCACATCAAAAGACGGAAGAGTCATTACGGCCAGAGTGAAAAGATTTAATAAAAAATCAGTGTCAGTTGAATGCGAACATGGGACTCGTTGGACCGTTTCACCACAACTACTTAAGAAAATACCGACAGGCGTACTATCAGCACCTTATAAAGTCCTAGGGTCCTGAGTAATTAAATGAGCAATACCCTTGAGCATGCCCAAGATTTTTGTCGTCAAAATAGTTTATCCTCAATGATATAACTCAAAGTTTTTACTAGAACACTGAAGGTTAAATCTAAATCTTCATTCAAATTTAAAATGAGTGGGTTATCCTCCATTTAAAGTTTTTGGATTTTATATCCGATAAATTAATTTGGGTTTAGATTGATTTCTCAATTAGAAAAGGTTGTTTTATGAAAAATCTTATTTTCATTCTTGTATTCATATTTCTTGGGCAATCCTGTAATCCTAAAACTGATCCTGAATGTGGTTTTTCCAGATCTTACCTAACCCCCCCTCCCCCGAAGTGGTTATCATCTTGTTTAATAATAAAAGACAAGGATGGTGCCTCCGTGGGCGAGATAAAGAAGTCTATTTCTTTTCCTAATGGGTCAAGTTTTTTCGAATTAGAGGTGGTTCATTACAAACCTCATACATTCACAGGTTGCCAAGAAGGGTATGAGTTTTTTTTATCTAGGGAATCTGGAACGTCTGTTGAAAACACGGGAAGTCTTTCATGGCACACTTCAACTTTTAGTGAAATCCCTCTTACTGAAGAGGCCGTCGCATACAAGAATTATACAAATAATAACCCTGAAGTTAACCTCACTCAAGGTACTGGTCCTCATTGTGGTATAAGTAATTGGGAATTAAATCAAGAAAGATCTATCACTGGTCTAGAGTGCTTGGGTAAAAAGATGGACCCCTCCGATAAGACGTTTAAATTTGAAAGATTTGAAAAATATTTATTGATCGATGAAGAACGATTTGATTTACAGGATTATAACTATTCAGGTGAATTTACATGCATCTAAATCTCTCCCTGTTTAGAAAGGCAGATCTCATAGATTTGAATGGTCTCCTTTTAGGTGGATCCCAACACGACTGCCTCAAAACTTAATGACTTTTGAAAGAATTATTTTTTCCTTGGGGTGCTTGGAAAATCTACTTGTACCTAGATGTTCACTTTAAGTTAATCATTTTTTGTTTTTTTAAATTTTTTTAGGACTTAAGTTTCAAAAATTCGAAGAGGATAGAGAGGAAATTCATCCATAAAATTTTAATATTCAATAGATTCTCCTGATGAGTTTGAACCCTGAAAATTAAAGTAAGATGGGTATCAATGATGAATACCCTTAAAAATGGAATCTTTCTCATTTATGTGCGGAACTAAATTAGTCTGATTTAAATGCCATGATAGGCCTTTAAGTTATTTGATATGATTTTTGTCGACAAAAACAACTCATACA
>CANHIY010000105.1 GCA_947461175.1 Bacteriovoracaceae bacterium
AACGATGCTCCAACTATTTCATCAATAGGAACCCAGACCACAAATGAAGACACCAATAAAGTTGTAAATTTTACGATCTCTGACGTGGACTCAAGTCTTGATTGTAGCTCTTCCGTGAGTGTAACTTCCTCTTCTCCTGTGTCTAGTGTCACCAAAGGGGGAACTGCTCCGAACTGTACCCTCACCGTTGTCCCTATAGCAAACCTTAACGGATCATCAACTATTGGTGTTACCGTAACCGATGGATATCTTCCTATCTCAACTTCCTTTGCCTTTAACGTAACTCCTGTAGATGATGCTCCTGTGGCAAGTAACGTCTCAGCCACCATCTCGGAAGATATAGCTGGGTCCATTACCTTAAGCTACACCGATGCGGATAGTGATAAAGCATCAACTTGTACTCTTTCAAGTTTATCAAATCTTACGGGCACGTGTGCTTGTAATGCTTCCACCGGAGTGTGCACCGCAAGTGTCACAGGAACTTCAAACTACAATGGAGCCGCTAGTTTTTCTTATACCGTCACTGCAAACAGTGTGGTTTCAAATTCAGCAACAGCTTCAGTTACCATTAGTGCCGTTAACGATGCACCAGTGTTAGCTGCAATTTCAGCGCAAGCAATGACTGAAAATACTTCTCTGACAGTTACTTTATCTGTAAGTGATATCGATAACGCCATAACTTGTGGAAGTTTTATTTCGGCTACTTCTTCAAACACTACGATACTTTCAAACGCCAACATTGCAAGGGGAGGAAGTGCTCCAAGTTGTACACTAACTATAACTCCGGAAACCAACCAAACGGGATCAGTAACAGTAGCAGTTACGGCCTCAGATGGAGTAGCATCATCAATTCAGTCATTTAATATTACGGTTGCTCCAAGTACGATAACCATCTCCCAATACACTGGATATAGGGCATGGTCAGATGGAACATTTGCAAGAATGTGTAATGAATATCTCAATCCTTCTTTACCGAAAATATATTCAGGAGTAACAGGAAATGGAGTTTATCGTATTGATCCAGATGGTGCTGGAACTAAATCTCCCTATAATGTTTTTTGTGACCACACTGGAGGAGGTTGGACTCTCGTTGCGAAGATTCTTCCTGGGTCTAGCTCGTCTTGGACTTATAACTCAACCCTTTGGACAACTCAAGGTTCACTCTTAAACCAGACCGATATTAACTTAAACTCAGCTGAGGCAAAATTTACAGGATTTGATGATTTGTCCCTAACAAAAATTAGAATTAAAGATGAAGTTAATTCTAAAGTGATTATCCTTCCTGTGTCTGGTGCAAATATTAGATCAGTTATTGCTGCCAACACATCCGGACTTACTACAAAACCTCTTGTCTATAGCCCTGGCGCCTTAAGTTATATAGGGAATCCCACTTATCACAATATTTGTGGAACAGGGAATGAAAATTGGATTCAAGATGTATTTGGTTTTAATAAAAGTGGTCAATATTCTTTTAATTGTGGTGTTGCTAATGGTTCTGCAAGACTTGGCATTTGGCACTCAGGATCCAATAGTTATTATTGCGGACAAACTTCGGATTGTGGATATGGCATTGGTGTTCGATCCTCAGGTGAACAAGGTGAGAGGAACACGGGAACAACAATGTCTGGTGGAGGCCTAACCACCTTATGGGTTCAAGATGAAAGCTTAAATGCCCTTGATAATCTAGTTTCTTCTGGCCTCATTTCATACTACGATCCAGGGAAAGTGTTGTCGTATACACCAAATAATCTAGTAATAAATAGCCTTGTGGATTCTCAGACGGGTACACTTACGAATGGTGTTACATTTAGCTCGATTAACTCAGCGTCCTCAACATCTTTTCAAGGTAATTTTGTCTTAGATGGTGTGGATGATCACTTAGCATTTTTAGACACGAGACTTTGGCAGTCTTTGAGTACTCTTAGTTTTGAAGTCTGGTTTCAAGTAGGCATTAACAATACTCGACAAGGAATACTCTCAACACATCACTGTACAAGTTCGTCCTCATGTTCTGGATCAAATACGGACGCAGTTGAATTTGAGATACAAGCTGACAATTCATCGTTTGTTGGATTCCGATCAACAAATGGAAACTTTTACAGTGCATCCTACAGCATCCCATTACGATTAAATACATGGCATCACTTGGTTGGAACCCTTGATGGGACTACCATAAGATATTATCTGAATGGGCATCTTGTTTCATCGGCTCCATGGCCGGGTGGATTTGTTGCTACCCCAAGTGGTCAGAAGTTTTTCTTAGGCAGGTATGCTTGGCACTATTTAAAAGGTAAAATCGGTGGTTTCCGTGCCTATAATAGAGCTTTAAATTCATCTGAAGTGTTACAAAATTACAACACAGAAGTGAGACGTTACCAGTACTAAGCACCGATAGATATAAGCTACACCGATTCCTGTAGGCTATGGACAGATGGTACTCTTGCAGCAAGTTGTAAGGATTATAGAAATCCTAGAGATCCAAAAAAATACTTAAATAATTAAAGTGAAATTTGTAATACGACAGATATAAATAGAGGTAATGCAAATTTTGAAAGGAGAATTTAAATATTTCAGAAATTTTATCTTAAAACATGGGAATAAAAGAATACGTTATCACATCTAGATCACTTAATGTGCATAGTTCGGCATATCCAATTCATTGGGATACAAGAACCATATCATTATGGTAGAAACATCCCAAGGAATTGGACAGGTGCTGGTTGAAGTAATTTTGACCTCTGGAGGGCCACCTTGGTGAGATGAGTAATTATGAGTAAGATATTACATCTCTGGTGCCAGATAAACCTCAATCTCTGGGTGAAATTCATCCCTTAAAATAGACCTTATGGCCTCTAATGTGCCCGTCGTTGAACTCGGACAGGTGCCACAGGCCCCTTGGTATTTAACGATCAAAATATTATCTTTAAATTCTTTTACCGCCAGGTCCCCTCCGTCTCCCTGAAGGCCTGGGCGGATCCTTTTATCCAGGATTTCCTCAATCTGACGAAGCTCAGGGGAGAGGTTGTTTCTTCTGTCCTCTTCTGGGTCAAAGACTTTAAAGTCCGGATTATGGTCATCAATAAAGCTTTCAATACATGTCTGAACCGCAGGCTCTAGGTTGTCCCAGTCCTCAAAACTAAATTTACTGACGGTGATCACATTCTGAAAAAAATGGATCTGATCCACTCCCCGAAGATCAAACAGGGCCTGGGCGAGGGGCACATCCTTACAGTCCTGAGGGGTTTTAAATGAAACTTTGCCCTCAATTTTAACATCCTTTTCAAGGATGAACTTTAGGGCGTTAGGGTTTGGAGTGGGTTGAATGGTAATTTCCATAATAAGACCTTATTCAAAAAAAGTTTTAATTTTTAAAAGAGAGACGTAGAGCTGATCAATATCTTCCTGGTTATTGTAAATGGAAAATGAGGCCCTGCAGGTCGCTGTGACCTTGAAAAACTTCATGAGGGGCTGGGTGCAGTGGTGTCCTGTTCTGATCGCCACACCCTCTTTATCAATTAAGGAGGCAAGATCATGGGGATGAATCCCGTCGATTCCAAAGGAGATCACAGAGGTTTTATTTTCTGCCTCACCATAAATCCTGAGCCCTGGGATGGAGCTTAATTTTTTTGTCCCATATTCTAAGAGCTCTGTTTCAATGTTGTGGATTTTCTGAAATCCCACTTGAAGTAAATAATCCACCGCTTTTCCAAGGGCGATGACGGAAGCGATGGGAGGGGTTCCGGCCTCAAACTTATGGGGAAGATTGTTGTAGGTGGTCTTCTCAAAAGTCACCACATCAATCATGTCTCCTCCACCTTGGTAGGGAGGCATATTTTCAAGAAGTTCTTTTTTTCCATAAAGAACCCCCACTCCCGTGGGGCCAAACATCTTATGCCCAGAGAAGGCAAGAAAGTCTGCATCCAGATCCATGACATCAACTTTTAAATGAGACACCGCCTGAGCGGCATCAATAAAGACCTTCGCCCCTTTTTCGTGGGCAAGTTTAATCATTTCTTTCGCCGGATTGATGGTCCCGAGGGCATTTGAGACATAGACCACGGAGACAAACTTCACATTGTCTTTTAAAAGTTTTTTATACTCATCTAAAATGATCTCTCCCTTTTCATTGATAGGGATCATTTTGATGATGGCACCTACTTCCTCGGCGATCATTTGCCAGGGAACGATGTTTGAGTGATGCTCCATTTGAGACAGAAGGATCACATCACCTTTTTTAAAAAAAGATCTTCCATAGCTTTGGGCCACAAGGTTTACGGCCTCAGTGGTTCCTTTGGTAAAAATCACTTGAGAGCGGTGGGGAGAGTTTATAAGGGAAGCTATCTTATCTCTAGTTTCCTCAAACTTAAAAGTCGCATTTTCAGAGAGCCAGTAAAGACCTCGGTGAACGTTGGAAGTCTCTGAGCGGTAGTACTTATCAATCTCATCAATGACCATAATAGGTTTTAGGGTGGTGGCCGCACTATCAAGGTAGCAAAGCCTCTTTCCCTTAATCACTTGATCGATGACGGGAAAGTCTTTTCTTAGGGGGTTCATTTGAAGATAGCTCATGGGGAACCTTTCAGGGAGAACTTTAGAGAGAGAAGATCACGAATGATTCCACTGATATAAAGTCTTCCTTTTTCATTTTGAATGTTCTGAACAATCTCCATCCCATGTCCTAGGGCCAGAAGGTTTCGGGCCCTCTCTTTGGGGATCCCTCTTGCTTCCAGGTAGAAAACCTCATCTGGGGAGAGCTGTCCGGTGGTTGAACCGTGGGAGCATTTAACGTCGTCGGCAAAAATCTCAAGCTGAGGCTGGGAGTGGACCTGGGCCTTTTTCGAGAGGAGAAGGTTTTTATTAAGCTGAGAGGAGTTCACTCTTTGGGCCTTGGGGTAAATATGGATTTTTCCCGTAAAGATTCCTTTGGAGTCTCCATCCAAAATGCCTTTGGAGATTTGCCTTGAGGTGGTATCCGGGGATTTGTGATTAATTTCTGTAAAAATATCACTATGCTCACCTTCTTTAGTGAGATAAAGGGAGAAGGATTCTCCATGGGACCCGGGAGCATTTAAATTAAGAGTTAAATTTTTTCGGTTCATGAGTCCCGATCCATGAAAAACAACACTTCGGACTTCAGCATTTTGCTCGATCTCGGCCAAAACAGAATGGTGGTTCATACATGAGCCATTTTGAAGGTCAAGACAGATGTGTTCCACCTTGGAGTTCGGAAGGGCCTTCAGATAGGTTTCTGAGATGACTCCCTGGGAGGCATTCCCCAGGGCCCTGGTCTCTTCAATAAGAGTGATTTTTGAATGGGGATGGGCCACCACGAGGTGAGTAAGGGCACTAATCCCAGGTTTTGTCTGGTAGTGAACGAGGCAGAGAGGTGTTTTTATTTCCTCATTTTTTGCGACCTCAAGGAAGACACCTTCTTCAAAAAGGGCATGATGGAGGTGGGAGAGGGCATTGTTTTCTGTGAGATAAGGCTTAACCACCTCAAAGTGGTCTTTCATTTTTTTGACCGTCACACCCTGAGGAAGAGGATCAGAGTTTACCCACTTACCATCAATGAAAGTTATGGTGGGAAAGTTAAAACTCTCATGAGGAATTTTACCTGTAAACTCTTCTTTATTGTTTAGTTTTTCAAAAAAGGAATTCAGTGGAGTGAATTTATAACTATCAAGTGTCACCTCTTTAAAACCTTTTTTCTTAAATTCATTTAAATGAGAGGTGGTAAAGTCATTTAGACTCTTTTCAGTGGTTTTTATTTTTTCTTCCACTAAAGTGGAGAGCATATCAATATTCATCATGAATCCTTAATGTGAACCCTTAATGAGCCAGTCATAGCCTTTTTCTTCAAGTTCTAGGGCGAGGGTTTTATCACCTGATTTAATGATCTCTCCCTTATAAAGAACATGAACGAAGTCAGGGACAATGTAGTCCAGAAGCCTCTGGTAGTGGGTCACTAAGATGGTGGCATTAAAGCGGCTTTTAAGAGCATTCACTCCGTTTGCCACAATTTTTAGGGCATCGATATCAAGACCAGAATCTGTTTCATCTAAGAGAGAAAGGCGAGGGTTAAGGACGGCCATCTGAAGGATTTCATTTTTCTTTTTCTCTCCACCGGAAAAGCCTTCATTCACGGATCTTTCTAAAAAAGATTCATTCATCTCTAGGATTTTAAGTTTTCCCCGAAGGTGACTCAAGAACTCCTCATCATCCATTTTTGAGAGCCCTTGGGCGAGGCAGATTTCGTTAAAGGCTTCTTTTAAAAAGGTAAAGTTTGACACTCCAGGGACTTCCACCGGGTACTGAAAGCCCAGGAATATTCCTTCCTTGGCCCTTTCACTGGGATTAAGTTCCAGAAGATTTTTCATCTTGCCGTTCATCTCATAGAGGATTTCTCCTCCGGTCACTTCGTAGGAAGGGTGCCCCGCGATGATTTTTGCGAGGGTGGATTTCCCTGAGCCGTTGGGCCCCATGATGGCATGGACTTCACCTTTTTTTACGGTGAGGTTAATGCCTCTTAAGATTTCTTTGTCGTCAATTTTGGCCGTTAAATTTTTAATTTCAATCATATTTATCCTACCGAGTTCTCTAGTTTCATTTCTATTAATTTCACAGCTTCCACGGAAAATTCCAGAGGAAGGGTTTTAAAAACATCCTTACAAAATCCATTCACAATTAAAGACACGGCCTTCTCAGGAGTAAAGCCCCGGGACTGAAGATAAAAAATCTGATCCGCACTGATCTTTGAGGTGGTGGCCTCATGTTCTACAATGGCCGTGGGGTTTTTCACATCAATAAAGGGAAAAGTATTTGCCGCACACTCATCACCAATGAGCATAGAATCACACTGAGAATAATTCCTCGCTCCCGTTGCACTAGGCATGATCTTAACTAACCCTCGGTAAACGTTTTTCGACTTTTCCGCGGAGATTCCCTTGGAGACAATCGTTGATTTGGTGTTTTTCCCCACGTGGATCATTTTGGTTCCGGTATCTGCTTCCATGTAGTTGTTGGTCAGGGCCACAGAGTAAAAAGAGCCTTGAGAATTTTCTCCTAATAAAACACAGGAGGGGTACTTCCAGGTAATGGCCGAGCCAGCTTCCACTTGAGTCCAGGAAATTTTAGAATTCTTCCCCCGGCACTGACCTCTTTTGGTGACAAAATTATAAATTCCGCCCTTGCCTTCCTTATCTCCCGCGTACCAGTTCTGGACCGTGGAGTACTTAATCTCGGCATCATCTAAGGTGATGAGTTCCACAATAGCTGCATGGAGCTGATTCTCATCCCTTTGGGGAGCGGTACAGCCCTCAAGGTAGTTCACATAAGAGCCCTCGTCGGCGATGATGAGAGTTCTTTCAAACTGGCCGGTTTCTTTGGCGTTTATTCTAAAGTAGGTGGATAGATCCAAGGGACACTTCACCCCTTTGGGGATGTAGACAAAGGAGCCATCTGAGAAAACAGCAGAGTTTAAGGCACCATAGAAGTTATCTGTATAAGAAACCACTGTACCCAAATATTTTTTCACAAGGTCCGGGTACTTTTCCACCGCTTCTGAGATG
This sequence comes from Bacteriovoracaceae bacterium, assembly GCA_947461175.1. Taxonomy (GTDB): domain Bacteria; phylum Bdellovibrionota; class Bacteriovoracia; order Bacteriovoracales; family Bacteriovoracaceae; genus Peredibacter. The sequence goes on from CANHIY010000105.1 coordinate 7,569, forward strand.
GAGCAAAAAATCACCCCAACTTTTTCAAGTTCTTCTTTATGAGTTGTTCCCACCGAGACTGAATCAAAGACGGCATCCACCGCCACACCCATGAGGCGCTTTTGTTCTGTGAGGGGAATTCCGAGCTTTTCAAAAGTCTCAAGAAGTTCAGGATCCACTTCATCTAAATTTTCATAAGCTTCTTTTTTTGTTTTTGGTTTGGCGTAATAATACAGGTCCTGAAAATTAATTGGGGGAATCTTGCAGTACTGCCACTGGGGGTGGGTAAGAGTCAGCCAATAATGATAGGCCTTAAGACGATAATCCAAGAGCCACTCGGGTTCGTTTTTCTTTTGGGACAAAAGTTTTATGATGTCTTCATTAAGACCTTTCGGAAACTCCTCACTTTCAATATCAGTCACAAAACCGTATTTATAATTGTCTTTAAGTTTTTCTTCTATTTTCATAGGTTCACCTTCTCTACGAGTGGGCAGTGCTCAACTTTTTTTTCAGGGAGTTTTTTTAAGGCCAAAAGATTATCTTCGGATAAAAGTTCATTCAAGGTCAGCACATTAAAGATATTCATAATGTAGTCATTAAGCCTTTGGATGGGGCGGGAGATGTTGCACTTATGGAGAAGCTCACAGGGGCCTTCGTGGCAATCCATCATAAAGCTCTTCCCCTCAATGAGTTCCACGAGCTCAAGGTAACTCACCTTGGACAAATCACAGGAGAGGGTATAACCACCCTTCACTCCCTTTTGAGAATGAAGGAGCCCTCCGTTGTTCATCTGCTGCATGACTTTTGCGGTGGTATCAAAAGGTGTGTCGAACTCATCGCAGACTTCTCTAGCGGAGGTGAGTTCACTGGCCCCTTTTTCCTTCATGAGTTTTAGGACCATCAATGCATATTCAACTTTTCTGTTAATTTTAATCATTTAAATACGCCAAAATTTAACCTATTTTAAGTATTACCCTACCTTACCTTAAATAGGGCGAAAAGAAACGTATTTATTGAGCATGAAGTTAATTAATGGAAATTGTTGAATTTTGTTTGGTATGTAAAACAACTCTCTTACGTTGGGATACCACCAACCCTTTCCTCCAAACGACCCCTCTAGGAAAAAGGTACGTGGTACCCACAGTTCCAGAGTTTTGGCATTAGTAAAGTAAAACACTTTGTTGATTTTTCTTGAGATGAGGCTATGATTAAAAAACTGGTGAGGGTTTAAATTGTGCCAAGCGACTGACACTCCTTCACCAGAAACCATCCCTTCATTCGAGGGGAGTTTTCTGGTCTTATATCAACCATTCCCTCTATTAAGAATTTTTTACTGATTTTTCCGTGTGATATTTCTCAAGTGAAAAAAAATCACTTCAGAATGAGAAAAGTTATGAGGTTGAAAATTTTTACTGCCTCCCACGTACCTTCCCCAAAAATAAGGTGAGTAGAAACGTATTTTTAAGCATGAACTTAATTAATGGATATTGTTGAATTTTTTCTTGGCGTATAAAACAGCTTTAGTCGGGGAAGGATTAGTCCGATACCTTTACTCAAGATGAAGCTTTTTCAGATGATGACCCTTCATGCGCTGATACTCTCGGTCTTTATACCTAGCTCCTTTGGTGCCCCATTGATCCGTTACCTAAACCACTACGATCCCTTGGTGGATGATATCTCTGAGAAGTATCAGGCGGGGGCGTATCTTATTTACGACTGCGAAGAAAAGCACTGGGTCTGTGTGCTTCAGGATGATTTTAAAACCTGTGAAGAAAAAAGGGCCAAGGATAATTTAAGCGAGAGTTATCTTCACACCTGCGCGCCTATTGGAGAGTTTCCTAATAAAAAATCCTGTTTTCAGCGACAACTTTTTCTCACCACCCACAACTACGGGGCCCGCTTTTGTGTGAAGGATTATTGGAAGGCCAAAGCTTTGGAATATTAAAAAATTGCTTCAAACTAATGGCGGAGTGATTTTTATTGGTGAGATTCATGCCCTATCACTTAAGGCCCTCAAAACTCTCCTTAAGGCAACTGAAGAAAAGGAATTCTATCCTGTCGGAAAAAATCGACCGGTGAAATCTATTTTCAGATTGTTTTCAGCGTCCTGTGAAGACATGGGTGCTTTCAGTCCATATTGATTCAGTAGAAAAAAGATTTGGAGGTCATAGAGCACGCAGACTGATTAAGTTCCCATCCGATTGAGAATCAATTTTTAGGACGTATAACGTCTAAAGTCTCACAAGGCAACTTAACCTAAAGTCCTCTCTTACTGCTCCTAAAAGTCCAGAGAGCAATGTTAGCTCAAAGGTATTTAGTGTTTTAGAAATGTTGAGAGACTGGTTTATGGGTTACAACCAAAATGCACCTCACTTCGGCCCTTGGCATGAAAAGTTCGGTGGATTTTCGTTTAGCAATTAATAATGATTAACCTTATCTGGGGTCCAAAGTTCTTTTGTTTCAGGATTTAGTTTTATTCAAAACGCAGTTTGATAAGTGGCAGACATTTGGGGAAACTGTCTGCCACTTATCGAAGGACTTTACTTTTTAATTTTATCTGGTCTTTCTCGTTTAACCCTACAATCAATATTTTCCTGGAAAGCACCACTTAGTTTTTCTTTAAAGAAAATAAAGCAGCTTAGGTGGTTGGTTTTATTATGAAGTTTTGGGTTATTGGCAACATTACCACAATAATAACTTTTGCTTGCCTTGAATTGAGTCTCTAGCACTTTTCTACACTCTTTAAGACTAGGGATTGAATCGGTTGAAAACCCTTCTACATTTTGAATACTCCAGTCCTGACTTACTTTACACTTATACTCACAACGTTGGGCAAAGGAAGATGAGATGAAAAAACCACTGGCAATAAAAAACACAAATAATTTCATAAAAAACCTCCGTTAAAAATTAAAGAATAATCTCATGAACTTAATAACAAGAATGATTAGTCATCAACACGACCACTTTGTAATCCGTTAATGTAATGATCGTTTACTTCTTCTATCTTCTTGAGCTTTTTGATCAAAATAACAATCAACCTAATGAAAATCACTCAGTTGCAAGATTAATCTGAAAAAAGCGTAAGCTTGCCAGTGACTCTTTATCTGGGCATGCTCAATAAATTGAGGGTCTGAGCAGATTTTATTTGGCCTATCCTGTCGGCCATTCTAAGCTTAGTAAATGTTCAACTTAAATGATCTTCAAAAAATGACTTCAATACTTTCGCCTTCGGGCCTTTACGAGCAATTTAAAAA
>CANHIY010000106.1 GCA_947461175.1 Bacteriovoracaceae bacterium
ACCAGTTCCATTCTTAGGTGGATCAATGAGACCAGTTCCATTCTTAGGTTGATCAATTAGACCAGTTCCATACTTAGGTTGATCAATTAGACCAGTTCCATTCTTAGGTGGATCAATGAGACCAGTTCCTTTCTTAGGTTGATCAATTAGACCAGTTCCATTCTTGGGTGGATCAATTAGACCAGTTCCATTATCTTGAGATTGAGGTTGAGATTGAAATTGATTTATATTTTTTTGAAGGTTATTGCTTCTATCTTTCAAATCTGCGATTTCATTTTCTAAAACAATCCGTTCATTTCCTCTTTTAATTTTTTCATCTTCTGTTACTACCTCGACACCATCTCCTCCTGGTCTCCATGTAGGTTCGAAATATTTTTTTTTATTCTTGAACTCGTTTTCTTTATCAGATAATTCTTGATTAGTTCTTTTTAACTTTTCTTCTAATGAATCTCGACGTTCTTGATCTGTAGGTATTTTTGGTACATCTTTTAATTCTTTTTCGGGATTAAGTTTTGAAATTGATGGTTTTGTCTTCTCTTCTTTTGATTCTTCTTTTGATATTAAATTTTGAATCCTCCCATTCGTTTCCTGTGTGTTTTCTTCAGCTAGCTTATCCTCCTTCGATTTACAAAGCGTCATTCCCTGCCCCTGCCCCCAAGGTGTCATTTCAAAAATGGCCATGGCGGCTGACGCTCCAAAGGCCGCTCCGGCGGCTGTGAAAATAGTTTTTTTCATTTTGGCGGCTTTAACCATGGAGTCTTCGGAGCGGGCAAGCATTTCAAAGGCCTCAGATTGAGCATTGTTTCCAGCGTGGATTTTGTCCTCTTGATTTGTTTCGGATGAACCTGAAGGTTTGACTATTTTTTTCCATTCTTCTTCGATTTTTTTTAATCTTTGCTTGTGCTGATAATTAGCTAAGTGCTCTCCTATAACAAGCGCGGCACTGCCTGCTACTAATGCCCCAAATGAAATTGATGAACAGCCTGAGACCTTACCTTTTATTTTTGAAGTAATCATCATAAGGGGGAGGGCGATGGCAGCGGCACTAACGGAGTGCTTAAGAGTTTCTCCTCCGAGAAATTTATTTATCCCTTTGGGGGAGTTATTATCTTGGGTCATACTGTTTAGTACATCTAGAGCATTTTTTTTGTAGCATTCAATATCTGATGGGGTACAGCTTTTAGTTCCATTCCTCACTATGGCCACTTGGTCTGAGGTGAGGCAGCGGTTAAGATTCTTATCCATCACAAGGCCATTTGGGCAGGAAAAGGCGCTTGAGACGAAGAAGAGTGTGGTTAGGATAAAGATATTCATGTACTTTCCTCTGGAAATTAGGGTACCAAATTTATTATAAAAGCTTTTGTGGTGATGATCAGACTGCAGACTTTTCCCCCTAGGGGGAGATTAAAAAGGTTTATTATTATGACCCATGTAATTTTTCTTGTTTTTTTGTCTTTGAACCTGGGCGCATTTGAACTTAAGGTCGGGGACGTTCTTCTTCAGCCTCTTTCCTGTTGGTCTTGTTCCTTGATTGAGGCACAGGAAAAGTCTATTTACTCCCACATGGGAGTTGTCATCGAAAATGAACCTGAGGTGCTGGTGGCCGAGGCCCTGGGTGAGGTTAAGGTGGTGTCTTTGAAGGAGTTTCAATCTAAAACTGAGAAAGGGGAGTTGTTGTCAGTTCGAAGATTAAGGCGTAGTGATGCAGTCACCTTTTTGCAGGAGCATGGGGGAGAATTTTCGGATCATTTCCGGGAATATTTTCTGGGTCTAAAGTATGATCATGATTTTTTGTGGAACAATGTTGACGAAAATGGTTCAGAGAAAATGTACTGCTCAGAAATGGTTTCTAAATTGTATTTGGGTTTTTTAAATATTGAGATTCCTCTTAAGACGATGAAATTTGATGTGAACCGCGAGCAGTGGATAAAATACTTTAAATCTCTTCCTCCGGACGGGAAGAGAGGAAATTCTCCCGCAACTTTTGAACATTCGGAGCTCTTTTTTGAAGTTGGAAAACTATGAAAATTTGGTTGGAGAAGATCCATTTGGATCTAAAGGTGAACTGGAAGCTCTCACGTAATCAAACCAATTTTAAAGAAAATTTCATTGTTTACCTAGAGACGATAGAAGGGACTTTTCGGTCAGAAATTGCTCCTAATATCCGTTACGGGGAAACGGTTCAAAATATTTTGGAAGAGTTTCATGGCTGGTTGAGTAGGCAGGATATTTCATCCATTCTTTCAAGGGATGCACTTTTTGAATCGTTGAAAGTGGTGCAGCTTCATTCTCTTAGGTTCGGAATTGAATCCGTATTTTTATCTTTTTTTGCCCACAAAAAGAGGGTGAGTTTGGGGCAGTATTTAAACCTTCCAGGGATTAAAAGTGTTGAAACTTCTTTTTCAATGCCCATTTTGCCGGTTGGAGAGATCGCTGATTATCTAAAACCTTTAGAGAGATTTAAGTCTCTTAAAATTAAGGTTTCTGAGGAGTCAGCTCTTGAGATGCTTCAAGAAGTGAGAAAGCATACTCAGGCAAAAATCCGAGTGGATGCTAATGAGGGGTGGAAGAGTTTAGAAGGGTATCTTAAATTTGAAAGATCCCTTTCTGGGATGAATATTGAGCTCGTGGAACAACCCTTCCCGGCGTTGATGAAGGATGAGTACAAAGAGCTTAAGAAGTTAACTTCCTATAAAATTCTTGCTGATGAATCCATTGAAGATGAGGCCGATTTTGGTGAGCTTTCCAAGCAGTTTCACGCCGTAAATATTAAACTCATGAAAACCGGATCTTTAGTGAAGGCGAAAGATTTTTTGATTGAGGCGAAGAAGCATGGTCTTGAGACGATGATGGGTTGCATGATTGAAACCACCATCGGAATATCCTATGGCATGCTCTTTAGTGGTCTGGTGGAATACGTGGATCTTGATGGGTTCTTACTTGTTAAAGACGAAAATTTTCATTTGGTCCATGAAGAAAATGGAGTTTTAACATCTCCCCATAAGATATAACTCTTACGGGGAGAAGATGATATCTTAGTGGTGACCGTGTCCGTGAGCGCCGTGGGCGTGGCCGTGGCCGATTTCTTCTTGAGTGGCTTCTCTCATGCCGATGATTTCTACGTCAAAAAATAAATCTTTGCCGGCCATTGGGTGGTTTCCGTCAACTGTGACTTCTTCAGTCTCTACTGTAATGATGGTAAAAACTGGGGAGTGGTTGTCATTGTTGACCTGAAACTGATCTCCAACTTGAAGATTTGCATCAGGAGGAAACTGAGTTCTTTTAACTTTTACGATGAGCTCTGGATTGATTTCCCCGTAAGCATCCTGAGACTTCACTTCAATCTTACGCTTATCACCCACATTCATGAGGCCTAAAACACTTTCTAATCCAGGGATGATTTGCTGAGCACCTTCAAGAAAATAAAGCGGCTCATCACCAATAGATGAATCCAAAGTTGTTCCGGATTTATCAGTAAGGGTGTAATGAAAACCAATAACTCGTTTCATAAAAACTCCAAATTTTGTGCGTCAGCTGATTTTCCTGACTATTGATAAACATAATTCCTTGTCTTGTATTCTTTCTTCTATCTCGGAGCTCGTGAGTTTGGCAAATACATTGGACACTTTATTGAAAGCGGCTTCAGAATTTTCAAACCTTTTATTTAAGGGAAGATCGATAGGGAAGGTCTCGCAAAGATCAGTCCAAAACTTCTCTTCCACAGCTGCCAAGGCCACGTAGTGCCCGTCAGAAGTTTTGTACAAAGAGTAGCACGGGTAGGCCCCATTATGGAGGAATTTTGTTCTTTTCTCTTCCCTGAGCAGAGTGGGCCAGAATGGGTGAAGAATGGAGTTTGCCGTATCGTGGAGGTAGCAGACAGATTTTATAAATTTCTTGGTTTTCATGGATTCTATGAGACCTGCAAGAAGCTCGGTGGCAACTTGCTGTCCGAAAGCGATTCCGGCCACAGGGAGAAAGGGAGGAGGAACAATGGGGCCGGTTTCATGGGCCACATGAAGAGAAAGAAACCCACTGAGGGCGAGAGCATTTAAATCATGCATGGCCTTGTTGTGAGTTGAGGAAGCCTCAAGTTCTATCACAGAAATATTGAGGGATTTAAGGCTCTCATCATCTAGGCCTAAGTTTATTTTTAACTTGGGACTCAAGGAGAGGATGAGGCCCTGGGCGTCTTTTAAAAGACCTTGAATCTCTTCTTTTATTCCAGGTGATTTAAAATTAAGGCGCACAATTTTTTTATTTTTATTAAGTTCCTCGTACCAAATCTTAAAACTCTCATCAAAGTGAGAAAACATTCCAGAGAGAAAGGGGTCTTTGTGGGTTTCATCCTCAATTTTTATGACTTCAGCTCCTAAATCCGAGAGGATTTTCCCCGCCAGGGGACCGGGCAGCCTGTGAGAGAAATCAATGATCTTTATTCCTTTAAGCATGATCTGACTCCTTGGAGGTGAAAAGTTTATGAAAGTTTTCAAAACCTTTTCCGGAAACTTCACAGGTGTTTGAGGAGCATATCTGGTAGGAATCATCTTTTTTGTGGTGATAATCAAGAACAAAACGGGAGAAGAAATGAGTCCTCATAGTTCTAAATTCAGAGTTCTCAATCCATTCGTAAGGGACCTCAACTTTTCTGTAGATATCAAGTGGATAAGAAAGGGCCCTTAGTCCTTCACCGTGACCTAGAGGGTTGTTCAGGACAAATTGCGAGAAATTCTGGTAATGGTCTTTAAAAATTTCTAGAGGGGATAGTTCTTGTTTAAACACACACATCCTCGAGAGAAGGTGCACAAGAGTCATGACTGAAGAGCGGTAGGACTGATCATAAAGTGGTGCGGTTAAGTTTTCAATCCCTTTAGTTGGAGAGTCCAGAGTGGTCATGTAGACATTTCCCTCTTTTATGAAATTTTTAAGAATAAAATCCACTGATTCAATTGAATTCTTTTTAAAAATTTCATTCCCAGTAATTTCATAAAGTCTTAACTGAGCATCTGCAAACTGGACATAGTCTTCTAAGTAACTAGCTTGCCCTTCGAGTGTGTTTGAATGAATTAAAACATGTCTTCCGGAGGAGTCAGTTCTTACAAATTGATTTAGGTTTCCCTCAATGGTTTGTTTTAAAACCCCAAAGGCTTCTTGTTGAATGGCCTCGAGGGGAGTGTACTGAACAACATCACAAAGGGCCGAGATCAGCATAAAGTTCCAGCCCGCAATCCCTTTTCTGTCTGTGGCCGGAGGCATTCTTAATTTTCTCTGTTCCAGTAATCTACTTCGAATTTCACGAACTTCCTGCCATCCTTCCTGGGTGTAGAATAATTCTTTTGATTTAGGGTTAAGAGAAATCACGTTAAGAGCGTTCTCAAAATTACCTTCCGGGGTTATCCTGAACCATTCAAGGTACTGATCCATTTTTATTTTTTGCTCAGCTGGCGCCTCTTCAAAACTTGCTTCGAATTCTTCTTTGGAAAACGTAAAATAAAGTCCCTCAATCCCCTCAGAGTCTGCATCTTGAGCGCTAAAGAAATAATTTTCGTCAGAAATCATCTCTGATTTGAGATAATCCAGGGTCTGAAGTATTCCATCAAAGATGAGGGGAGCAGGATAAAACTGACTTAACTTCGATAAAACTCTTAAAAGTCCTGCCTGGTCATAAAGCATCTTTTCAAAATGGGGTACCAAGAATTCTTCATCCACAGAATAACGGTGAATGCCCCCTTTAACGTGGTCATAAATTCCCCCCATCATCATTTTCTCAATGGTTTCCACAATGTGCTGTCCCTGATCCTGGGGGATCATTCCCTCAAGAATCTGCTCCAGTGCCCATTCATAAAAAGGAAAATGAGGAAACTTCGGGGCCTTACCATAACCACCATTTTTAGTGTCGGCATAGTTTTTAAGAGCATTTAAAATCGCCGAAGGTGGGGGGAAGTGTCCTTTAAATTCAATCCTCTTATCTATGTTAAGGGACTTAGTTATTTCAGAAGTGAGATTTTTAGCACTCTCAAAAAATTGTTGAGGCTCCACCTCCCAGGAGTTTTGAATCTGTTTCAGAACATCAAAGAAACCGGGAATTTCTTTTCTACCTATTTTGGGAAAATAAGTTCCCACAAAAAAGGGCTGACCCTCTGGGGTGAGAAAAATATTTAAAGGCCATCCCCCTCTTCCGTTCATAAGAGATGAGGCGGTTTGGTAATAGTGATCAAGGTCTGGATACTCTTCTCGGTCAATTTTTATGGAAACAAAATGTTGGTTGAGAAGAGAGGCAACATCCTTGTCTTCGAACGACTCATGGGCCATGACATGGCACCAGTGGCATGATGAATAGCCGATGGATAAAAAAATAAGTTTATTCTCTTCTTTTGCCTTTTGAAGGGGTTCTTCTCCATAGGCCTTCCAGTGGATGGGATTTTTTGCATGCTGTTGAAGATAGAGGGACTTTTCAAAACATAATTTATTTTCACTCATAAAACCTCAAAATTTGGTGAGGAGCTCTCTGTCATTTATTTTTCAGTTATTAATCTTCAATGAGTTAGCTTAGCTTGGTCAAGGTAATTTGCTTTTTAGGAGAGGGTTAGATATAAGCGCTGGGTATGGATAAGACGCTCGGAGAGGAAACAGTTCTAAAAAACTTAAGAATCTCCACGGAGGAAGTACGAGAAAAATCACCTGGTGATTTTCCAACTTCCACCTACAAAATTCCCGTTATTCTGTTGTTACTTTTTGGTGCATTCTCTTTGCGTGTTTTAAACCCTTCATTTTTGTCTTGGAGCCTCATCCGAAAAGATTCCTATCATTTCCAGAATGACACTCTGGGTGGATTTTTTGTTGGAGATTTAAGCTTTTTCGTTAATAACGGACAGGAAGAAGCAGAGAACAAAATTGTTGAATTATTCCCACCGAAGCTTCAGTCAAAAGTTAAAAAAGTCATAAGACCAGTGCTTGTCCTTTGTGAAAAACATCAGATCGATCCTTTCTGGGCCCTGTCGGTCATGTGGACGGAATCTCATTTTAAACACGAGTCTATTTCTGTAAAAGGGGCCAGGGGTCTTATGCAGTTAATGCCTGATACTTTTCATGAAACCCTTACGGAAATGAAAGTTAAGGGCATCATTTTAGAGGCAGAAAGAGGGGAGGATTACCTTCGCTACCAGTATCAGTTTTCTTTTTCATCCTTAGGTCATTCTCAGTTAATTTCTAAGTTACGCAATCTTGAAGTCGGCATTTATTACCTCAAAGGACTTTTGGGGACATTTCATAATAATCATTTCTATGCCACAGTGGCCTATAACATGGGACCCCATTGGACCAAATCCCAATTAAAATCAAATCGTCCTGTTGGAAAAAAGAACCGCTACCTCAATAAAGTTTTACAAAACTACAACCAGATCACCAGCACCATGGGTCCTCATCAACATGTCACTGTCATCACGAGAATCTGAGCTCTCCCTTCTGAGAGAGTCTCTTGCCCAAGTTAATGAACAATTATTTCTTATCATTCAGGAAAGAAGAAGCGTCACTTTAAAAATACAGGATTTTAAGGACTCTAGTGGTCGCTACCCGTTTTATGATCCCAAACATGAAAAAAAGATATTTCTTCATTTTATGGAAGAATTAAAGAAGTTATCCATGAAGGAACTTCTCGCCTTTTCGCTCATCATGGAGGATCAGGCCATGGCCTTTGCCCCCGGCACGTATCCTGTATGGTCGGAGCACGTCCATTTAACAAGATATTCTCAAAATTTATTTGAAATGATTAATCCCCTAATGCTTAAAATGGCTCATCCTGATTTTTTTCATCGACTTGAGTTTTCAGAAGAATTCAGTTTTTTAAAAGACTTCTGATTGCCGGAACCAAATCAAATCCTTAATATTTAGACACTATGACAAAAGATCAGGTTATTGCTTTAGATGGACCATCTGGAAGCGGAAAATCTACCGTGGCCAAAACCATTGCCGACAAACTTGGCATTATTTACATTGATACTGGGGCCATGTTCCGGGCCGTTGCCTATGGATTACAACACACGGGCATTGAGTTTGGTAAGGATCAACTCCTTGATTCAGAAGAGCGAATCATTAATGAATTTTTTCAAACCCATCAATTTAAGTTTGCCCCTGCACCTCATATTTTGATCACCTTGGATGATTTGGATTTAACCCATGTGATCCGGGAGCATCAAGTTTCTAAGCTTGCCTCTCAGGTTTCAAAACACATGGTCATTAGAGAGTTTTTAAAAAAATGGCAGCGAGATATTGTGAAGAATCGGCCTGCTATCCTGGATGGAAGAGATATTGGGACGGTTATTTTTCCTAATGCCATCCTGAAGGTATTTTTAACGGCTTCTCCTCGTGAGAGGGCCCTCAGAAGATTTGAGGAATTAAAAAAACGTGGACAATCAGAGCTTGATTACCAAACGATACTAAATGACATCATGGAGCGTGACCACGAAGATATGAGTAGACCCATTGCCCCACTAAAGAAGGCAAAGGACAGCGTGGTGATAGATTCCACAGGGAAAAGCATCACAGGTATTGTTGAAGAGGTTATTCAGTTATGGATCCAGAGAACAAAGGTACAAGATGAAACTCACACCAGATAGATTTGAAAAAATCATAAATCATTTTAAAACACTCAATCCTATTCTTGTCGTGGGTGACCTCGGCATAGACAAGTACACCTATGGAGAAGTGAAAAGAATTTCCCCTGAGGCACCGGTTCCCGTTTTGGAAGTTCAAAAGGAGTGGAATAAGCTTGGACTTGCGGCCAATGTTTCGGACAACTTAAAAAGTTTAGACGTAAATTCTACTCTTTGTGGTGTTATTGGGGATGATTCCAGGTCAAACCTAATGGAAAATTTACTTGAAGAAAGGGGCCTTAAAACCTGGGGCTTAGTGCGGGACTCCTCCCGACACACGACCTACAAGGAAAGAGTGACCACCTCGACGCAACAAATTTGTCGAGTTGATTATGAAACAAAAGACATGATCTCTGAGGAAATTCTTCGCCGTGTGACGGGAAGAGTGAATGAGTTTGTCTCGACCCATTCTTGTGTCATCATTGAAGACTATGGTAAGGGCCTTTTTAGTGAGAATCTTTGCCAGGATATAATCCATCGCTTTAAAGACCAGAACCTTCTGGTGGCAGTTGATCCCTCCCGTTCAACTCCTCCTCACTGGTATAAAGGGGCAAGTTTATTAAAGCCTAATCGGGTAGAGTCTCAGATCATGGCCCAGGCCCTGGGGTACTTTAAAGAAAAAAAACTTGAAAAAATTGCCGAGATTTTGGTGGATAAACTTCACCTGGAAAAAATCATCATTACCCTCGGTGCTGATGGTATGGCCATGTTGGACACGAAAACAGACACAGAGCTTAAGATTATCCCAACTGCCGCTAATGAAGTTTATGATGTATCCGGTGCCGGTGATACGGCCATCGCTGCCATTAGCTCCTCTCTCCTCTCTGGAGCGAGCCTTGAAGAGGCCGCTTGGATTGGTAATTGTGCCGCAGGTGTTGTTGTCCGTAAGCGCGGAACTGCTTTATGTTCGATCCAGGAGTTAAGAGATTACTACGGAAACTTTATGAAATCCTTGAGCTAATGCTTAAAACCCAAACACCCTCTTCTGGTCTTTTATTTGCGAGCTTTCTCTATCGCCGTGACATTTTCGACAAAAAGGAGCTTGTCTCTTTTTGGGAAAGACAATTTGGCCTAAGTTTTACTTATGAACCTCTCTCTCATCCTCTTATGGACTATTATGCAAAAGAAATGGGGAGTGACCTTCACCGTTTTTTCATTCTCACAAGTCAATCCTATCCCAGGGAAGCACTCCTAGCCACCAAACTTTTATCCTTGGAGTGGGAGCAAAACTGGTCAAAGGATGATTTACGTAGAGTGAATGTGGACATAGGATTTTTATCCTTGGAAAACTTTATTCTAAGTACCACAAAAAATTATTCTCATCGTGTTTTTATCGGACACAATATTTTTGCTGATTTAACTTATGTTTTTCAAAAAGGAGAGTTCGAACCTCTTCCTTGGACCTACCCTGATTACCTTGATCTTGATAAGAAGTATTTTCTCACTTGGGGACGAGGCTTTCTTCTCCAAAATGGAAAATCATCCTAACCCCAACAGATTTCAAATACAGTCGGTATGAACTTTATTCGTAGAGTTATTTCTGAGTCTTTTCAATTAAATACCTTGTTGGTACCATTTTTTCAGAATTTTACCAAAGGATACCAATGCAAATTCTTGAATCCTTGCTGAATCATTTTAAGCAAGAGCTGACTGACATACATAAAATACCAGATCTTCTGAACTTAAAGTCTAAGTATATTGGAAAACAAGGACCTCTCTCAGATGTGATGAAAAACCTCAAGGATGCAACTCCTGAGGAAAAGAGAGTCATCGGTTCTAAGGCCAATGAAGTAAAAGGAGTCATTGAAAAACTCATCTCCGAAAAAATGCAGGAGATTGAATTACTTGATATGAACGAAGGTCTAAAAAAGAATAAAATTGACCTCTCCCTGACTGATTCTGTCCTAGAAAAAGGACTCCAGTCCGCTGGCCATCATCCCGTCACAATTGTTCAGCAGGAAATCGAAGATATTTTCATCTCCATGGGGTTTGAG
>CANHIY010000107.1 GCA_947461175.1 Bacteriovoracaceae bacterium
AATTTTGAGGGTGAAGAAAAAGAACTTTTTCGGGACCATGAATTCACTTCCACTTCGAAAGCTCTCAAGGAGTATCAAAGTGATTTTAAATTTTATGAAAATTTTAAAAACGCTCCCTATCCAAGGTTCGAGAGAGCAACGGACCTCATGATTGGAACCGAGGGACAACTTGGAATTGTGACTGAGGCCGAAATCGAAACCACGGAAAATGGACCAGTGACCTACGTTTTTCTCCTCCTCCCGAGGTGGGAAGAAAGTAGTGAACCCCACTTAGAAATCTTCAAGGCCGTTCAGGGACACAGAGATGAAATCATGTCCTGTGAACTCTTAGACTCAAATTGCATGAATTATCTTAAGGCCGACGAAAGATTAGGACTTCATCAAGATGTCATTTTCCTTGAAATTAAGGCCGAGGCTTTTGAAGATATTTATGAAAGTGTCCTATGCTCATTGAAATTGACTCCTCCGGAAGAGGTCTATGAGATTTCAGAGCATAAGTTTCACAAAGTCAGGGCCGGAGTGCCACGGGCCATTTTTGAAGAAAACTCCCGCATGGGAGTGGTTAAAGTTGGCACTGATGTTCAGGTGACACCTGAGCATTTTGTTGACCTACTGAAGTTTTACCGTGAAGCCTCAAAAATTGGAGTCCGTTATTGCCTCTTTGGGCATTTTGGGGACGCACATCTGCACTATAATTACATGCCTAAGAAAGATGAATCTCAAAATTGCCTGAATGAGTTTCAAAAACTCTATGATAAAGTCCTGAACTGGAGAGGATCCCCCTTTGCAGAACATGGAATAGGGTTAATAAAACAAAAATATATCAAGAAATTTCATGGTAAAAATCAACTGGATCTTTTCAGGGACTTAAAAAAAGAGCATGACCCTTATAACCAGTTTTTTCCCCAGGGTTTTATGAATGGAGAGCAATAAGAGCTATTTCTTTTCTGTGACTCGGTAAGTACTTAAGCTCAACTTTTTTAAAGCCAAACTTTTTTATCTGTTCCCGCACAGTGGAGATGACTTCTAAATGTTTTAGATCATTTATTTTAAGAGTCAGGATAAGCCCCCGGGGTTCTAAAAAACCAAGAAGCCTATAAATTTCCCTCAAAACCACCGTGGGGGGAAGGTTAATGTCAGAAACGATCCAGTCCACGTTAGATTTAAAATCTTTTTCAGTGAGGGTCTCAAAGGGACACTTAAGGTGTTTAAAATTGATATTCTTTTTTACCACTGGGTCCATCTGGGCCGTATCAACTCCTAAAACCTTTAAGTCCTGCTCTAATAAAAACAGACTCGCCCCACCCGGAGCGGCACCGAGTTCCAGGACCATTTCCTCGTGATCAAAAGGCAGATCAAAGGCCTCAAAGGCCTCGGCCATTTTATAATAGGCCCTGCTTGGAACATCTTTTTCAAGGATCGATGAAACTTCTCCTGGGATTTGGAAATGATGAGAAAGTAAAAGATAACTTCCCACCCAGTACTCATCCTGAGAAAGCATCATAATAAGAGTCACTGTTTCACCCTTTTTAAAAAGAGTTCGATCAGATAATTCTTTTAAATCTTGAGGAAGAGTTAATTTTTCATCAACCGCATAAACCCAGGCCCTCTCAAAAAGGAGTTCAGATTTTTTAAATCGGCCCTGACACACCCCAGAGACTCGGCAAAAAAGAGGGTTAAAAGGTATTTGATTCTCTGCCTTAAATGTAATAAATCCTGGCCTAGAATAACTTAGACGAACCTCAGGATAGCGAAGACGAATTTCTTCTTTTAAGATTGATTCAGCTTCAACGTTAGTGAGAACAAAATAAAATTGAGTCATCCTAAATGAATATCAGAGAATTTTCTTATAATCTTCTAAAACTTTATCAGGAAATGTCCGACACTTTTTCTTCTTACCAGGCCTCTACGGGATTAAGCTGTCTCCTGTCCTGTGGGCGCTGTTGTTTGAATCCCGAAATTGAGACTTCTCCCTTTGAGATGATCCCCTTGGCTTTGAAGTTGTATGAGGAAGGAAAACATACGGAGTGGATAGGGAACATTCAAAACACTAAGCAGAAACACTGCCTTATTTATGTGCCTGGACAAAGAGAGGGTGAAGGAAAGTGCGGACACTATGAAATGAGACCTGGGATCTGCCGCATGTTTGGAGTGTCTGGCCTTTATGATAAAAATCATGAGGTCACACTATCGATTTGTAAGCATATAAAAGAAAAGTACGACTTAAAAGGGGGGTCAACATCCCTGGACTTAGAAAGCACTCCCATCATGCAGGAGTGGTTTTTTAAATTGGGAACTCTTGATCAAAAACTCCTTCAGGAGAGGCTCCCTATTAATGAGGCCCTTCTTAAGGCCTTAGAAAAAGTGGCCATGGTCATGGACTACTCCTCCCTAGAAAACAATGACACGACCAACTGCATCAAAGACATCCCACGAGGAGAATAAATACTCTAAGTAATTGAAAAAATAGCCTTTCGACAGACCATGTATTAGTATAAATTAAGTGACAATTAAGTTTCATTATCCTAAATTGAAAAAAATTTTCTCAAGGGATCTTCATGAAACTCCTCATCAGTTTATGTTTTTTCATTACATCCTCATTCATTTCTGTGGAGCTTTTGGCCCAAGAAGATCAGAAAATAGATCAGTCTAAATGGGCCTATTATGGAGAGGAGTTTTACAAAACTCTTTCCGGAAAAAAATCCCTTGAAAAGATCTTCCTAGACTCTATCTTAAATAACTACCACATCTCTTCTCGAGGTCGATTTGACCAGGTCACTCCCAGATGTGTCAGTAACTGTTACCGACACACCTCTGTGGGCTATGATCAGGCGAGAAAAATCATGTTTGGAGAACTGGATAAAAAAACTGATTACTCAGGTAATTTTGTTTTAGATGTGTATTGTGGGAAGAAGTTTTACTTTGATAACCTTAATGAGGTTTCAAGTATGCACACAGAAGTCAACATTGAGCACACCTGGCCTCAATCTAAATTTAACGGCACTTTCCCAAAGGACATGCAAAAATCCGACATGCACCATCTATTTCTCACGGACACCCTCGCCAACTCTATGCGAGGAAACAGCCCGTTTGGAGTGGTGGGAGATGTTGATGACAGAATGGGAGGAGAAGGTTGTTACCGTTCAAAAATGGGTTTTGTGAAAGAAAATGTAGTCTATACTCCTCCGGCCTCTCATAGGGGAAATGTGGCCCGGGCCCTTTTTTATTTTTCTTCTCACTACAACCTCATTATCGGCTCCGAAGAAGAAGGAGTCCTAAGACGTTGGCACAAAGAAGACCCGGTGGATTCAGCAGAAATTAAACGTCACGAGACCATTGCAAAATATCAAAAGGTGCGTAATCCTTTTATAGATCATCCTGAACTGGTAGATAGAATAAAGGACTTCTAAAAATGAATTACCCCAATCCCCATGGCCCGAGCTGCCCCTGGTATCCTCACACTGTCGATTGGGGAGCACCAAATATTAAGTGGTGCGAGGAAACTCTTTGTCAGTGGATTTCAGAACCGGCCAACACCTGGTCTAATGTTTCCTATCTTATTGTGGCCGTGATCATCACGGTGATCTCATTCAAAAAAAATCATGACATTAAAATTAAACAATTTGGCCCTATCATTTTCTTCATGGGGGCCATGTCTTTTTTCTATCACAGCTCAAACTTCTACGGCTCACAGATCCTAGATTTTATAGGCATGTTTTTCTTCGTGGGCTGGGCCAAGGGAATGAATCTGATTAGATTAGGAAAACTTCAGGATAAGCATCTTATTCCTTTTAACATTGTGGTGGCGATCCTCTACACCCTTCTCATGCACTACATGTATGTAGAGGGTCTTAAATTTCAAGGTCTCATTCTGTTATCTGCTATTTTTGTCACGATCACGGAAATAATGGCATTTAAAAAGCACAATACGGAACTTAAGTGGTTCTTTACAGGTATTGGTCTCTTAATTATTGCCTTTGGATTTTCTTTCTCAGACGGCTCAAGGCTTTGGTGTGATCCTACTCAGCATGGGATCTTTTCTCAAGGACATGCCATGTGGCACTGGTTTGCCGGAAGTGCTATGTTTTTTATTCATAAACATTATTCACAAGATGGCATCTGTAAAAAGGCCTGAAGCACTTACTCAGATAAAGAAAAAAACACTGGTGATGATGATACCTGAAACAATTGTGATCACCAGGCAATACCCCATAATATCTTTGAGCTGAATTTTTGCCAAACCTAATAAGGGCAGTGTCCAGAAGGGTTGGATCATATTGGTCCAGGCATCTCCCCAGGCAATGGCCATGGAAATTTTTCCTGGATCCACTCCTAAACTTTGACTGGCCTTCAGCATCACAGGCCCCTGGACTACCCACTGACCTCCCCCACTGGGGATGAAAAAATTCACAAGACCTGCACTTAAAAATGTAAGAAAGGGAAGAGTTTCCTTAGTGGATATTTCAACAAAAAATGAAGACATTAGATTTACGAGTCCCGAATACTGCATTAGCCCCATGATCCCAGCGTAAAAAGGAAACTGAATGATGATACCACTGGCACTTCCGATAGAGGATTGAAGTGCTTTAAGAAATTTTGCAGGAGTTCCATGGAGTAACATGGAAAGAGAGAGAAAAATAAAATTAATGGATGAGAAGTCAAAGGTTGGAAGCTTTAAAATCACAATCACAAAGAAAATAAAAAAAATCACATTAGGCCACCTGCTATTTGAAAGTTCATCTCTCAAAGTGTGGGTCTTTACCTCCACTTCCAGAGGAGTTTCAGAAAAAGTTAAAACTGTTTTCTCATCAGTCCTCATCATGAGGACCGTTACTGGAAGAAAAATAAAGAGCAATACTAAGATGAGAAGATTGTAATTTGAAAAAAGGGTCGAAGATAAGGGGATGGATAAATCAGGATAAATTCTTGTGAGGATCTCGTCCTTGCCAGCAATCTTTAGGGGTATTGTTCCAGACAATCCACCATGCCACACTAAAAAACCAGAATAGGCCGTGGCAATAAAGAGACCAAAATTTACTTTCCCGATTTTTTTTGCAAGCTCTATGGCCAGGATACTTGAAACGATGGGACCAAGACCCCAATTAAGCCAACAACAAAAAGTTGAAAAGACAGAAAGAAAAATGAGGGCCTCCTTTTCTGACTTTATCTGATTGCAAATAAGAGCTAAACCTTTTTTTACCAAAGGAGTGGTGGCGAGCATGTGCCCAGTGATAAGAACAAACACCATCTGCATCGCAAAGGCATTAAGGCCCCAGAAATCTTTTCCCCAAAATTCAATCAAGCTCACTGGAGAATGTGGCGTCAAAAAGATGGCAGAGATAAAGACAATTAGTGTCAAGAGGAGACAAAAGACAAACGCATCAGGTAAGTAAGATTCACAAACTTTGGTAAAAAAACTAATTAATCTTTTCATTCATTTATCCCCAATTTTTTGGCACTCCCTCACTCTCTATGCTAGTCTCATCCTCAGTCTTTCGCAAAGGAGCAGTTCATGTCAGGATTCAATAAAGTCGTAAAGACCTATGACGAGGCCCTAGAAGGTCTCAGGGATAACAGTTTTCTCATGGTGGGTGGTTTTGGTCTCTGTGGGATTCCGGAAAACCTTATCCAAAAGATCTATGACAAAGGAGTCTCTGGGCTCACTATCGTTTCTAATAATGCCGGAGTGGATGGATTTGGGCTTGGGATTCTTCTTGAAAAAAAACAAGTGAAAAAAATGATCTCCTCCTACGTGGGAGAAAATGCTTTGTTTGAAAAACAGGTTCTCAGCGGAGAGCTTGAACTCGAGCTCACTCCCCAGGGAACACTGGCGGAGAAGATCCGGGCCGCAGGGGCGGGCATCCCCGGATTTTTTACTGCAACTGGATATGGAACCGTTGTGGCCCAAGGAAAAGACGTGAAGATGTTTGATGGGAGGCCCTATATTTTAGAGAAGGCCTTCCCTAAGGCAGATTTTTCCCTCGTGAAGGCCTGGAAGGCAGACACTTTTGGAAACCTTATCTTCAGAAAAACCGCCGCTAATTTTAATCCCATGATTGCTATGGCGGGAAAAATAACGGTGGTAGAAGTAGAAGAAATTGTTGAGGCCGGTGAACTAGATCCTAACTTCATTCATGTACCTGGGATTTACGTAGACCGCCTCATCCAGGGAAATTTTCAGAAGCGGATTGAACAGCGAACGATTAAAAAATAAGGAATCATCTATGGCACTTACTAGAGAACAAATCGCTCAAAGAATTGCGAAAGAACTTCGTCACGGATACTACGTCAATCTTGGGATAGGGATCCCCACTCTTGTGGCCAATTACATCCCTAAAGGGATGGATGTGTTGTTTCAGTCTGAAAATGGAATTTTAGGCATGGGGGAATTTCCCACTGAAGATCAGGTTGATGCTGATCTTATCAACGCTGGGAAACAAACTGTGACTGTGGTGAAGGGAGCTGCCTTTTTTAATTCCGCTGACTCTTTTGCCATGATCAGGGGAGGTCACGTGGACCTCACAGTCTTAGGTGCATTCGAGGTGGATCAAACTGGCGCCCTGGCCTCGTGGATGATTCCAGGAAAACTCGTAAAAGGCATGGGAGGTGCTATGGACCTTGTGGCCGGGGCAAGTAACATCATTGTGGCCATGTCTCATGCCTCTAAGGATGGTGCCTCAAAAATCTTAAAGAAATGCTCACTTCCTCTGACCGGAGTTGATTGCGTAAAACTTGTAGTCACTGATCTTGCCGTTTTAAAATTAGAAAACGGAAAATTTCATCTTCTTGAAAGAGCACCCGGAGTCTCAGTGGAAGACATTAAACGCCTCACAGAAGCGGACCTCGTTATTCCAACGGAAGTTCCAGAGATGATTTTTTAGGAGCTGGGTTCTATTTCAGGAATACTTGGTTGTTCTCTCTCTGGCACAGGTGCGGGTTCATAGGGTCTTTCAGGAATTGGTTCCAGAGGCCCTAGGGGTTCTTCGCCAAAATCAACCTCCGGTCTCACATGGATTTCTCCGGGATTAATTTCAATGGGTGGGACCTCGGGGGAAGTCTTGGGTTTTGGAAGAGGTTCCTGCCCAAAAGTTTTTTCCATACATCCTCCTCTAAGAGCGTTTAGGTCAGAAAGTCAGGATCCAAACAAGGTGCAGGAATAGAGATGGGTTCACCATCCTCATCCAGCATATCTGGGTACATGGAGTAGTCCTCTCCAGGAGAGAGTGTTGGGATGGAATAAAATTTTCTTTTTTTGTGGCCAAGCTCTTGTCTGACGACATTTTCAAAATAAACGGCCCTGTACTCAAGAACAGACTCAAAGGGATACTCGGCCCCCTTCACCATCCCCATATCAAGCACCCCACGGATCGAATCAAAGGCGTGATACAATTCATGACCTAAGGCCACATCTGGGTCCACATTTCTAAGGATCCCATCCTCTTCAACAATTTTAAAATCCCCCACCGGATTCCAATAAATCTGTCCCCCCACTCCTACATCATGAAAGGGAATGGCAGCGGACATTCTCTTATAATTTAAAAAAGCTATCGCCTGGGCCATCTGAATCCCGAACCGGGACCTGGCCCCAGGTGGACGTGGGTTAAAAGAATTGTAAGCGCTAAGGGAGATTTCCAGTGGAAAATAGGAAGCCTCCAGATGACGAAAGAGGGTCTTAATGGATTTTGAAGATTCCAGACGCCTCAGGGCCTTAACCACTCTCTCCACAAAAGGATCCGTTGGGTGTGTGACCTCTACTCCCTCAGGAGTGAAGAGTCTTCTTTCTTGATAAAAATAAAATTGATCAGATTTAGGAACATTAATCTTTAGAGAATTTTTTAAAATATTTTTTCTCACCGGGACAGTAAAAGGATCATTCTCATCCCGACCATTGCAGGAATGATGAGGAAGGACCCAGTGATTCTCTCCGATTAAGGAGAATAATTCTGAAAGTGTAAAGGTCCTGTAGTCACTGGCCTCGAAGCGCACGATTTTGTAATCGCCCGCCAATACTAAAGTCGAACACAGGAGTAACAGAGTAACCACTATCTTCATCTTCTACCTTCCATGGTCTAGTGATTATATCTTAAAGTAAGAAAATAGATGTGTTTTCCCAAAATAAATTACATTAAAATATCTTACATGAAGATGAGAATTGTCATTAAGGTTGGATCCCTTGCAGTAACCGATGAAAAAGGTGGTGTCTCCTATTCTAAAATCAGTGCCCTCATAAAAGAGTTTGTGGCCCTAAGAAACAGAGGATTCTTTCCCATCTTAGTAAGTTCCGGAGCCATTAATTCAGGTAAAAAACTTTTAAAGCAACCTGAAGAAAAAAAAATGATGATCTCCTTTCAGCAAGCCTCGGCTGCAGTGGGGCAACCCCTTCTCATGAAAACCTATGTGGATGTTCTTCAGGAAGTGGGTATTTCTTGCGGGCAAATTCTTGTGACTCATGAAGATTTCAAACAAAGAAAACGCTTCCTTAACATTAGAAATACGATTAATTGCCTGATTGAAAATGACATCCTTCCTATCGTTAATGAAAACGACACCGTATCATTTGAAGAAATTAGTGTCGGGGACAATGATCAACTGGCGGTGATGATCACAGAAGTTACTGATGCAGAAAAGCTTATCCTTCTCACTGAAGCGGATGGACTCTTTAATAAAAACCCTAAAGACCCCGATGCGAAAAGATTTGATGAGATTGATTATAAGGATGATTTCTCCGGAATAAAATTTGCTGCTAAAACTTCTGTTGGCCGGGGCGGAATGGACACCAAACTTAAGGCCGTTCGAAAACTTACTCCAAACGGCATTGATGTATTGATAGGAAGTTTTCTCACTCCCTCTCCCCTTGTAAGACTTATAGAAGGAAAAGGGGGAACACTTTTTAAAGGGAATCCTGAAAAATTAACTTCTAGAAAAAAAACCTGGCTCTCAACTATTGTTAAAAACGATGCCTGGTGCGTAGTGGACCAGGGCTGCTATGAGGCCATCATGAAGGCAACGACCTCACTTCTCCCTGTAGGGATAAGAAAAGTTCATGGGGTTTTTAAACGTGGAGATGTTATTCAGGTAAAATACAAAAATAAAACCATTGCAGTGGGTATTTCTGAATTTGATCATAAGGAACTTCAAATCATTAAGGGAAAGAAATCCAGCGATATTTCTAGTCTTCTAGAACATGGGGCCTCAAAAGTTGCCATCCACAAAGATAATCTTTTGGTTAAAACTGATTTTTAGTTCATTAAGAAGAGGATGTATGAGTATTTTAGACTTGGCGGTTAAAGGAAAAAAGGCGACCTCCCAGCTTCAGACTCTGGGTGAAGAACAAAGACTCATGGCCCTTGAGAGTCTTGCCACAGCTCTTTTGCGCTATAAGATTGAGATTCTTTCGGAAAACGAAAAAGATCTTCTAGAGGCAAGAAAAAATCAGCTCTCACCTGCCTTCATTGACCGACTCACTCTGAATGAAAAATCCATAGAGGCCTTAAGCACGATGTGTAAAGACGTGGCCCTTCAGGAGCAGGTGGTAGGAACGATTGTGGAGGAATATAAAAGACCCAATGGTCTTATCATCCAAAAACAAAGAATTCCTATTGGAGTGATTGGGATGGTTTTTGAATCCCGTCCAAATGTGGTTATAGATGGGGCAGTGCTTGCCATTAAGTCTGGAAACTCTCTCATCCTTAAAGGCGGTAAAGAAGCCTCTTTCTCAAACAAAATACTTTTTGAGGTGATTTCCAGGGCCCTTCACGGAATACTTCCAGAGGGAACTATCTCACTCATTGAGACACGGGAAGATGTGGCAGAGCTATTAAAGCTTCATGAGTATATTGACCTCATGGTTCCTCGAGGAGGAAGTGCCCTTATTAACTACGTTCGAAAAAATGCTACCATGCCCGTTGTGGCCCATGATAAGGGGCTGTGCCACATTTATGTCCATGAAGACGCGGATGAATCTATGGTGGTTCCCATCATTCTTAATGCTAAGACTCAAAGACCCAGTGCTTGCAATGCCCTGGAGTCTTTGTTATTACATGAGAAGTACCCGGGTCTTTTTGAAGTCATCGATTCTCTTACTAAGGCACAAGTGGAAGTGAGAGGTTGTGAAAAAAGTTGTCACATCCATCCCGAAGTGAAACTCGCCTCCGAAGAAGATTACGATCAAGAATACCTAGATCAAATCATTTCGTTAAAAATTGTAAAGAACGAGCGGGAGGCAGTGGATCACATACAAAAACACACCTCCCATCATACGGAAGGGATTATTGCGAGAAGTGAAGAGGTTATTTCAGAATTTCTTCAAGCTCTGGATGCCTCGGTGATTGTTGTGAATGCTTCAACAAGATTTAATGATGGTGGAGAGTTAGGTCTTGGAGCGGAGCTAGGGATCTCCACATCAAAGCTTCATGCTTATGGCCCCATGGGTGCAAAAGAAATGAC